>NZ_JAZFXT010000060.1:0-142354 GCF_036448855.1 Methylobacterium ajmalii
CGGCCGGCACGCCGATCACGGTCGGGGCGCGGGTGTCAGCGGTGTTGAAGCCGTAACCGGCGTTGAAACCGGCGTAGAAGCCCGTCCAGGTGAAGACCGGCACCGGGGTGAAGACCGGCGGCGGGGCGACGCGACGCGGCAGGTCGGCGGCGAGAGCCGAACCGGCAACGAGGACGCCGGCGAGGGCGGTAGCGCTCTTGAGAAGCGACTTCATGGGAAACTGGTCCTTCCTACTATGCGGCGGAGGCCGCGCCCGTTTTCGGGTCGGTGGCCGTCCGAAGCAGTGTCCACGACATACCCCGGTAGCCCGGTGAAAGCTGTGTCCTCGCGACAACGCTGGTGAGTTTCACCGCGGCCTTAACGGCTGTTCATCGCGAGCATTCCCTTGGCTCCTTATCCCCCTTAACGCGCGCGAACGGCCAAGGTTCATCGGCGCACATATTTTTTTTCTACGCTTGCCCCAGCAATCCTAACGAAAGCCGAACGGCGCCCTAAGGCGGGCGGTTCGCGTGCGGAATCGCACCTGGGGAGGGGGCTGGAGCAGCGTCAGGGCGCGAGGGCGATCGCCGAGACGAGGCGGCCGTAATCGGCCTCCTGGCGGTGGGTGGTGCGGCGGTAGCTGAAGAATCGCTCCGGGTCGGCGTAGGTGCACAGGCCGAGATTGGCCACCGTGCCGATTCCGGCGCGTTGCAGCCGCGCGACGATGTAGGAGGGAAGATTGAACAGGCTGTGGGTCGGCCGCTCCGGGCTCACGGCGAAGTAGCGGGCATTCGCCGCGTCCTCGGCCTCGAAGCGCTCGCGGAACTCGGGCCCGACCTCGTAGGCGGAGGCGCCGATCGTCGGGCCGAGCACCGCGACGGTCCGGGCCCGGTCGGCGCCGAGGCTTTCCATGGCCGAGAGCGTCGCCTCGATCACGCCGGTGAGCGCGCCCTTCCAGCCGGCATGGGCCGCGCCGACGACGCGGTTTTCCGCATCGGCGAACAGGATCGGTCCGCAATCGGCGGTCAGGATGCCGAGGCCCAGGCCCGGCACCCGGGTCGCCATCGCGTCGGCGCGGGGACGCTCGGGGAAGGGCGCCTCGACGACCACGGCCTCCGCCGAGTGGATCTGGTAGAGGCTGACGAGATTGCCCGGCGCCAGCCCGAGCCGCTCCGTCATGCGGCGGCGGTTCTCGCGGACATGCTCGGGGTCGTCGCCGGAGCCGAGGCCGCCGTTGAGCGAGGCGTAGAGCCCCTCCGACACCCCGCCTTGCCGGGTGAAGAAGGCGTGGCGGATGCCGGGGAGCTGCAGGGCGGGCGCGTCGATGACCATGGCGGAATCGTCCTCGGGGAGCATCCCGCACCTTCGCCCGGCAATCGTGTCGAAAGCGGGAATCGAGGGCATTTTCCGATGAAGCGGATGCCGGTCGTCGAAGACAATGCGGCGAAATCAAAGACCTGGAGCGCTTCGCGAGTGCAACGCGATCGTGGGGCTCTCTAGAAGCCGGGAAGCGCGGGCTGGTTCGGTCCGGCGAGCCCCATCACCTTGAACAGGTGGCCCATGCCGCGGGTGGCGCGGTCGGTCAGGCGGTCGGCCCCGGCCCTGACGGCGGCGGCCTGCTCGGGATTCGCCCGGGCGGCGAGGCGCTCCGCCCGCTGGGCGAGGCCGAGGGCCAGGAGAAAGTCGGCCTGCGTCGCGGGTCCGTGCACCACGGCGCCTTCCCCGGCGGCGGCGCGGGCGAGGGCGGCGAAATCGACCTGGGCGGTGAGATCGGCCTCGCCGGGGGCGGCCAGGGGGTCGGCGAAGCGGTGGCGGACCACCGCCTGGAGCGTGTCGGCGGTGCCGCCGAAGAGGTCGCCGTAATCGATGGCGAGGAGCGCGCCGCCCTCGCGGGCGAGCCGGCCGGCGAGGTGGCGCGCGAGGTCGAGGGCGACCGCCGGCAGGGTCAGGACCGCGCCGGGCGCCCCGTCCGCGGCGATCTCGGGCGTCGGGTCCGGGCTCAGGCCGAAGGCGAGGGCATCGTCGGGCCCGAGGCCGATCCGGCGCTCGCACCAGCCGCGCTCGGTGCGCTGGTACTGGCGCACCGGCAGGGCGTCGAAGAACTCGTTGGCGAGCGCGATCATCGGACCGGCCGGCAGGGTGTCGATGCTCTCGTGCCAGGTCGGGGCGGAGCCCGGGAGTGCCCGGGCCTGGGCCGCCCGCAGCACTGGGCTCGTCTCGACGAGGTGGAGGTCGGCCGCCGCCAGGCAGTCGGGCGCGGCGGCGCGCAGGGCGCGCAGGGCGTCGGCCATCAGCGTGCCGCGTCCTGGGCCGAGCTCGACGAGGTGGAACGCGCCCGGCCGGCCGAGGCCGTGCCAGACCTCCGCGGTCCACAGGCCGAGAAGCTCGCCGAAGATCTGGCTGATCTCCGGCGCGGTGGTGAAGTCGCCGTTCGCGCCGAGGGGGTCGCGGGTGCGGTAGTAGCCGTGGACCGGGTGGCCGAGGCAGAGCGCCATGTAGCGCTCGACGGAGATCGGCCCGTCGAGGGCGATCAGGCGGCGCAGCTCGCCGAGGAGCGGCGTCTCGCTCACGTCGACGTCATCCCGGAGGACTCGGCCTCGACCGCGTTCCCGTCGAGCCGTGGCCGGGGCCGCGTGTCGCCGCGCAAAGCCCGCACGATGAAGATCGCGCCGACGATCACCATCGGCACGCACAGCAGCATCCCCATGGTGATGCCGCCGCCGAACGCCTCGACATGGGTGCCGAACAGGAAGCCGAGCTGCGGGTCGGGCTCGCGGAAGAACTCGCAGGTGGTGCGGGCGACGGCGTAGCCGACGACGAACAGGCCGCCGAGCAGCCCGGGCCGGCGGAAGCCGACGCGGCGCACCGCGAGCGCCATCAGGACGAACAGCACCAGGCCCTCGGCGACGGCCTCGTAGAGCTGGCTCGGGTGGCGCGGCAGCGGCCCGCCGTTCGGGAAGACGATGGCGTAGGGAAAGTCCGGCGCCGGCCGGCCCCACAGCTCGCCGTTCACGAAGTTGGCGATGCGCCCGAAGAACAGCCCGATCGGCACCACCACCGCGGCGAGGTCGAGCATCGCGTAGGTGTTGAGGCCGCGTCGGCGGGAGAACAGCACCAGCGCCAGGACCGCGCCGAGGAAGCCGCCGTGGAACGACATGCCGCCGCGCCAGATCGCCAGGATCTCGGCCGGGTGCGAGAGGTAGGCGGCGAGGTTGTAGAACAGCACGTAGCCGATCCGCCCGCCCATCACGACGCCGAGGGCGACCCAGACGATCAGGTCGTCGATGTCGAGGGGGGTGGGCCGGCGCACCGCGCCCCACAAAGACGGCGTCGAGACCAGGCGCTTGGCGTAGAACCAGCCGCCCACCAGGCCCACGATGTAGGCGAGGGCGTACCACTTGATCTGCAGCGGCCCGATCGCGACCGCGACGGGGTCGATGGCGGGGAAGGGCAGGGCGAGGAGCGGAGGCATCGGGGGGAGGTGAACCGGCGGCGCGGCGGCGTCAAGGCGGCTCTCGTGCCGCGCGAGCGTGGCGAGGGTGGGGCGTCACCCGCAGGAATATCCGAGTGCCGCGCCCCGTCCCAGGATCCCCTGAGCGCACCCCCCCCTTTCCCCATGGGAGAGGGGAGGTGCGTTCTAACTTTCTTCGGGCGAATCGAGCGGAGATCGCCTCACGCCGCCGGCGCCACTGCGGCGGCCGGCGACGGCACCGCCCTCGGCTGACCGTCGAGGAACAGCCGGTAGGCCGCGTTGTCGGTCTCGTCGACGTGCTCGTAGCCGAGCTCGGCGAGCGCCGCGGCGAACCGGCCGCGTTCCGATTCGGGCACCTGGATGCCGGCGAGCACCCGGCCGTAATCGGCGCCGTGGTTGCGGTAGTGGAACAGCGAGATGTTCCAGGTCACGCCGAGGCTGTCGAGGAACTTGAGCAGCGCGCCCGGGCGCTCCGGGAACTCGAAGCGCAGGAGCCGCTCGTCGGCGAGGCCCGTCACCCGGCCGCCGACCATGTAGCGGACGTGGAGCTTGGCCACCTCGTTGTCGGTGAGGTCCGTCACGGCGTAGCCGAGACGGCGCAGCTCCTCGACCAGGGCCTCCTTCTCGGGCCGGCCGCCGGAGAGCTGCACGCCGACGAAGATCTGCGCCTCTGCGCCGGGCGCGTAGCGGTAGTTGAATTCGGTGATGGCGCGCCGGCCGAGCGCCCGGATGAAGGCGCGGTAGCTGCCGGCCCGCTCCGGGATGGTGACGGCGAGCAGGGCCTCGCGCCGCTCGCCGATCTCGGCCCGCTCGGCGATGTGGCGCAGCCGGTCGAAGTTGAGGTTGGCGCCGCTGTTGATCGCCACCAGCGACCCGGCCCCGAGGCTGCCGCGGGCGGCGTATTCCTTGAGGCCGGCGAGCGCCAGCGCGCCCGACGGCTCGGACATGGCGCGGGTGTCGTCGAACACGTCCTTGACCGCGGCGCAGATCGCGTCGGTGTCGACGGTGATCACCTCGTCGAGGTACTGGCGGCAGAGCCGGAACGTCTCCTCCCCGGCCTGGCGCACGGCGACGCCGTCGGCGAACAGACCGACCGAGTCGAGGATCACCCGCTCGTCGGCCTCGATCGCCGCCTTCATGCTGGCGGCGTCGGCGGGCTCGACGCCGATGACCTTGGTCTCGGGCCGCATGAACTTGACGAAGGTGGCCACACCCGCCGCGAGGCCGCCGCCGCCGACCGGCACGAACACCGCCTCGATCGGGGCGCCGTGCTGGCGCAGGATCTCGAGGCCGATCGTGCCCTGGCCGGCGATCACGTCGGGATCGTCGTAGGGGTGGATGAAGGTCAGGCCCTGCTCGGCCTCCAGCGTCTTGGCGTGGGCATAGGCCTCGTCGAAGGCGTCGCCGTGCAGGACGACCTGGCCGCCGCGGGACTTCACGCCCTCGACCTTGATCGCCGGGGTGGTGCGCGGCATCACGATCACCGCGGTGACGCCGAGCCGCTTGGCGGCGAGCGCCACGCCCTGCGCGTGGTTGCCGGCCGAGGCGCAGATCACGCCGCGGGCGAGCGCGTCCGCGCCCAAGCTCGCCATCTTGTTGTAGGCGCCCCGGATCTTGAACGAGAAGACCGGCTGCAGGTCCTCGCGCTTGAGCAGCACCTGGGCGCCGAGGCGCTGCGACAGGCGCGGCATCGGATCCAGCGGGCTCTCGACGGCGACGTCGTAGACGCGGGCGCCGAGGATCTTCTTGATGTAGTCGTGCACGGCTTCAAACATGTCCGGAACGGGCGAGGGCGTCGCGCCGGGGCTCGAGCCCTCCAGCGCCGGGATAGCGGGTTTCGCAGCGGAATGCGAGCTTGACAGGTGCGCGAACGTCTCAGGCAGCGGGGGCGGCGCCCCGGGAGATCCACTTCGCCACCAGAGGGCCGGTGACGATGACGACGAGGAGCCGCAGGGTCTGCACCGCCAGCACGAACGAGACGTCGGAATGGGTGCCGACGGCGATGATCGCCACCGAATCGAGCCCGCCCGGACTCGTCGCCAGGTAGGCGGTCAGGAAGTCGATCGGCAGCAGGAAGGTCAGGCCCCAGGCCCACAGGCCGCAGAGCCCGATCAGCCCGAAGGTCGCGACCAGAACCGCCGGCAGGGCGTGGATCGTCGCCCGCACGGTGGCGGGGGTGAAGCGCAGGCCCACCGTCCAGCCGATGCCCGCATAGGCCAGCGCGAGGAGCCAGGACGGCAGCGCCATCGCGGCGAGCCCGGTGGCGTGGAGCGCGGCGCCGAGGACGAGCGGGCCGATCATCGCGCCGGCCGGCACGCGCAGCCGCAGGCCCGCCCAGGCGCCGACACCCGCGACCGCCAGGGTGGCGAGGACCGCCGGCGGCCCCGGCGCCATGTCGCCGCCCGGCACGGTCCCGCCGCTCCCGGCCAGCAGGCGGGCGACCACCGAGGCGGTGAGCGCCACGCAGGCGACCCGGACGTACTGCATGAAGGCGACGAGACGCGGATCGGCGCCGAATTCCTCGGCCATCGCCACCATGGCGGAGGCCCCGCCCGGCGACGAGCCCCAGGCCGCGGTGGTGCCGGGCAGGAGGCGGATGCGGGTGAGGATCCAGCCGGTCATCGCCGAGGCCACCACGGTGACGCCGACCACCGCCAGGATCAGCAGTCCGTCCTCCATCAGCGTCGCGACGATCGAGGCGTTGACGGCGTGGGCGACGAGGCAGCCGATCATCGCCTGCGCGGCCTGGAAGCCGACCTTCGGCACCCGGATCGGGGCGCCCCGCACCCCGAAGGCGATCGCCGCGAGCATCGGGCCGAGCAGCAGGGCGGCCGGGAAGCCGGCGAGCTGGAACAGCCCCGCCAGTGCGCCGGAGGCGAGGACGAGGCCCGCCCACAGGATCGCCATCCGCGCGAGCGGGCGGCGCGAGAGCGGAGGGGCGGGGGGCCTGGCATCCATGGCGGCGGGGGAATCGGGCACGGGAGCGCGGATCGGGTCGCGCTGGAGGAATCGTTGTGCACGAGCCGCTATACGGAAATCGCCGTCCTGTCGCCGCGCGGGGCGGTCGCGACCGGGTGACCGAGGGGCAGCGTTGCGTGAGGCGCATGTCGGCGGAAGAAGCCGGCGAGCTCGGCCAGTCCTTCCGCGCGGGGGTCGCTCGCCCGCCAGGCGAGCGCGATGGTGCGCCGCGGCCCGTCCGGGCCGAAGCCGCGGCAGACCGTGAGGCCGGTCGGGTCCGGCCCGGGCGGAGCGGCGAGGGCCGGCAGCAGGGTATAGCCGGCGCCCGCCGCCACCATCGAGCGCAGGGTCTCGAGGCTGGTGGCGTGGCGCCCGCTCGCCGGCCCGGCGCCGCAGGCCGCCGCCGCCTGGTCGCGCAGGCAGTTGCCCTCGTCGAGGAGCAGCAGGTCCGTGCCCGCGAGGTCGCCGGCCCGCGGCGCCGGGCCGGCGGCGAAGGCGTGCTCGGCCGGACAGGCGAGCAGGAACGGCTCGTCGAACAGCGGCGCGACCGCGAGCCCGGTCTCGGGAACCGGCAGGGAGACGAGCGCCGCGTCGGCCCTGCCCTCGCGCAGGGCATCCAGGATCTCGGCGGTGCGCCCTTCGCTGAGCGCGAGGGCGAGGTGCGGGAAGGCCTCGCGCAGGTCCCGCAGCACCTTGGGAAACAGGTAGGGGCCGAGCGTCTGGATCGCCGCGAGGACGAGGCGGCCGCGCAGGGTTCCGTCGTCGCGCCCCTCGCGGGCGACGAGCAGCAGCGCCCGCGCCTCCGCCAGCACCGCCCGGGCCTGGCGAACCACCGCCTGTCCGCCGGGCGTGAGCAGCACCCGGCGATTCGAGCGCTCGAACAGGGCGACGCCGAGAAACTCCTCGAGCTTGCGCACCTGGACGCTCAGGGTCGGCTGGCTGACGGCGCAGCGTTCGGCGGCGCGGCCGAAATGGCCTTCCTCGGCCACCGCCACGACGTATTCGAGATCGCGCAGGGACAGGCCGGAGACATTCATAGGCTGCATCTATCGCAAACTTCGCAACGATGCATTTGTTTTCGGGTCACGCAGGGGTCATAGGTTGGAGCGAGACCAGTTCGAGGGTGTTGGGCTGCCCGCCCACCGACCCCATGTGAGCGGTCTCTCGCACGGTGTCCCCGCGGTGATCCGTCCGGGCACCCCGTGCCTGCACGTCAAAGGAGTTTCCATGAGCGACCAACGCCCGATCCTGACGACCCGCCAGGGCCATCCGGTCCGCGACAATCAGAGCCTGCGCACGGTCGGCGAGCGTGGCCCGGCGACCCTCGAGAACTACCAGTTCATCGAGAAGATCACCCATTTCGACCGTGAGCGGATCCCCGAGCGCGTCGTGCACGCCCGCGGCGCCGGCGCCCACGGCTACTTCGAGGCCTACGGCACGATCGGCGGCGAGCCGGCCTCCAAGTACACCCGCGCCCGAGTCCTCAACGAGACCGGCGTGAAGACGCCGATGTTCGTGCGCTTCTCGACCGTGGCCGGCGCCAAGGAGAGCCCGGAGACCGCCCGCGACCCGCGCGGCTTCGCGGTGAAGTTCAAGACCGTCGACGGCAACTGGGACCTCGTCGGCAACAACCTGAAGGTCTTCTTCATCCGGGACGCGATCAAGTTCCCGGACATGATCCACGCCTTCAAGCCCGACCCGGTGACCAACCGCCAGGAGGCCTGGCGCTTCTTCGACTTCGTGGCGGCGCACCCCGAGTCGATCCACATGGTGACCCACCTGAAGTCGCCGTGGGGTATCCCCGCCAACTATCGCGAGATGGAGGGCTCGGGCGTCAACACCTACAAGCTGGTCAACGACCAGGGCGTGGCGCATCTGTGCAAGTTCCACTTCATCCCGAAGCAGGGCGTGCGCAACCTGACCTCGGCTCAGGCCGCCGAGATCCAGGGCCGTGACGTCGGTCACGCGACCAAGGACCTGTACGACAACATCGCCGCCGGCAACTTCCCCGAGTGGGAGTTCGCGGTGCAGATCATGCCGGACGGCCCCAACGACCAGCTGTCGTTCGATCCGCTCGACGACACCAAGCTGTGGCCGGTGGACCAGTTCCCGCTGCTGCCCTGCGGTCGCATGGTGCTCGACCGGGTGCCGGACAACTTCTTCGCCGATGTCGAGCAGTCGGCCTTCGGGACCGGCGTGCTGGTCGACGGGATCGACTTCTCGGACGACAAGATGCTTCAGGGGCGCACCCTGTCCTATTCGGACACGCAGCGCTACCGCGTCGGCCCGAACTACCTGCAGCTGCCGATCAACGCGCCGGCTCCGGGCGTGAAGACCGCGACCAACCAGCGCGACGGCCAGATGACGTTCTACGTCGACGGCGTCGGCGAGAACAAGCACATCAACTACGAGCCGAGCACCCTCGCTCAGGGCCTGCGCGAGGCGCCCAAGCCCGCGCGCGAGTACCACCAGCCGGTCGAGGGCAAGCTCGGCCGCTACCAGACCAGCCGCACCGAGGACGACTACACCCAGGCCGGCGTGCGCTACCGCTCCTTCGAGGATTGGGAGCGCGACGACCTGATCGCCAACCTCGTGGCCGACATGAAGGAGTGCCCCGAGGCGATCCAGCTTCGGATGGTCTGGCACTTCTGGCACGCCGACGAGGATTACGGCCGCCGCGTCGCGGAGGGCGCCGGCATCGACCTCGAGAAGGCCAAGGCCCTGCCGCCGCTGCCGGGCCGCGCCGCCCCGGGCCAGCGCCTGAAGCCCGAGACCTACACCGACGGCTCGCAGGCCCACAAGGTCGCGGCCGAGTAAGGCCGAAACCTCAACGACTTGAGTAAGTGACGAACCCCGCCCGGAGCGATCCGGGCGGGGTTTTTACTTAGGGAAAGGATGGCGGTGGAACGGTCGAGGGGCTACCCTCGATCGAGGCATGATCGCGTGCCCGGACGCGCTGCATGACCGCCGTCGCTTTCGACACCCTGAAGCTGGCTCGCACCCTGCGGGACAAGGAGAAGCTGTCGCCGGATCAGGCTGAGGGCTTCGCCGAAGCGATCTTGGAGGCGGTACAGGGTGATCTCGCGGTTAAGGCCGACGTGAAGGCGTCCGAATCGGCCCTGCGGACGGACATAACGACGGTCGAGACCAGCCTTCGCGCAAAGGTCAAGGTGGTCGCCAGCGACATCCGGACGATGGATGCGACGCTCCGATCCGAGATCAAGTCACAGGTGGCCGAAGCGAAGACCGACGTCATCAACTGGTCGTCGGGGCGATCGGCTTGCAGACCTTGGTCATCATCGGCGCGGTGATCACCCCGGTCCGCATCCTGAAGCCCTGACCCGGCGTTGTTTCAGGTCCGCCCCCGGACGAGGAGCCCCGCCATGGACACGAGCCCCGAACCCGGCACCGGCGTCACGATCGGCGGGATGCGGGTGCGCTACCTCGCTCGCAGCGACGCCACCGGCGACGCGATCGGCATCTACGCCGTCACCCTGGCGGCGCGCTCGCCCGGGGCGGGGCTGCACCGCCACGCCCGGTTGACCGAGGCGTTCGAGGTGCATGAGGGCGCGCTCACCCTGCGGTTGAACGACCGCGACGTGACGGCGGGCCCCGGCGAGTTCGTGCTGGTGCGCCCCGGCGAGCCGCATGCCTTCGCCAATCGCGGCGATGCCCCGGTGCGCTTCACCCTGACCTTCACCCCGGCGCTCCGTCGCGAGGGCTTCTTCGAGGGGCTGGCGGCATTGGCCAGGGAGGGCCGCCTGCGGGATGAGCCCGCGATGCGGGCCCTGATGGCGGTTTACGACCAGGAGCCGCTCGCCGGCTTCGCGGGCTGGAGCGAGGCCGGCTGACGCGCCATGCTGTCCGCGTGCCGAATCGGGAGGGCAGGGGACATGCGGCGGCGGATCGACGGCGGCTCCAGCTTCGAGCGCGACTACGGCTATTCCCGCGCGGTGGTGCAGAACGGCTTCGTGTTCGTCGCCGGCACCACCGGCTACGACTATGCCGCGATGACCCTGCCGGAGGAGGCCGGGGCGCAGGCGGAGGCGTGCTGGCGCACCATCGCGGGCGTGCTCGACGAAGCGGGATCGTCGCTGGAGCAGGTCGTGCGCGCCACCTACTACGTCACCGACCGCACGGACGCCGAGGCGGTGCTCACCGTCTGCGGCCGGGTGCTGCGGGAGATCCGGCCGGCCGCGACCCTGGTGGTGGTGGCCGGCCTGCTGCGACCGGAGATGAAGGTCGAGATCGAGGTGACGGCGGCCCTGCCGCCGGCCGCCTGATTCGTCACTCGGGGGCCGCGCACCGCGCCGCGCCCGATTCGGCGGCGTCGCACCAATCCGTGCCGGTCCACAGCCGCACCTGCACGGTGGCGACCCCGTTCTCCACCGTGATCCGGTTGTAGGCGTTGGGCTCGTTGCCGCGCAGCCGCGTCGAGGTGGCAGAGCCGGCCTGGACCGCGAGCAGGCGCCGGGCGCTCGCCTCGGCTACCGGCCGGTCGAGCTCGGCCTTCGGGCCGTCCGGGGTCGGCTCGGCGAAGCGGGCGTAGCCGCGGTGGAGATGGCCGGCGAGCGTCAGGCCGACATCGTGGCGCTGGAAGGCGTCGAGCGCCTCGTCGGCCCGGCCGACCAGGCGCGCCTCCTCGTCCCAGGGCGGCGGCATGAACGGGTGGTGGCCGACCACGATGCGAAACAGCCCCGGCGGCAGGGCGTCGAGCTTGGCTTCCGTGCGGCGGATCTGCGCCCGGGTGATCTTGCCCTGCGACCAGTCGGTCTCCGGCGCCCAGGTCCGCACGGTGTTGAGGCAGATCACCGCGATCTCGTCGTCCTGGAAGACCGGCTCGGTCTCGGGCGCGACGTAGCGCTTGTAGCGCCGGAACGGATGGAAGAAGCGCTGCCAGAGCCGGAACGGCGAGATGTCGTGGTTGCCCGGCACGGCGATCCAGGGATGCGGCAGCCGGTCGAGGAAGGCCTTGGCCTCCAGGTATTCCCGGGTGCGGGCCCGCATGGTGAAGTCGCCCGAGATGATGATCAGGTCCGGGCCGTCGCGGTTCAGCTCCGCCACCAGGCCTTCCACCACGGCCGGGTCGGTGCGGCCGAAATGCAGGTCCGAGATATGGGCGATCCGCTTCACCGGGGATCCTCCGCCGGTACGAGGACCCGCAGGGCGGACGCGCGAAGGCGGTAGTGCAGGGGTGGGGCGATCAGCACGACCTCTCCGTCGTTCATGACCCGCAGGGCCTTGCGGGCGTCGAGCGTCAGGGCGTCGGTCTCGTGCCGTTCGAGGTCGGGCAGGCGGCGCCACTCGCCGACAGCGAAGCCGAGCCCGAGCCGCACGAGCCGCGCCGCCGACAGGTTCTCGACGAGGTAGAGCGTGAGGTGCCCGCCGTCGACGCCCGCGCGCGAGAGAACCTGGCCCAATCCTTCCCGGTAGTCGCCGCAGACCACCGCCAGCGTCCGGAAGCGCACGCGCCGGCTCTCGCCCGCGAGGGTGAGCACGGCGCGGTCCCGCGGGTAGCGCCCGAGATGGCGCAGGAGGCTGGCCCCCATCCTGACCACGTCGAGCACGCCCATCCGCCCGCGCTTCGCCTCGCGGTGGCGGGCCATCCGGGCCGGCAGGCCGAGCACCGAGTTGATCAGGAAGACGTGGCCGTTGACCTCGCCGGCATCGATCGCCCGCACCGTGCCGGTCGCCAGCACCTGCACCGCCGCGTCGAGGTCGAGGGGCAGCCCGAGGTCCTTCGCCAGCAGGTTCATGGTGCCGAGCGGCAGGATGCCGAGGGGGACTTGCTTGCCGGTCAGGGCCTGCGCGGCGCAGGCCAGGGTCCCGTCGCCGCCGGCCACCGCCACGGCGTCGATATCGGGCATGGTCGCCGCGGCTTCCAGCCGTTCGGGCAGGGGCGCATCCGGGCGCGGCTCGGCCACCACGTCCAGGCCCGCCGCCTCCAGGCGCTTGCCGAGGACCTCCGGCGTCAATCCTCCATCGACCAGCGAGCCCGCCGCGACATTCGCCACCAGCACGATCCGGCGGGCGGGCGAAGGAGTGTTCTGATTCGTCACACGGTCGTTCCAGACGGCGAAGGCGCCGCCCGGACAGGATGCCCGTGATGCATCTCAGGCAGATGGCAGGGCGGGATCGTCTCGCGTTCGCTCTGATCTCATGCCCTCGCCCATCCCAACCCCCCGCCTCATCCTGAGGTGCGACCGAAGGGAGCCTCGAAGGAGGGCTCCAGACGTCTCGCGATCACTGGAACCCTCCTTCGAGGTCAGTCCATCTTCGATGGACTGACGCCTCAGGATGAGGTGTTGAATGGGGCGAGCCGGGCAAGCAGGTCGACCCGGCTTTCGCGCCGCGCGCCTGTCACGCGGCCTTCTTCGCCGCCTCGCCGTAGAAGGTGCCGCCGCGCTCGGCCATCGCCACCAGGGTCGCCGGCGGGGCGAAGCGGGCTCCGTGCTTGGCCTCCAGCGTGCGGCACAGCTCGACGAACCGCGCCGCGCCCATGAAGTCGATGTAGGACAGGGCGCCTCCGGTGAACGGCGCGAAGCCGAAGCCGAGGATCGAGCCGACATCGGCCTCGCGCGGATCGGTGACGACGCCCTCGCCGACGGTGCGGGCCGCCTCCAGCGCCTGGGTGACGAGGAGGCGCTGCTTCAGCTCCGAGAAGTCCACCGAATCCGGGTCGACCTTCGTCTCCTGCAGGTCGCGCAGCCCCGGCCACAGCTTCTTCGAACCCTGCTCGGGATAATCGTAGAAGCCCTTGCGGTTCTTGCGCCCGAGCCGGCCCTCGCCCTCGACCAGCGCCGTGAGCAGACGCTCCTGGTGCGGATTGACGGCAGCCTCGCCGACCTGTGCCTTCGTCGCCTTGACGATCTTGAGGGCGAGGTCGACGCCGACCTCGTCGTTGAGCGAGAGCGGGCCCACCGGCATGCCGGCCTGGCGCCCGGCATTCTCGATCATCGCCGCCGGCACGCCCTCGGCCAGCATCAGGTGGCCTTCGAGGATGTAGGCGCCGACGCAGCGGTTGGCGAAGAAGCCGCGGGCGTCGTTGACGACGATCGGGGTCTTCTTGATTGCCCGGACGTAGTCGAGGGCCACCGCCAGCGCGCGCTCGCCGGTCGCCTCTCCCATGATGATCTCGACCAGCATCATCTTCTCGACCGGCGAGAAGAAGTGGATGCCGATGAACTGCGCGGATCGCGACGAGGCCTTGGCGAGTCCGCTGATCGGCAGGGTCGAGGTGTTGGAGGCGAAGATCGCGTCGGGCCCGATCACCGCCTCGACTTTGGCGATCACCTCGGCCTTGACCTTCGGGTCCTCGAACACCGCCTCGACCACGAGGTCGCATCCGGCGAGCGCCGCGTAATCGCTGGTCGCGGTGATGCGGGACAAGAGCGCGTCGCGGTCGGCGGTCTTGGCGCGGCCCTTCATGATCTGGTCGGAGACGAGCTTGTGGGCGTAGGCCTTGCCCTTCTCGGCCGCTTCCGCCGACTGGTCGACCAGCACGACCTCGAGCCCGGCATTGGCCGAGACGTAGGCGATGCCCGCCCCCATGAAGCCGGCGCCGACGACACCGACCTTCTTGAGCGAGACCGCACCGACGCCCTTCGGCCGGCGGGCGCCCTTGTTGAGCTCGCCCATCGACAGGAACAGGGTGCGGATCATCGCGGCCGCTTCCGGCGAGCGCAGGATCTTGGCGAAGTACCGGCTCTCGACCTTGAGCGCCAAGTCCATCGGCAGCTGCAGGCCCTCGTAGACGGCGTGCAGGATCGCCTTGGCGGCGGGGTAGTTGTCGTGGGTCTCGCGGCGGTAGATGGCGTTGGCCGGCGGCCAGGTCATCATCCCGGCGGGGGAGTAGACTTTGCCGGACGGCGCCTTGAACTTCGGCTGGTCCCAGGGCGCGACGGCCGAGCCGCCGGCCTTGATCCACTCACTCGCCTTCGCGACGATCTCGGCGCGGGGCGCCACCGCGTGGGCGAGGCCCATGTTGCGGGCCATCAGCGGGCGGATCTGCTCGCCCTTGAACAGCATCTGCAGGGCGTCGCCGGTCTGCATCAGGCGGGCGACGCGCTGAGTGCCGCCGGCGCCCGGAAACAGCCCGACCTTGATCTCCGGCAGGCCGACGCGGGTCTTGTCGTCATCCGACAGCACCCGGTGGTGGCAGGCCAGCGCCAGCTCGAAGGCGCCGCCGAGGCAGGTGCCGTGCACGGCCGCCGCGAACGGCTTCCCGCAGGTCTCGAGCTTGCGGTAGAGGAGCGTCAGCCGGCGCGATTCCTCGAAGAAGAAGCGCATCGCCTCCTCCTCGCCGCGCTCGCGCGACAGCCGGGCGTGCTCGACGCCGAGGCCCTGGAGCATCGTCAGGTCGGCGCCGCCCGAGAAGGTGTCCTTGCCCGAGGTGATCACGCAGCCCTTGATGGCGGCGTCCGCCACCACGGCGTCGACGATCTGGTTGAGCTCGTCCATCACCTCCGGGGTGACGACGTTCATCGAGCGGCCGGGCATGTCCCAGGTGGCGAGCGCCACGCCGTCGGCATCGGTCTCGAAGCGGAAATTCGTGAGGTTCATGGCGAAGGCCTCGTGAGAGCGATTACGGCTTGGCCGGGGCGGGCACCGGGGCCGGTGCGGGCATCGGAGCGGGGGCGGGAGCCGCCCCGGGCGCGGGGGCCTGGCCGTTGCCCTGCTGCGACAGGGCCGCCAGCGAGAGCAGGTTCATCATCTTGGTCACCGCGTCCTTGGTGATCGTGGTGACCATCGAGGTCGGATCGGCGTTGAGCGCCTGGAACTTCTGGTAGACCGGGTCGTCGTAGATCGCCGCCAGCCGCTTCAGCTCGGCCGCATCGAACTTCTGCGCGTATTCCTTCGCGAGCCCGTCGACGAGGCCGTCGCGCTCCTGCGCGAAGGTCTTCTCCAGGTCCGGGCGCAGCTTGGCCGATTGCTCGGCGGTCATCGCCGAGAGGGTTTTTTCCTCGGCCTGCTTGAAGGCGGCCGTGAGGTTGCGCGTCACCGTCTTGGTGACGATGTCGCGGGCGAGCGTCAGGCGCTCGTCGTCGGCCCGGGCGGTGCCGGCCAGCACGAGGGCGAGGGCGAGCCCGGCGGCGAGGCGGGGGAGGGGACGCATCAGGCTCACACCCGCTCGATGATGGTGGCGGTGCCCATGCCGGCGCCGATGCAGAGGGTGACGAGGGCGGTCCGCTTGCCCGTCCGCTCCAGCTCGTCGAGCACGGTGCCGAGGATCATCGCGCCGGTGGCGCCGAGCGGGTGGCCGAGCGCGATGGCGCCGCCGTTGACGTTGACCTTGGCCGGATCGACGTCGAAGGCCTGGAGGAAGCGAAGCACCACCGCCGCGAAGGCCTCGTTGACCTCGAACAGGTCGATGTCACTGACGCTCATCCCGGCGCGCGCCAGCACCTTGCGGGTCACGTCGACCGGGCCGGTCAGCATCAGGGCCGGGTCCGAGCCGATATTGGCGAACGCCCGGATGCGGGCGCGGGGCTTCAGGCCCGCCTTCTCGCCGGCTTCCTGCGAGCCGATCAGCACCGCGGCGGCGCCGTCGACGATGCCCGACGAGTTGCCGGCATGGTGGACGTGCTCGACCGCCTCGACGTCCGGATGCGCGTCGATGGCGACGGCGTCGAAGCCGCCCATCTGGCCCATCTGCACGAAGGAGGGCTTGAGCGATCCCAGCGACTGCATGTCGGTGCTCGGCCGGCGGTGCTCGTCGTGGTCCAGCAGCGTCAGGCCGTTGACGTCGCGCACCGGCACGACCGAGTTCCTGAACCGGCCGTCCTCCCAGGAGCGGGCGGCGCGCTTCTGCGATTCGACCGCGTAGGCGTCGCACTCGTCGCGGGAAAAGCCGTACTTGGTGGCGATCAGGTCGGCCGAGACGCCCTGCGGCATGAAGTACGATTTGATGGCAATGGCCGGGTCGACCGGCCAGGCGCCGCCCGACGCGCCGATACCGATGCGGCTCATCGATTCGACGCCGCCGCCGACCGCCATGTCGTGCTGGCCGCTCATCACCTGGGCGGCGGCGAAGTTCACCGCGTCGAGGCCCGAGGCGCAGAACCGGTTGATCTGCACGCCCGGGACGTGGATGCCGTAATCGGCCACGAGCGCCGCGGCGCGCGCGATGTCGCCGCCGGCCTCGCCGACCGGATCGACGCAGCCCAGCACCACGTCGTCGACGAGCTTGGTGTCGAGGGAGTTGCGGTCCTTGAGGGCGCGCAAGGCGGTTTCGGCGAGGCGGAGCGCCGTCACCTCATGCAGCGAGCCGTCGGGCTTGCCGCGGCCGCGGGGCGTGCGGACGTGGTCGTAGATGTAGGCGTCGGGCATCTCGTCCTCCTCAGGCCGCCCCTTCTGGGGGGAGGCTCTGGCATGCTTCGCCGCATATCGCGAATGTTGGGCACTCGAGAGTGCCCGATGGTGCTACGCACCCTTGATGTCGTTCAGGCGTCGATCGAGATCGGTGACTCGTTCACGCCACTCGGCACTTTCGCCCACTTCGTCCCAGAGTTCCGCGATCTCCGAACCGTCCGTCAAGACCCGCGCGAGGGAGGCGCGGGCTTGTCCGATCAGCTCAGGAACGTCGCGAATCCTCGCCGCTTGAGCCGCGATGATGTCTCGTATGTCGTCGGGCAGTTTCCGATCCGGTCGATCATAGGCGGTCGCGACCATCTCGGCTGCAGCAACGGCATTTTGCCCTGCGTCGACCTCCAGATAGTCCGCTTGCGCCAGGGCCGACGCGAAAGCTTGCGCAATCGCGTCGATCTTGCCGTCCCGCACACGACAGAAACTCTCGAAAGCGCCGTCGTTCTCGAAAGCTCCCAGCCCCCAGGCACCCATGGTCGACCGCAGCGCCTAGAACAGCTCCGCCGGCACCGCCATCACGGCGTCCGACCCGGCCGAGATCCGGGCGAGCCGCGTGCCGGTCTCGGGCAGCACGCGCTCGACGTAGAAGCGGCCGGTGGCCAGCCGCGCGTCGAGGCGCTCGGCGATGCCCTCGCCGGAGGTCTTCTTCTCGGCGGTCGCCTTCGCGATCCGGCCCCACATGTAGCCCATGGCGACGAGGCCCATCAGGTGCATGTAGTCGGTCGCCGCGGCGCCCGCGTTGTCGGGCTTGGCCATGGCGTTCTGCATCAGCCACATCGTGGCCTGCTGCAGGTGGCCGAGGCTCTTCATCAGGGGGGCGGTGAACACCTTGAGGCTCTCGTCCTCGGCGTTCTCCTTGCAGAAGCCCTCGACCTCGGCGAGGAAGCGCATCATCGCCCGGCCGCCGTCGCGCGGCAATTTACGGCCGACGAGGTCCATCGCCTGGATGCCGTTCGCGCCCTCGTAGATCTGGGCGATGCGGGCGTCGCGCACGAATTGCGACATCCCCCATTCCTCGATGTAGCCGTGGCCGCCGAACATCTGCTGGGCGTCGACCGCGTTGGCGAAGCCCCGGTCGGTCAACACGCCCTTCACCACCGGGGTCAGCAGGCCCATGTGGTCCTCCGCCGCCTGGCGGGCGGCCGGATCCTCGGAGCGGTGGGCGATGTCGGCCTGGAGCGCCGTCCAGATGACCAGGGCCCGGGCCGCCTCGTTGAAGGACCGGATGGTCATGAGCGTCCGGCGCACGTCCGGGTGGACGATGATCGGGTCGGCGGCCTTCTCGGGCGCCTTGGCGCCGGTGAGCGAACGGCCCTGGAGCCGGTCGCGGGCGTAGGCGACAGCATTCTGGTAGGCGACCTCGGATTGGCCGAGGCCCTGGATGCCGACGGCCAGCCGCGCCTCGTTCATCATCACGAACATCGCGTTGAGACCGCGATTGGCCTCGCCGACGAGCCAGCCCGTGGCGCCGTCGTAGTTCATCACGCAGGTGGCGTTGCCGTGGATGCCCATCTTGTGCTCGATGGCGCCGCACGACACCCCGTTGCGGGCGCCCACCGTCCCGTCGGGCCCGACCAGGAACTTCGGCACCACGAAGAGCGAGATGCCCTTGGTGCCGGCCGGCGCGCCCTCGATCCGGGCGAGCACCAGGTGGATGATGTTCTCCGACAGGTCGTGGTCGCCCGCCGAGATGAAGATCTTGGTGCCGGTGAGCGCGTAGGAGCCGTCGCCGTTCGGCACGGCCTTGGTCTTCAGGAGGCCGAGATCCGTGCCGCAATGCGGCTCGGTCAGGTTCATCGTCCCGGTCCAGGTGCCCTCGACCATCTTGGGGAGGTAGGTCTGCTTCTGCTCCTCGGAGCCGTGCTCCAGGAGGGCGGCCATGGCGCCTTGCGTCAGGCCCGGATACATGCCGAGCGCGATGTTGGCGCCGGAGACGAATTCCTGCATCACGCTGTTGAGGGTATGGGGCAGGCCCTGGCCGCCATATTCGGCCGGCATCGAGAGGCCCATCCAGCCGCCGCCCGCGTAGGCGTCGTAGCCGGCCTTGAAGCCCTTCGGCGTCGTCACGCTGCCATCCGGGTGGCGGGTGCAGCCCTCCGTGTCGCCGACGCGGTTGAGCGGCGCCAGCACCTCTTCGCAGAGCTTCGCGCCCTCGGCGATCACCGCCTCCACCACGTCGGGCGTCGCGTCGGCGAAGCCCGGAAGGTTGCTGTAGCGCGCGAATCCGAACACGTCGTTGAGGAGGAACAGCACGTCCTCCACCGGCGCCTTGTAGCTCGGCATGTTTCCCCCGCTCCCAGGATCAGATCCTTCCCCGCGCACGGCGTCGGCCGCGGCGAGATAGTTCATATCTAAACTATCTCGGTGGGGAACGGAAGGGGGGCGACGCGTCGGCCAAGGTGTCACGGGTGAAACGGCCGGCAAGACGTCGCCGGCAAGACGCGGCCGGAACGGCGTATCGTGGTGTCGGATCGTCGGGTCACGGTTCCGGGCGGCGCCTGCCCCCGCAAGGCGCCGCCGGGCGGTCGTCAGGCGCTGGCGACGGCCTTGCCGTAGCCGCGCAGGGCCTCGAGCGCACGCTCGATCTCGGCCTTCTGGTTCTCCAGATGGGTAATCTGCTCGGCGACCTGGGCCGGGCTGAGGGCGAGCGCGCCGCCGGTCCCGGTCTCCGCCAGCTCGTCGCCGTCGACCATCGCGGCGATCTCCCGCAGCGTGAAGCCGAGTTCCTTGCCGCGCAGGATGGTGGCGAGGCGCGAGCGATCGTCCTCGGTGTAGAGGCGGGTCGTCCCGCGGCGCTGCGGATGCAGCAGGCCCTTCGCCTCGTAGAAGCGCAGCGCCCGCAGGGTGACGCCGAACTCCTCGGCGAGGTCGCCGATGGTCAGGGTCGCCGGCGCGGTCGAGCGCCCCGAGGGACGGCCGGTGCGCGACGCGGATCCGCCGGAGCGGACCGACGCCCCCCTGCCGCTCTCGGTCTGCCGATCATAAGCCATGCCGTCTTCCCCCGTTGGGCCGCGAGACGCGTCCGAAACCACCAGCACCAATCGGCACCGTGATGACACAAAGAAGGTCAAATGACCTCCCTTAGGGAAAGGTAAGGCCAACTTGGGCGTGTGTTACTTACGGTAAAAAGGCTTATGTATTAACAGCTTATAGCGAAAAACGGCTTACCGTTACGTTCCGGATCGTCGGCAAAAATCGCCCAAATCCGCCCGGCGCGAACCCGGATAACGCGCTGTGGTTGTGAACATAAATCGCTCAAAATCATGTTGCGTGCGCAACCGTATGGCAGCGATTCCATTCCCTGGCGGCCGCTCGGGCGGGTCCTTAACCACTTGTTTACCGTGTCGAACGAAAGTGCCCGGAGAAACCTTTCAGGCCGCGGCCGCTGACCGGATCTTCACGATCGAGCAGGGTGCCGGGTTTCGACCGGCCCCGGCCGGTGCCTATCCGCGAGACCCTTCGGCCACCCTTGCGCAGAGCCCGCCATGCGACGGACCGCTCCTACCCTCGACGCCTTCGATCCGGAGCTGCGCGACGCCGCCCGCGAGGCGGCACGGCGCGCCGGCCTGTCGGTGGATGAGTGGCTGGCGGAAGCGATCAGCCAGGGGTCGGCCCGAGCCGGGGTGCGTCAGCAACCACGCCGTGCGGCCGCGGGTTCCCGCCGCACCCGCAACGATGCGTTCCAGGCTCAGGCCTATCTCCCGGCCGATCCCGAGGAGACCCGTCGGGGCGACCGCTCGTGGCATCATGACGGACCGCGCCACCAGCGCCCCCGCGCGGCGCGCGGCCCGGTCGCCGAGCCCGTCCGTTCCCCGCCGGCGCCCGCGCAGCCGGTCCCGGCCCAGGCTCCGGTCACGGCCACGGCGATTCCGTCCGCTTCGATCCCGGCGACGATTTCGGGCGACGCCGCGCTTATCGAGGCCGTGGCGGCGATCGGCCGGCGCCTCGACGCGATCGACCGGCGCATCACCGAGGGCCGCGAGGCAACGGACGAGGTTGTCGCCAAGGCGGTGAAGGGCATCGAGACCCGCCTGTCCGAGACCGTCACGCGCGAGCCGGCCCCGCGCCCGGTCGGCCGGCGCGGCCGCCCGGTCCCCGACAGCCTCGCCGCCGCGGTGGCGGAGATCCGCCAGCGCCAGCAGCAGCTGGACGAAGGCTCTCCCGAGGAGGAGGGCGAGATCCTGGTCGACGGCCTGCGGCGCGACCTCGCCCGGGTGGTCGAGAGCACGGAAGCCGCCGCCGACGCCCTCTCGCCGGCCATCGCCGGCCTGCAGGCCGAGACCTCCCGCCTGCGCGAATCCATCGGCTCGCTCGCGACCAGCGGCGACCTCGTGACGCTGGAGCAGGCGGTCCGCACCCTCGCCGACGAGGTGCAGCGGGCCCGCGATCCGGCCGACCTCGTGGCGGTCGCCGGTCCCATCGACCTGATGCGGGTCCAGGTCGGCCGCCTCGCCGAGGAGGTCGCCGCCGACGTGCATGCACGGGTCGCGCAGGACGTCGAGCGTCTGGCCCGCCAGGCCGACGGCGCGCTCGACCCCGACCGCGCCGGCCTCGCCGACCGCGACGCGCTCGCCAAGCTGTTCGGAGAGCTCGACGAGATCCGCGCCCAGATCGCGATCCTCGCCGAGCCCGCCCGGGTGCAGAACCTCGCCCGGTCCGTCGACGAGCTGACCGAGACGGTGACCCGGCTCGGCGACGGCATGCTCGACAGCCCGGCGCTGATGAACGAGCTGCGGCCGCTGCTCGAGGAGATCCGTGAGGGCGTGCGCGCCCCGGCCGCGGATGCGCCGGCCCTCGTCCAGGGCATCGCCGACCTCGACCGCAAGATCGACGACCTCCGGGCCGAGCGGCGCGACCAGCCGAACGCGGCCGGCGACATCCTCGGGCGCATCGACGCCCTCTCGGCCAAGGTCGACCAGGTCGCGGCGGTGAACACCGTCGGCGACGTGATGGAGCGCCTCGAGCAGATCGGCGAGGCCCTGCGCCAGCCGGCGCTGCCGAGCAGCGACCTCGCGTCGATCCACGGCATGCTGCGCAGCCTCGCCGACAAGCTCGACCGGGTCGGCCCGGGCGCCGGCGGCGAGACCCTGGACGGGCTCGAGCGCCAGGTCCTGGCGCTGGCCGGCCGCATCGACACCCGCGGCAGCGACCCGGCGCTCGCCGGCCTCGAGCGGACGATGGGCGACCTCCTCGCCCAGGTCGCGCTCCTGCGCGACGAGGCGCCGATCCAGGCCGCGGCGGAGCGCGCCGCCCGCAGCGTCGCCGACTCGCTCGGGGCCGAGCGCAAGGGCGCGGTCGCCGCCGAGGGGCTGGGCGGCCTCCAGTCCGCGCTCGCCGACATGCGCGCCCAGCAGGCCGCGTCCGACAAGCGCATGCAGGCGACGATGGAGGGCGTGCACGCGGCCCTCGAGCAGCTGGTCGCCCGGTTGGCGCCCGCCGAGATCCGCGCCGAGGAGGCGGCGCCGGCACTCGCCGCGCCGCCGCGCCGCGCGGCCCGCAACCTGCGCGACACGCTGCGCGAGAGCGCCGCCCCGGCGGAGCGCCCCGCCCTCCGGACCGGACCGGCGAGCCCCGCCGACGAGATGCTGGAGCCCGGCGCCTCGCGCCCGCGCCAGCCGCAGGCCGCGCCGGCCGAGGCGCCCGCGCCCGAGATGCCGGCCGGCGACATCAAGGCGAGCTTCATCGCCGCCGCCCGCCGGGCCGCTCAGGCCGCCGCCGCCGAAGCCTCGGGCACCGCCGCCGCCATGCCGGCGGCCGAGCGGGACGGCGAGGTCCGTGGCAGCCTGGTCGAGCGGCTGCGGAGCGCGATCGAGCGTCGCCGGCGGCCGCTCCTCCTCGGTATCGCGGCGATCGTGCTGGCGCTCGG
Organism: Methylobacterium ajmalii; assembly: GCF_036448855.1. Lineage (NCBI taxonomy): Bacteria > Pseudomonadati > Pseudomonadota > Alphaproteobacteria > Hyphomicrobiales > Methylobacteriaceae > Methylobacterium > Methylobacterium ajmalii. Next base: position 22,641 of record NZ_JAZFXT010000060.1, read on the forward strand.
GACGCTGCAGGCCCTGCAGACCTCCGGTCCGCGGCTCGGCGGCGCAACGACCTCCCGCGAGGCCTCCGCGCCGGTCGACCCGGCCACGACCCAGTCGGTCGCCAATGCCGGCCCGAAGGCGCTCGCCGTCCCGGGCGATGCGTCGACCGCGAAGGCCGCCCCCGCCAAGCCCGAGGCCGAAGCTTCCGGCAAGCCGGACGTCGCGGCAAAGCCCGGCGACGCCGCCAAGGCCGGGGAGGCGGCCAAGGCCTCGGAACCCTCCAAGGCGGCCGATCTCGGCAAGGTCTCCGATCTCGGCAAGCCGCTGGAGCCGGCGAAGCCGGCGCTGCCGCGGGTCGCCGACATGGCGTCCCTGAGCGGCGACCTCTCCGGCATCCCGGCCGGCGCGTCCTCCCTGCGCCAGGCGGCGCTCGAGGGCGACGGCGCCGCGATCTACGAGCTCGCCAGCCGCACCGTCGATGGCCGCGGCCTGCCGCGGGACGCCGCACTCGCCGCCAAGCTGTTCGACCGTCTGGCGAATGCCGGCTACGCCCCCGCGCAGTACCGCCTCGGCAGCCAGTACGAGAAGGGCCTCGGCCTCGTCCGCGACCAGGACAAGGCCCGGCTGTGGTACGGCCGCGCGGCGATCCAGGGTCACGTCCGGGCGATGCACAACCTCGCGGTGATGCTGGCCGAGTCGGGGGCCGCCGGCGGCAAGCCCGACTACGCCTCCGCGTCGAACTGGTTCCGCAAGGCGGCCGAGTACGGCGTGCGCGACAGCCAGTACAACCTCGCGGTGCTCCTTGCCCGCGGGCTCGGGGTCAACCAGGACCTGGCCCAGGCCTATGGCTGGTTCGCCGCCGCTGCCGCGCAGGGCGACGACGATGCCGGCCGCAAGCGCGACGAGGTCGCGGCCAAGCTGGCTCCGAAGGACCTCGCCGCCGCCCGCGCCGCCGCCGAGGCCTGGAAGGCGAAGACGCCGGATCCGGTGGCGAACGATCCCCCGCCGATGCGGGTCGAGACCGCCTCGCCGGCCGGCGGCATGTCGCTGATCGGCGCGCCGCCGCCGCTCGCAGCGGGCCGGAGCACCGGCAAGGTCTGAACGGACCGAGGAACGACGAAGGGCGCGGAGCGATCCGCGCCCTTCGTCGTTCCGGGACAGGGACTCATTGCCCTTCCTGCCGCCCGGTTTCCCCAGCGGCGAAAACATGGTCTAGGATCGGGGTCCCGCGCCGTCCCGGACCGCTCCTCCGTTGCAGATCTACCTCCCGATCGCCGAGATGCCGGTCAGCGTCCTCGTCCTCATCGGGCTCGGCGCGGCGGTGGGGTTCATCTCGGGCCTGTTCGGCATCGGCGGCGGCTTCCTGATGACGCCGATCCTGATCGTGATGGGCATCCCGCCGGCCGTCGCCGTCGCGACCCAGACCGCGCCGATCGTCGCCTCCTCGACCACCAGCGTGCTGGCGGCGCTCCGCCGCAACGCCCTCGACCGGCGTCTCGGCCTCGTCCTGGTGCTGGGGGGCTTCGCCGGGACGAGCCTCGGCGTCTGGTTCTTCGCCGCCATGCGGCGGGCGGGCCAGCTCGATCTCGTCATCACCGTCGCCTACGTCACGCTGTTCACGGTGGTGGGCGGGCTGATGCTCACGGAATCCGTGCGCGGCTTCTGGGCGAGCCGGCACGGCCGGGCGCGGCCCGCGCGGCTCGGCGGGGATCATGCCGCCTACATGGCCTGGCCGCTGCGGGTGCGGTTTCCCCGCTCGCGGCTCTACGCCAGCGTGATCCCGATCCTCGGCCTCGCGCTGTTCGTGGGCTTTGCCGGCGCGGTGCTCGGCATCGGCGGCGGCTTCATCCTGGTCCCGGCGCTCCTCTACCTGATGCGGGTGCCGACGAGCGTGGTGGTGGGCACCTCGCAGTTCCAGATCCTGTGCACCAGCTTCGTCGCCCTGGTGCTGCACGCGACGCAGAACCAGGCGGTCGACGTCGTGCTGGCGGTGATCCTGATCGTCGGCGGGGTGTTCGGCGCGCAGTTCGGCGCACGGGCCGGGCGCAACCTGCGCTCGGAGTACTTCCGGTTCCTGCTCGCCATCCTGGTCCTGGCGGTCGGCCTGCGCTTCGCGGTCGAGCTGGGCTTACGGCCCGCGGAGCCGTTCTCGATCGTGGTCCAGGAGGCGCGCTGAATGCGCCCCGGGCACGGTCCGAACAAAGTGCCGGCACGCGCGCACCTGCTCCTGCTCGGCCTGCTCTCCATTGGCCCGGCCCGGGCCGAATCCCTGGTCGTCAGCCTGTCGTTCAACCGGCTCGCCGTCACCTCAACCTATACCGGCACGTCGGTCGCGGTGTTCGGCGCGGTCGAGCGCGACGGCCAGGCGGCGGCGCGGTCCGGCGGCTACGACGTGGTGGTGACGATCCGGGGGCCGCGCCAGTCGCTGACGGTGCGCGAGAAGGAGGCCCTCGGCCCGGTCTGGGTCAACCGCGCGCAGCAGAAATTCGCCGAGGTGCCGAGCTTCCTGGCGGTCCTGTCCTCGCGGGCCCTGCCCGACCTCGCCGACGAGGCGACGCGCCGGCGCCTGCGGCTCGGGCTCTCGGCGATCGTCGCCGCGCCGGACCTCACCCTGGCGGCGCCGGTGCCGGACGATCCGTTCCGCGAGGCGCTGCTGCGCCTGCGCCGGCGCGAGCGGCTGTTCACCGAGACCGCATCCGGCGTGCGCTTCCTGGCGCCGACGGTGTTTCGCGCCACCGCGCCGCTGCCGGCCACCGCGCCGGTCGGCGCCTACGACGTCGAGGTGGTGCTGCTCGCCGGCGGCGTGCCGCTCGCGCGCCACGAGGCGCGGTTCGACCTGGTGAAATCCGGCATCGAGCAGGGGCTCGCCGATGCCGCCCGCGATTGGTCGCTGGCCTACGGGCTTGCCGTCGGGGCGCTGGCGCTCATCTCCGGCTGGCTCGCCAGCGTGATCTTCCGGAGAGACTGATGCCCCGCACCGCTCCCCCCGCCGCCCTCGTCCTCGGGGCCGGGGGCCTGATCCCGTTCCTGGGTCTCTCCGCCCTGGTGATCCTCGGCCAGTCGCTGTTCGGGGTGTCGCCGCGCCCGCTGCTGGCCGCCTACGGCGCCGTGATCGCCTCGTTCCTCGGCGGCCTGCGCTGGGGCGCGGCCGCCGCTTCGCCGGCGGGGCGGGGCGCCGACTACGCCGTGGCGATCGTGCCCTCGCTCGTCGCCTGGGCGGCGTTGTTCGCGCCGGCCCCCTGGGACCTCAGGGCGCTGGGCGCCCTGGTCCTCGCCTGGGGCCTCGTCGACCAGGACCTGCCGCGGCGCGGGCTGGTGCCGGCCTGGCTCGGGCGGCTGCGGCTGGCGCTCTCGGGCGTGGCTGGGCTGGCGCTGCTGGCGGCGGGGTTTCTCGGCTCGCCGTAGCTCACTCCCGCGTCAGCATCGTCCGGCTGATCGCGAAGACCCGCCCGTCCCCGATCAGGTGCGCAGTGAACCCGCCGGGAAACAGCTCGTCGAAGACCTTGTCGCGGACGTTGAGCCCCCCGGTCAGCGTCCCGAAGGCCGGCATCACCAGGCGGGTGCCGTCGAGGACGAAGCAGCGCCGGCGCACCGCGCGGCCGCGCATCGCCACTCTGCCGACCGGGTGGAAGTGGCCCGCGACCTCGCCGGGCTCACGCGCCGCCGCGGGCTCGTGCCGGAGCGTCAGGCCGCCGACCGCCAGGGTGTCGGCGAAGCGGCCGCCGACACCGTCCTGCACCGCCCGGTCGTGGTTGCCTGAGATCCAGACCCAGTCGCGGCCCTCCTGCAGCGCTGCGATCAGCGCCCGGTCGGCGACGTCGAGGCGGGCCGGCCCCTGCGCGTCGTGGAAGGAATCGCCCAAGCACACCACGCGGGCCGGGTCGAGGCGGGCCACCGCCTCGTGCAGGTTCGCGAGGGTCTCGCGGGTGTCGTAGGGCGGCAGGAACTGGCCCGAGCGGGCGGCGAACGCCGAGCCCTTCTCGAGGTGGAGATCGGAGACGACGAGCGTCCGGTGCTCGGGCAGCCACAGGGCGCCGCTGAGGTCGAGGACGAGGGTTTCGCCGGCGAGCGCCACGCCGGGGGTCTTGTGGGTCTTCTCGAGCTTCAGCGACACGGCCACGGTGATCGTCTTCCTGTGCCGGAGCGGGGCGCCCTCCGGTCTCTGTTCCGTCATGCCAGCGCCTCGCCGAGGAGAGCGGCCTCGGCCTCGGCCAGGATCTCGTCCGCCCCCTCGCCGTAGACCCGCTCACGCCCGATCTCGAGCATGACGTTGACGGCGAGCGGCGAGACCCGGTCGAGGGCCTGGTGGATGATTCGCCCCTGGATGCGCGCAAGCATCATACCGAGGCGGGTCACGTCGAGGAGTCCGGTTGCCGCATCCTGGCGCGCCGCCCGCAACAGCAGGTGGCCGGGCTGGTGCTTGCGCAGCACGTCGTAGATCAGGTCGGTCGAGATCGTGACCTGGCGCCCGGTCTTGCGCTGGCCCGGATGCCGGCGCTCGATCAGGCCGGCGATGACGGCGCATTGGCGGAACGTGCGCTTCATCATCGCGGATTCGTCGAGCCATTCCTCGAGGTCGTCGCCGAGCATGTCCTCGGCGAACAGCCCATCGAGGAAGCCGGGCTCGCGGGCGATGCGGTCCGACAAATCGCGGGTGCCGAACACCGCGAGGCCGTAATCGTTGGCGGCGAACCCCAGGGGCCGCATCCCGGCCCGCTCCAGGCGGCGGGTCAGCAGCATGCCGAGGGTCTGGTGGGCGAGGCGGCCCTCGAACGGGAAGCAGGCGAGGTAGTGGCGGTTGGCCCGCGGAAACGTCTCGACCAGGAGGTCACGGGGGCCCGGCAGCACCGAGCGGCGGCGCTGCTGCACCAGGTAGTCGGCGACCTGGGCCGGGAGCCGGTCCCACTCGAACGGGTCGGCGATCAGCGCCCGCACCCGGGCGGCGAGGAAGGTCGAGAGCGGGAACTTCGAGCCGGCATAGCTCGGGATCGCCGGATCGGTGCCGGGTGGCCCGCGGGTGACCAGCGCCTCGTCCTCGTGCAGGCCCTCGAAGCGCAGGATCTCGCCCGCGAACAGGAAGGTGTCGCCGACCGTCAGCGTCTCGGCGAAATCCTCCTCGATCTCGCCGAGCACCCGGCCGCCCGCGGGCAGAACGGCGCCGGGTTTCGTCCGGTTGCGCCGGGCGAGCCGCACCTTGACCTTGGTCGATTCGATGATCGTGCCGACATTCATCCGGTACTGCTGCGCGGTGCGGGCGTCGCGCACCCGCCACAGCCCGTCCGGCCCGCGCAGGATCTTGGCGAAGCGCTCGTAGGCCCTGAGCGCGTAGCCGCCGGTGGCGACGTAATCGAGGACGAGGGCGAAATCCTCGCGGGTCAGGTCGGCGTAGGGCGAGGCAGCCCGGACCTCCTCGTAGAGCTCGTCCTCGGAAAACGGCCCGGCGCAGGCCATGCCGAGCACGTGCTGGGCCAGCACGTCGAGGGCGCCGATGCGGGGATCGGGCGTGTCCTGCGCCGCCTCCTCGACCGCGTCGAGGGCGGCGCGGCATTCCAGCATCTCGAAGCGGTTGGCGGGCACCAGATAGGCCTTCGAGGGCTCGTCCATCCGGTGGTTGGCCCGGCCGATCCGCTGCATGATCCGGCTCGCGCCCTTCGGCGCGCCGATGTTGATCACGAGGTCGACATCGCCCCAGTCGATGCCGAGGTCGAGGGTCGCGGTGCAGACCACGGCGCGGAGCACGCCGGCCGCCATCGCGGCCTCGACCTTCCGGCGCTGCGTCGCATCGAGGGAGCCGTGATGCAGCGCGATCGGCAGCCCGTCGTCGTTGAGGTTCCAGAGTTCCTGGAAGGTGTACTCGGCCTGGAGCCGGGTGTTGACGAAGACCAGCACCAGCTTGTGGCCCCGGATCAGGTCGTAGACGGCCGGCATCGATTGCCAGGCGGTATGCCCGGCGAGCGGCAGGGTGCGGCCGGTCTCCAGCATGTGCAGGTCGGCGCGGGCCCCGCCCTCGACGGTGATCAGGTCGGCCATCGCCGGCTCGGAGCCTCGCTCGGCGACTTGCGGCACCAGGTAGCGCCGCAGCGCGTCGGGCTCGCGCACCGTCGCCGACAGGCCGGTGGTGGCGAGCCCCGGAGCGAGGCGGTGCAGCCGGGCGAGGCCGAGGCTCAGGAGGTCGCCGCGCTTCGAGGTGACGAGGGCGTGCAATTCGTCGAGCACCACCCGCTTGAGGCCGCGGAAGAGCGCGGCGGCCTCCCGGTGGGCGATCAGCAGCGCCAGCTGCTCGGGGGTGGTCAGCAGGATGTGGGGCGGGCGCGCAACCTGCCGGGTCCGCTTGTGCGACGGGGTATCGCCGGTGCGGGTCTCGATCCGGATCGTCTGTTCCAGCCCGATCCCGGCGACCGGCGCCTCGAGGTTGCGGGCGATGTCGACCGCCAGCGCCTTCAGCGGCGAGATGTAGAGGGTGTGCAGGCCGCCCTTGCCGCCGCCCTCGGCCAGCTCGACCAGGGTCGGCAGGAAGCCGGCGAGCGTCTTGCCGGCCCCGGTCGGCGCCACCAGCAGGGCCGAGCGCCCGTCTTGCGCCGTCGCCAGCAGCGCGAGCTGGTGCGGCCGCGGCGCCCAGCCGCGCGCCGCGAACCACTCCGCGAAGGCGGGCGGCAAGGCCGTTGGCGAGGCGGGAGACGGCTCGGGAGCGGCCGGCGCGGGAACGGGCGCCTCGCCGGAGGTCACCTCGTCGGAGGGCGCCTTGCGCGAAGGGGCCTTGCGCGAGCGGGCCTTGCGGGTCGGTGCGGCGGGGGCGGAGGGTCTGGGCACGACCGGGATGTAGCGCGCGCGCCGGTTTCGTGGGATGGCGGCGGGAATTATCGTCTCGCACAGGTTCTCGGGAGCGCCGGTCGTTGGGTCTCGAATGCACGCCCTGGATCACCCTCGACGAGTCCGAGCTCGACGAGAGCTTCGTGCGCGCCTCCGGCCCGGGCGGGCAGAACGTCAACAAGGTGTCGTCAGCGGTTCAGCTGCGCTTCGACGTGCGCCGCTCGCCCTCGCTGCCGAACGCCGTGGCGATCCGCCTGATGAAGCTCGCCGGGCGGCGTCTCACCTCGGACGGCGTCCTGGTCATCACGGCGCAGAACCACCGCACCCAGGAGCGCAACCGCGCCGAGGCGCGCGAGCGCCTCGTCGACCTCGTGCGCGAGGCCGCCGTGCCGCCGACGCCGCGCCGCCCGACCCGCCCGACCCTCGCCTCGAAGAAGCGCCGGCTGGAGGACAAGGGCCGCCGCGGCGACGTGAAGAAGCTGCGTGGCGGCAAGACCGGGTTCGATTGAGGAGCGCTGATAGTCCTGCCGTAATGGTCGGTTGAGAACTGGTAGAGACTGTTCGACCGATCCATATAGCCTATCCCACCAGCAACCTCATCCTGAGGTGTCGGCGATCAGAGATCGCACGCGATTTCTGATCGACTGACCTCGAAGGAGGGCTCCAGAAGCCTCCGAGATCACTGGATCCCTCCTCCGAGGCTCACTGCGTTCGCACCTCGCCCCGGCCGAGGCGCAGCGGCGCGCCGGGTCGCGCGAGATGGCCGACCGCTTCGAGGCGCCGGTCGGCGGCGTCGTCGCCGAGGCGGCGGGCCGTCTGGGCACCTCGGTCGCCGAGATCGGGCAGCGCGCCGCGGCCTTCGCGGACCTTGCCCGCACGGCCACCGACGAGGCGGGCCGCACCGCCGCCCTGGTGCAGCAGGTGAACGGGGCTGTCGCCAAGATCGGCGACGTCGTGGGCATCGTCGATGCCATCGCGAGCCAGACCAACCTTCCCGCGCTCAACGCCACCATCGAGGCCGCCCGGGCCGGCGAGGCGGGGCGCGGCTTCTCCGTCGTCGCCGCCGAGGTCAAGGAGCTCGCCAGCCAGACCGGCCGGGCGACGGAGGAGATCGGCGGCCAGATCGGCCGCATCCAGGGCGCCACCGGCCAGGCGGTGGCGGCGATCGGCGGCATCGCCGACCGTATCCGGGAGGTCAGCCGGATGACGAGTGCGATCGCCACGGCGGTCGACGCGCAGGGGGCCGCCACGCGCGACATCGTCGATAACGCCTCGCACGCCGCGAACGGCGCCCGGGTGGTGACGCAGACCGTCGACAGCGTTGCCGGCACGGCGGGCGAGACCGGCGTGGCCGCCGACCAGGTGCTCGCCGCCGCGTCCGCCCTGTCGCACCAGTCCGAGGACCTCCGTCGGGGCGTCGCCCGCTTCCTGGAGCACGTGCGGGCGGCTTGAGCCCTGCCGTCACCGAACCGTCAAGGAGCCGTGGTTGCCTCCGGGCCGCACCAGCGCGTCGCCTCGCTCCGCCCCGGCGGGCAGGGCGGCCGGGAGGACGAGGCCACGATGACGGACCACCACACCCTCACCCGTCGCACCACCCTGGCCGGAGCGACGGCCCTGGCCCTGGCTCCCCTCGCGGCCCGGGCCCAGGGGAGCGGAACCGGCGGGCCGAGCGTCGGCCAAGGGGACGGTCGAGCCGCCGGCCAGGCCACCGGCATCGTCTACGAGGATCGCGGTGCCAAGGGTCGGCGCGGGCCCGACGATCCGGGCCTGCCCGACGTGCTGGTCTCGAACGGTCGCGAGGTGGTCCGCACCGACGCGCAGGGGCGCTACGCCCTGCCGATCGGCGACGAGGCGGTGATCTTCGTGATCAAGCCGACGGGATTTTCCCTGCCGCCCGGACCCGACGGATTGCCGCATTTCTCCTACCTGCACCAGCCGGCCGGCACGCCGCCGGACCTCGCCCTGCGCTATCCCGGCATCGCGCCGACCGGACCGCTGCCCGCATCCGTCGATTTCGGCCTGACGCGGAGCCCCGAGAGCGGCGACTTCGACGTCGTGCTGTTCACCGATCCCCAGCCGGAGAGCCACGCCGAGCTGACCTTCGTGCGCGACACCGCGGTCGCCCGGGTGCTCGGCACGCGGGGTGCGTTCGGCAAGGTCGCATTCGGCAAGGTCGCATTCGGCATGACGACCGGCGACGTGCTGTTCGACGACCTCTCGCTCTATCCGCGCCAGAACCGCATCATGGCGCAGATCGGCGTGCCGTGGTTCCATCTCGGCGGCAACCACGACCTCAACTTCGAGGCGCCCGACGCCCGCCATTCCCGCGAGACCTTCAAGCGCACCTTCGGGGCGCCGTACTACGCGCTGGAACACGGCGGCGTGCTGTTCCTGATGCTCGACAACGTAAACTATCTCGGTGCCCGCACCGCCACGGCGAGCCGGGGCGGGCGCTACGAGGGCCGGATCGGCGAGCGCCAGCTCGCCTTCGTGGAGAACCTGCTGAAGCAGGTGCCCGCCGACCGCCTCGTGGTGGTGGCGATGCATATCCCGCTGACGAACGATCTCGGGCCCGACGATCCGGCCAACAGCACCGCCGACCGGGCGCAGCTGCTGCGGCTGCTGGCCGGACGCCCGTCCGTCAGCGTCTCGGGCCACACCCACACCACCGAGCACCATTACCTCGGGCCCGACGGCCGGGCCGGCGCCGAGGGTGGGGACGCTCATCACCACCACGTCCTCACCGCGGTCTCGGGCTCGTGGTGGAGCGGCCCGCCGGACCGGCGCGGCATCGCCACCGCCGACAGCCGCGACGGCACCCCGCACGGCTTCCACGTGCTGAGCATCGCCGGCGGGCGGACCTACACGACCCGCTACGTCCCGGCGAGCGACGATGCGGGCCGCCAGATGCGGATCGTGCTGGAGAGCCAGTTCCACGGCGACGACCTCGCCCGGCTGCCGGACACGCGCCTCTACGAGCTCCTCGGCGCGACGATCCCGGCCGAGAGCGCGGGCGGCACGAACGTGGTGGTCAACCTGTTCGATGGCGGGCCGCGCAGCATGGTGGCGTTCCGCATCGGCGACGGGCCGCTCATCCCGATGACCCGGACGCGCCGGCCGGACCCGTTCGTCGCCGCGCTCTACGCCCGCAACGCCGCGACCAAGAAATCGTGGGTGAAGGCCGAGCCGTGCTCGCATCTCTGGACCGCGCGCCTGCCGCGGGACCTGCGCGCAGGCACCCATCGCCTCACCGTTGAGGCCATCGACGAGTACGGCCGGCCGCATCGCGACGGGCTGGTGCTCGAACTCCTCGACGGCGCGGCCCGGGCGGGATAGCGCCCGGGACGACCGACGACCGCGTCACGATCACGAACGCCGCCGGCTCACCCGAGCCGGCGGTTCCCGTGCAATCCGGTCAGAGCCGGCTCGGGAACGCGATCACGGCGTCCACCGTATCCTTCACGGTGTCCTTGATCGCCCGGCCGGCCGGCGCGAGGTCCGGGAGCGGCACGCCCAGGAAGCGGGTCGGCTCCTCCGGCGGCGCGGCAGCCGGGACTTGAGCGGAGGCCGTGCGTTGCGCGGCGTCGGTCTTCTCGCGCCGGGTGGCTGGCTTCTCGGCGGTGCGCTCGGCCGGGCGCTTCTCGGCCGCGGCCTTCTCGGACGCCGGCTTGGCCGGCGCGGGCCGCGGCGTCTCCGCTCTGGCCTCCCGGGCATGGGCGGGCTTTGCGGACGTCTCGCCCTTCGCGGATTTCTCCTCGGCGGTCTTCTCGCGCGGGGCGGCGGGCTTGGCCTGCACCGCGCGGGCCGGGGGCAGCGGCGCGGGCTCGGTGGCGCGCGGGCGCACCGGCGCCGGGGTCTCGCGGGGCGTCGCCACCTCCCGGGCCGCGACGACCTGCTTGGCCGCCGGCGCCGGACGGGGCGTCTCCGGGACCTTGGCGGGGGGCGGGGGCGGCGCGACCAGGGCGGTTCCGGTCGCGGCCACGTCGGCGGAAGGCGCCGGAACGGACAGGGAGGCCGGCGGCGCGGCCGGCTTCGGATCGAGCAGGGCGACGGCTGCGGCCGGCGGCGTCGCCGGCGGGATCTCGACCTTGCGCACGGTCGGAGCCGGGCCCGTCCGCAGGGCCGGGATGCCGTCCTTGATCTCGGGCATGTCGGCGACGCGGCCGAAATGGACCTCGGTCGGCTTGGGCCGCAGCAGCGCGCTGACCGTCGGATAGGCCGCGACGGCCAGCCCCGCGCAGCCGCCGATCCCGGCCACGGCCAGGGCGGCCAGCACCGCCGGACGCCCGAGGCGCGGCGTCGCGCGCTCGGACGCGTCCTGGCGGGGTGCGCGCACCTCGGACGGGTCGATCTCCACAGGCTTCATGGCGCGGGCTCTCCGTTGACCTGCCCTCAACCATGATCAGAACCACCGAATCAGGCGTGAAGATGTCGGGGGAAAACGCCGTGCCTGTGGATAACCGGCGGATGACGAGCCGGCAGCCGGCGTGCGTCGCGATTGACAGGCCCGCGTCCGTCAGCGCTTGTGCGCCCGCATCGGGGGCGTCGGGATCGGACGCGGCGGGTGCGAAAAAGAATTTTGGGAGTCGCCGCGGCGGCCGTCCTGGTGGCGGTGGGGCTCGGCGGATACCTGCTGGTCGGCCATCGGTCCGATGGCGGCCAGGGCGTGGCCGCGTTCCGGGAGGCGCGGGCCTTCGCGGTCTCCGGGGTGCTCAAGCAGATCGTGGGGCCCTACAGCCTGCTCCTCGGGGATTCGCAGATGGAGCGGCTCTACTTGCCGACCCTGTGCGGGCACCCCGCCGTCAACGGCGCCATCGCGGGCACGCGGACCTCGGGCCTGCGGGCCGTGGCCGGCTGGATCACGCTGCCGCGGCCTCCGGACGCGATCGTGGTGACGATCGGCACCAACGACCTCACCGAGCGCCAGCGCGCCGGCCATCCCGGGGCGGCCGAGCAGTTCCGGGCGGAGGTGCGGGCGCTGTTCGCCGAGCTGGTGCCCCGGGCGCAGGCCGTCGTGGCGACGCCGATCCCGCCCCTCGATGCCGGGCGCCCCGGCGTGACGCATTTCTACGACGTCGCCGCCGCCGGCACCTATTCGGGCATCATCGAGGAGGAGTGCCGCCGGGCCGGCTGCCGGTTCGTCGACGCCTTCGCGGACCTGCGCGACCCGGCCGGGATGCGGCTGTCGCCGGACGGGGTCCATCTCGGCCTCGATGCGCGGTCCCGCGACCGCGTCGCTGGGCGGATCGAGGCTGCCGCCTGCCCGGGGCTCGCCGCCCGCGCGCCGTAACCGGGCAGGATGCAAGCAGCGAGGCCATGACAGGCCCCGCCTCTACTTCAACGGGTGCGCCGTTGCCTGCCGGGCGCCGCCCGGAGACTGCAGAGCCCGGTTCGGACCTCGCTCGCCCAGGCTATTTCCGGCAGGAGGGCCGCAAGTGCCCGCGTGATGTCGGAGCCCCGGCGACAGGTCATGACATCGCGGCGAATTTACCCGGGAAAGCTTTGGAAGTCTCCGTAATGCTCTTGGACAAAACGCGCCCCTAGGTTAGCAGAAGCCTGTGTCGGGATTTACCCGATTCGGCGGGACGCGAAAGGCGTCCGGCCGCGTGGCAGCCGCCGAGGCGGACGCCGGTCTCCCCACCGCGGGCGATCGGAGAGGAGAGCAGATGACGGCGCGCACCGCGCATCCGATCGAGGGCGTACCGGTCGCCGGACCGGACGACGCCCTCGGCCGTGCGCCGCCGGAGCGCCCGCCGGGACCCGCCTCACCGGCGTCGCACGCGCTGCTCGACGCCCTGCCGCAGAAGGTCTGGGTGCTCGATCAGGCCGGCGCGGTCAGCTTCGCCAACCGGGCGGCGCGGGAGATCGGGTCCGGCCACGGCGAGCCCGACGGTTGGGACGGCGCCGTCCATCCCAAGGACCGCCACCGGGTCGCGGCGGCCCGCGCCTCGGCGATCCGCTCCGGCCAGCCCTACGACCTCACGATCCGCCTGCGCGACGCCAGCGGGCGCTGGCACTGGCACCAGACCGACCTGGTGCCGATCCGCGAGGGCGCCGCCGTCACCGGCTGGATGATGACCGCCGCCGACGTCGACGACGTCGTGGCCGACAACCAGGCGCTCGAGGCCACCACCAACCTGCTGCTCCTCACCCACAAGGCCGCCGGCGTCGGACTGTGGGACTGGAACATGCGCACCGGCGCGCTCTCCCTCTCGGCCGAGGGCGCCCGGCTGCACGGCCTCTCGGCCCAGGCCTGCACCATCACCTCCTCGGCCTGGACCGGGCTGGTCCACGCCGACGACCGCGCCATGCTGTGGGACGCGGTGACCCGGGCGGTCACCACCCGCACCCCGTTCTCGGTCGACGTGCGGGTGACCTCGGAGCTCGGCGGCACCCGCTGGATCCAGAGCCTCGGCCGCGTTCTCGACGACGCCCACGGCATGAGCGGGCGCATCGTCGGCCTCACCCTCGACATCACCCCGCGCAAGCGGGCCGAGCAGGCCCTCTCGACCGCCAAGGAGGGCGCCGAGCAGGCCAACCGCGCCAAGTCGGATTTCCTGGCGATGATGAGCCACGAGATCCGCAACCCGCTCAACGCGGTCCTCGGCTACACCGAGCACATGCTCACCCGCTCGCGCGAGCCCGAGACCCTGCGCCACCTCGCCGCCGTGCAGGAGGCCGGCGAGATCCTGATCCGGGTCGTCGACGACGTGCTCGACGTCGCGCAGATCGAGGCCGGCCAGGTCGTCCTCGACCCGGAAGCCTTCCTGCTCGCCGACCTGCTGGAGGGCACCGCCGCCGTGGCTCGGGGCGCCGCCGCCCGCAAGGGCGTGGCGGTGGAGGTGGTGCGCGACCCCGCGACCCCACCCATGGTGCTCGGCGATGTCGGGCGCCTGCGCCAGGTGCTGCTCAACCTCCTGACCAACGCGGTCAAGTTCACGCCGGCCGGGCGGGTCGTCCTGTCGGTGAGCCCGGAGACCGGGCGGAGCGGGGAGGGGCGGATCCTGTTCGCGGTCAGCGACACCGGAATCGGCATGTCGGCGGCGCAGCAGGAGCGATTGTTCGTGCCCTTCGGCCAGGGCGACGAGTCGATCCGGCGCCGCTACGGCGGCAGCGGCCTCGGCCTGGTGATCTGCCGCCACCTCGTCGAACTGATGGGCGGGCGGATCGACGTCGCGAGCGAACCCGGGCGCGGCACGCGGATCTGGTTCGCCGTGATGCTGCCGCCGGCCTGAGGGCCGGTGCCGATTTGGGGTCGGAGCCGGTGCAGCGTCGAATCCTATCGATGTGTCGATGCGAAGGACCGCCGGTCGTGCAGGGTGGTCCTCGAGTTATGCTGTGCGAGGGCTGATTAAGTGTCTCTCACAAAACTCCCGATCACCGCCTCGGCTTGCTGTGGTGGCGACATTGCGGCGGGAGTTTTGTGAGGTGCACCAAGATGCGGGCGACATTCCGATGAGAGCAACCGGTGTGTCGACATTGCCAGCCGCCGTGATCTTCGACATGGACGGGCTCTTGTTCGACAGTGAGGTGCTCGCTCACGACGCCATGATGGCTGCGTCGAAGGAGTTGGGGGGCGGGTTCACGACGGAGGATTTCCTGACGCTGGTCGGACGACCATCGTCCGCCAACCGCGCGTTGCTGCAGGCGCGTCTCGGTTCGCAGGGTGACGTGGACATGTTCGAAGCGGTGTGGGAACGCCATTGCGTCGGCCTGAGAAGTGCGCTCACCTTGAAGCCGGGGGTGATGGATCTGCTGGCGCAGCTTGACGATCTGGGTTTGCCTCGCGCCATTTGCACATCGTCGAGTCGGGTCGATGTGGACTACAATCTGGCACTGCATGGCTTGACTGGACGCTTCCAGGCGATCGTCGCCGCTGGCGACTACGTGCATGGCAAGCCGGCCCCGGATCCTTTCCTGCGAGCCGCCGAGGTGCTGGGCGTAAAGCCCGAAGAGTGCCTGGCTCTCGAAGACTCCCACAATGGCGTGCGATCGGCCTCGGCGGCGGGCATGCGCACCGTGATGGTTCCCGACTTGCTTCCTGCCACCGACGAGATGTGGCGTCTCTGCCATCGCGTCGTGTCCGATCTGCACGACGTGCGACGAATGCTCGAATGAGCGAGGCACAATTCTCGAAGTAGGCATCGCGTCGAAGGCGATGTGCCGGCTGGCGCGAGACGGGTCGAGCCCCGGTGGCGAAACCCGGTTCAATTCCGGTCTCCGAGCGGCTATTGACCAGCCCATGCAATGGACGGATGACGGGCTGGTCCTCGGGGCGCGGCGGCACGGCGAGACCGGCGTCGTCCTCGAACTGATGACGGCCGAGCACGGCCGCCATCTCGGGCTCGTCCATGGCGGGCGCTCGCGGCGGATGCAGCCGGTGCTCCAGCCCGGCAACCTCGTGCGGGCGGTGTGGCGGGCGCGGCTCGATGAGTCGCTCGGCGCCTACGCGGTCGAGCCGATCGAGAGCGCCAGTGCCCGGCTGATCGGCTCGCGGATCGCCCTCTATGGCATCGGCTACGCCGCCGGGCTGATGCGGCTCCTGCCCGAGCGCGATCCGCACCCGGCCCTGTTCGCCGCCGCGCGCGTGCTGATCGAGCATCTGCACGAGCCCGAGCTGGCCCCCGCCCTGATGGTCCGCTTCGAGCTGGCGATGCTCGCCGAGCTCGGCTTCGGTCTCGACCTGTCGGCCTGCGCCGCCACCGGCACCAACGAGTACCTCGCCTACGTCTCGCCGCGGAGCGGGCGGGCGGTGAGCGCCGCGGCCGGCGAGCCCTGGCGCGACCGGCTCCTGGCGCTGCCCGACTTCCTGGTCGACCGGCCGGACCGGCGCGGCCTCAACGTGCCGACGCCCCGGGAGGTCAAGCAAGGCTTTACCTTAACGGCTTATTTCCTCGACCAGCACATCTGGAGGCCGAACGATCTCGCCGAGCCGGAGGAGCGGGTGCGGTTCGTGGCCCTGGGGACCGCCGGGGCGGACTGACCCGCGGTCCCGGCCGCGGGCCGCGTTCCTGGTCGCGTTCCTGGCCATCGGTCGATGTTCGTGTTATGTTCTGGTCTTGAGACCGCCGAAATCGTGAGTTGATCTGCGCCCATGGGAAAGCCCTTCGAGCCACCCTCCGATCGCGACGGGATCGAGAACGTCGACCTGAAGGCGGCGCTCGAGGAGCGCTACCTCGCCTACGCGCTCTCGACCATCATGCACCGGGCGCTGCCCGACGCCCGCGACGGCCTCAAGCCCGTGCACCGGCGCATCCTGCACGCGATGCGGCTGCTGCGCCTCGATCCCGGTAGCGCCTACAAGAAGTGCGCCCGCGTCGTCGGCGACGTGATCGGCAAGTACCATCCCCACGGCGACGTCGCGGTCTACGACGCGCTCGTGCGCCTCGCGCAGGACTTCGCCCAGCGCTACCCGCTGGTCGACGGCCAGGGCAATTTCGGCAACATCGACGGCGACAACCCGGCGGCGCAGCGGTACACCGAGTGCCGGATGACCGAGGTTGCCCGCCTCCTCCTCGAGGGGATGGACGAGGACGCGGTCGATTTCCGCCCGAACTACGACGGGCAGGAAGAGGAGCCGGTGGTCCTGCCGGCGGCCTTCCCGAACCTGCTCGCCAACGGCTCGCAGGGCATCGCGGTCGGCATGGCGACCTCGATCCCGCCCCACAACGTGGCGGAGCTGTGCGACGCGGCGCTCTACCTCATCGGCCACCGCGACGCGACGTCGGAGCAGCTGACTACCTTCGTCAAGGGACCGGACTTCCCGACCGGCGGCATCGTCATCGATTCCGCCGCCTCGATCTCCGAGGCCTACCGCACCGGGCGCGGGGGTTTTCGGGTCCGGGCGCGCTGGCAGAAGGAGGATCTCGGCCGCGGCACCTGGGTGGTGGTCGTCACCGAGATTCCCTACGGCGTGCCGAAGGCCCGGCTGATCGAGAAGATGGCCGAGCTTCTCCACGAGAAGAAGCTGCCGCTGCTCGCCGACGTACGCGACGAATCGGCCGAGGACGTGCGGGTGGTGCTCGAGCCGCGCTCGCGCACCGTCGACCCCGTGGTGCTGATGGAATCGCTGTTCCGGCTCACCGAGCTGGAGAGCCGTATCTCGCTCAACATGAACGTGCTCGTCGGCGGGACGGTGCCGCGGGTGATCGGCCTCGCCGAGGCGCTGCGCGAGTGGCTCGACCATCGCCGTGTCGTGCTGCAGCGCCGCTCGCGCCACCGCCTCGCCCAGATCGAGCGGCGGCTCGAGATCCTCGGCGGCCTGCTCATCGTCTATCTCGACCTCGACCGGGTGATCCAGATCATCCGCGAGGAGGACGAGCCGAAGGCCGAGCTGATGCGGGTCTTCGAACTCACCGAGCTGCAGGCCAACGCCATCCTCGACACCCGCCTGCGCAGCTTGCGCAAGCTCGAGGAGATGGAGCTGAAGCGTGAGTTCGACACGCTGACCGCCGAGAAGGCCGACCTCGACGGCCTGCTCGGTTCCGACGACCTGCAGTGGAAGGCGATCACCAAGCAGATCCGCGGCGTGCGCAAGACCTACGGTCCCGAGACCCCACTCGGCCGGCGCCGCACCACGCTCGAAAACCCGCCCGACACCTCGGGCATCGACTTCTCCGAGGCGATGGTCGAGCGCGAGCCGATCACCGTGATCGTGTCGCAGAAGGGCTGGATCCGCGCGCTCAAGGGCCACGTCGCCGACCTCTCGGCGGTGCAGTTCAAGGGTGACGACACCCTGAAGGTGAGCTTCCCGACCGAGACCACCGCCAAGATCCTGGTGCTGGCCTCGAACGGCAAGGTGTTCACGCTGGAGGCCGCCAAGCTTCCGGGCGGGCGCGGCTTCGGCGATCCGGTCCGCCTGATGGTCGACATGGACGAGGGCTCGGAGATCGTCACCGTCTGGGCCCACAAGCCCGGGGTGAAGCTCCTGCTCTGCACCACCGACGGGCGCGGCTTCGTCACCCCGGCAGACGGGCTCGTCGCCAACACCCGCAAGGGCAAGCAGGTGATCGGCCTCGACGAGCCGGCCACCGCGAGCCTCGTCGTCGAGGTGGGGGAGGGCGACCACGTCGCCGCCTGCGGCACCAACCGGCTCATGACGGTGTTCCCGCTGGCGGAAATTCCCGAGATGGTCCGCGGCAAGGGCGTGCGGCTGCAGAAGTACCGCGACGGCGCCCTCGACTCCGTCGTCATCTTCCGCCTCGCCGACGGCCTCACCTGGCCCGACAGCGCCGGGCGCACCCGGACTGTGGCGGGCGAGGAGCTGGCGAAGTGGATCGGCCATCGCGGGGGCGCCGGGACGATGGCGCCCCGGGGCTATCCCAAGGTCGATCCGAGCAAGGCCGGTCGTCCGTGACGGAGGCCCGGATCGCGCATGGTGGGTGGACCGCGACCCCGAGGGGACGGCGACCGGGAGGGTGACCCGGAATCCGACGAGGCGCGCGAGAGGGCCGAGCTCGCCCGCGACATCCTCGTCCACAACGAGCAGGTGAAGCTGACCGCCAACCTGATGAATATCGGAGCGGCGGGCTTCACCATCACGGGCATCGTCGCCCCGCTCACCGCCGCCATGGCGGCGACGGGCCGCGTCACTGCGCCCGCCCTGGCGCTGATGGCCGTTTGGTTCGTGCTCGGCGTTGGTCTACACTTCGGTGCGAGGCTGACGTTGACGACCCTGCGATGATGAGCCTGACGACCTACGCCCTGGTCCTGGTGCCGTGCCTCGTTGCGGGCACCGCGGCGCTCGGCCTGATGACGCTCCGCCGCTCCGCCGCCCGGCTCGACCGGCGGGCGGCAAAGGTCGCGGTGGAGGCCGCCCCGCCCCGGACCCCGCGGGTGAATCCGGGGGCGGTCCGGCGGGCGATCGGGCGCTGACCGTCGGGATGCGGACGGCCCGTCCCGCAGCGGCCGTCCTGGCCGTCGTCCTTCCGGTCGCGACGGCATTCGCCGAAGTCTCGGACAAAGTTGAGGAGACACGCGCGGGTCAGTGGAACGTCACTTGGGCCCTTCTCGCGATGACCGTGGTTGCGGCAGCGAGCGGATGGCGCCGGGCGTTGCTGCTATGGCCGGTCACCGCGATCTGGAGCTCGATCGTGTTCTGGACGGTTTGGGAATGGTCCGGCGAGATCAGGCGGGAAGGGGAGCTGGCCCTGCTTTGGGAGAGCGGAGCGACGGCCGCGGCATTGCTCCTCACGCCGCTCCTGCTAGCCGGACTCGCGCGACGCTGGCAGCGGACCAAGGCATCGTCGGCGTAGTCGAATCTTCGTCCGTCTCAGCACCGTTCACGATGCAGCCAGTGCAGGTCCCGCTGCTCCACCGCCAGCGTTTCCAAGATCGGCACGAGCACCAAGATCGGCGCGAGCACCGGCCACGCCTCCTCGGCCGATAGCGTCGCGGCCTCCGAGGCGGTCATGCCTCGGGTAGCGAGGTACCGCCGGACCAAGCTCGTAGCCGAGCGAGTAGCCGCCGCTCCACGGCCGGGCGGGATCGGAACGGTCGCCGGAGAAGCAGCGGTTAGGGTCGTAATCGTGCCTGGACCTGGCCCACCCCTCGCGTGCGAGGCCGGCATGTGCCGCCAGGCGAGGACCGCGCACTGCGAGGGCGTAGTTGTGTCGGGCAACCGACCTCCTCCTGAAAGCATTGCGCCAGCCCTTCGGCCAGGAGATTGGCGCCGAGCATGCCGTGCGGACCCGGCCCAGGGAATCGGCTCATGTGATGCCGTTCATGGGCCAGCGTCGTCGTCAGCTGTTCCGATCAGGAGGGAGTCCAGGCGTCCAGGTCCGCCGTATCGACGCCGATCGTCAGGCCCGCGATGCCATGCGCGTAGGCATTGAGGTTCCAGCCCGGGATGAGCCAGTGGGTCGCAGCGACGACGACATCAACCCGGTCGAGGCCGAGACGTGGGACGATCCCGGCGGCTGCGGCGTCCAGGCACCCGACGATTCGATCGAGCATGCCAGGCGGACATTCCGCCACGGCATCGAGTGCGATGAACCGGATCGTCAAGTCGCAGTCCGAAACCGAGAGCCGGCGATTACCTGCGGCCAGTGACGATCCGCCCGCGAGCCGGCTTCACACCCACTGCCCCATGGCCCCCTCCGCCGCTCGGCGGATCGCGGCGATGTTGGGGCCGTAGGCCTCGCGCCCGCCCTTGAAGGTGGCCGAGCCGGCGACCAGCGCGTTCGCGCCCGCCTTCACGACGGCCGGCGCGGTCTCCGCGGTCACGCCGCCATCGACCTCGATGTCGATGTCCCGGCCGCCGACCATCGCGCGCACGCGCGAGACGGTCTCGCAGACCGAGCCGATGAAGCTCTGGCCGCCGAAGCCGGGATTGACGGTCATGCACAGCACGAGGTCGACCATGTCGAGCACCGGCTCGACCAGGCTCGCCGGCGAGCCCGGATTGATGGCCACGCCCGCCTTCTTGCCGAGCGCCCGGATGGTCTGCAGCGAGCGATGCAGGTGGGGGCCGGCCTCGGCATGGACCGTGATGATGTCGGCGCCGGCCTCCGCGAAGGCCGCGAGATAGGGATCGGCCGGGGCGATCATCAGGTGGACGTCGAACACCGCGCTGGTGTGCGGGCGCAGAGCCTTCACCACGACCGGGCCGAAGGTGAGGTTGGGCACGAAATGCCCGTCCATCACGTCGATATGGACCCAGTCGGCCCCGGCCGCGACCACGTCGCGGACCTCCTCGCCGAGCCGCGCGAAGTCGGCCGAGAGGATCGAGGGGGCGATCACCAGGGGACGAGTCATGGCGGGCCTCGCAAGGGTAGGGACGCAGGGACGCAAACGCGCAAAAGGCCAGGGTTCACACCCCAGCCCAGCGCAGACACAGGTCTATGGACGGACGGATCAGCGCCGGCGGAACTGGCTGCCGCCGCGGAAGGGCGGACGCGGGCCCGAGGAACGCTCGTCCTTGTGGCGAAACACCAGACGGCCCTTCTCGAGGTCGTAGGGCGACATCTCGACGGTGACGCGGTCGCCGGCCAGAGTCTTGATGCGGTTCTTCTTCATCTTGCCGGCCGTGTAGGCCACGATCTCGTGGCCCTGGTCGAGCTGCACGCGGTAACGCGCGTCCGGCAGGATCTCGAGCACGAGACCGTCGAACTGCATCAACTCTTCTTTCGCCATTCACACTCTCCACCCGGGTCGCCGTCGCGGTCGGCGCCGCCGGGAGCACATCTTCGAAACTGGGTCGCGACGCGGCCGGCCGTACGGGTGCTCGGCCGAGGTGCCGGGCGCGCTGATGGCCTTCTAACGCTTACCCGTGCATGTAAGGTGAGGCGTTGGGACGCGCAAGCCGTGGACGTGACGAACGCACGGCTTCGTCAACGGAAAAAGGCCCGGCGCGCGGGCGCGCCGGGCCGGTCCGGAGAGACCGGACTTTACTGGGTCTGCTCGTTGCCGGTGTAGTCGATCCGGCCGTCGGCACCCTTCTTCCACATGTACATGACGTAGTCGGGACGGGTGATGTCACCCTTCTTGTCGTACGAGATGTCGCCGATCACGGTCTTGAACGGCTTGCCCTCGAGCATGTAGCCGGCGACCTTCTTGCCGTCGGTCGACTTGGTGGCCTCCATCGCGGCCTTCAGGATCTGGACGGCGGCGTAGGAGTAGAGGGTGTAGGCCTCGGGATCGATGTTCTTGGCCTTGAAGGCCGCGACCACGTCCTTGGCGTTCGGATTCTTGCGGGCGTCCGGCGAGAAGGTCATGAGCGTGCCGTCGGCGCCCGGGCCAGCGATCTGGGCGAACTCCTTGTCGGTGATGCCGTCGCCGCTCATCAGCGGGGCGTTGAGGCCCTGGTCGCGCATCTGGCGCACGATCAGGCCGGCCTCGGTGTGCAGGCCGCCGTAATAGACCACGTCGGCCTTGGCCTGCTTCAGCTTCGACACCAGGGCCGAATAGTCCTTCTCGCCCGGGTTGATGCCCTCGAACACCACGTCCTTGCCGCCCTTGGCCTTCAGGGCCTTGAGGGTCTCGTCGGCGAGGCCGCGGCCGTACGGGGTCTTGTCGTGGACGAAGGCGATGTTCTTGCCCTTGAACTTCTCGGCAAGCCAGGCGCCGGCGACCGCGCCCTGCTGGTCGTCGCGGCCGCAGGTGCGGAAGGTGTTCCACAGCTTGCGGTCGGTGTATTTCGGGTTGGTCGAGGCCGGGGTGATCTCGACGATGCCGGACTCGGCGTAGACGTCGGAGGCCGGGATCGAGACGCCGGAGTTGAAGTGGCCGACCACGGCCTTCACGCCGTCGGCGGCGAACTTGTTGGCGACCGAGACGCCCTGCTTGGGGTCGGAGGCGTCGTCGCCGATGACGAGGACGATCTTCTGGCCGTTGATGCCGCCGGCCTTGTTGATGTCGGCGACCGCCTGCTCGGCACCGTTCTTGAGCTGGGCGCCGAAGGCGGCGTTGTTGCCGGTGATCGGGCCGGCCACGCCGATCTTGATCTGCGCCTGCGCCGATCCGGCAAAGGCGAAGGTGGCCGCGAGGGCGAAGCCGGCCAACAGCGTGCGCTTCATCTCAGTACTCCTCTGGAACAACCAAGGTCGGGCTCGCGGGCCCTTTCGGCCGGGAGACCGGGGCGTGGGGCCCCGGATCGGTACCGGGACGTCGTCCCGGATCTGTGGCGCGCCCGGTGCCGGGCGCGCGGAAGGTGGCGCGGACGCGCTCGGGCGTGGACGCCTGGGGGTCAGGCTCCCGCCTTCGCCCGCCAGGAGAAGGGGCTGCTGCGCTCGTAGAGCCAGCGGTACTGGGTCGTCATCTGCCGGGCGCGGGTGGCGCGGTAGCCGGCCGAGCCGATGAGCAGGAGCACGATCGTGTCGACCACATAGTAGTGCGGCGACAGGAATGAGCCCTCGAACAGGGCGTGGTGGATGAAGCGCACGGCGACGCCCAGCAGCAGCAGCGACAGGATCGCCTGCCAGTACGGCTTCCAGCCGAGCGCGATGCCGCGCCCGATCATCCAGGCCATCCAGCCGCCCATCACCACCGTGACGAGGAGGAAGAGCCAGATCGTGCTCTCCTCGTAGAGGATCCCCTGCATCAGTGCCGTCCTCCCTCGAGATAGGCGGCCTTCACCGACGGGTCGTCGAGGAGCTGCTTGCCGGTGCCCGACATGGTGATGGTGCCCGTCACCATGACGTAGCCGCGATGCGCGAGCTTGAGGGCGTGGTAGGCGTTCTGCTCGACGAGGAACACCGTCATGCCGTCGCGCTCGTTGAGCTCCTTGATGGCGGAGAAGATCTGCTTGACGATGAGCGGGGCCAGCCCCAGCGACGGCTCGTCGAGGAGGAGCAGCCGCGGCCGGCTCATCAGCGCACGGGCGATGGCCAGCATCTGCTGCTCGCCGCCCGACATGGTGCCGCCGCGCTGGTAGAGCCGCTCCTTGAGGCGCGGGAACATCACGCAGACCCGCTCCAGGTCCTGCTCGAAATGCGCGCCGCCATTGACGGCCGCCCCCATCTGCAGGTTCTCGTAGACGGTCATCCGCGGGAAGATCCGCCGCCCTTCCGGCGACTGCGCCAGGTTGAGGCGGGCGATCTCGTGGGTCGGCATCTTCGTGATGTCCCGGCCCGCATAGGTGATCGTGCCCTCGCGCGCCCGGGGGCTGCCGAAGATCGTCATCATCAGGGTCGACTTGCCGGCGCCGTTGGCGCCGATCAGCGTGACGATCTCGCCCTCGTTGACGTCGAGGTCGACGCCCTTGAGCGCGATGATGTTGCCGTAATAGGTCTTGACCCCCCGCACCGTGAGGAGCGGGGCCCGGGTGCCGGCGGCCCGGGCGCGGGTCTCGTCCTGAAGGACGTTGATGCCGGCGACGCTCATACTCCCACCTCCGCCTCGACCTGCTCCACCTCGTCGTCCTCGACGCCGAGATAGGCGGCGATCACGCTCTGGTCGCTCTGGATCTCCGACGGCGTACCATCGGCGATCTTGGTGCCGTAATCGAGCACCACGACGTGGTCGGAGATCTCCATCACCACCGACATGTCGTGCTCGATCAGCAGGACCGAGGTGTCGTGGTCGTCGCGGATCGCCCGCAGCAGGTCGTTGAGCAGCAGCGATTCCCGCGGGTTGAGGCCGGCGGCCGGCTCGTCGAGGCAGAGCAGGACCGGGTCGGTGCACATGGCGCGGGCGATCTCGAGCCGGCGCTGGTCGCCGTAGGGCAGGGCGCCGGCCGGATCGTCGGCCCGGTCCATCAGGTGGATGCGCGTCAGCCAGTCCTTGGCCCGCTCCACCGCCGCCGCCTCGGCCCGCCGGTACGACGGCAGGCCGAGCAGCCCGCCGATCGTGAAGCCCGACGAGACCATCAGCGGGTTGTGCTGGGCCACCAGCAGGTTCTCCAGCACGGTCATGCCGGTGAACAGCCGGATGTTCTGGAAGGTGCGGGCGACCCGCGCCGTCCGGTTCACCGCGTAGCCCGGCAGCTGCTCCAGGAGGTATTCCGACCCGTCGCGGTGGCGCAGGGTCATCATGCCTTCCGTCGGCTTGTAGAAGCCGGTGATGCAGTTGAACACCGTGGTCTTGCCGGCGCCGTTCGGGCCGATCAAGGCCGTGATGTCGCCGCGGCCGACCTTGAACGACAGGTCGTTGACGGCGACGAGGCCGCCGAACCGCATGGTGACGTGGTCCACCGTCAGGACCAGGTCGGCCATGCGGGGGGAGGCGAGGGACGAGGAGGACATCGGGGCCGACATCAGCCGTGGCCCTCCTTCACGAGGGAGCCCGAGATGCGCTTGCGCTCCTTGAGGACGATCGAGGGCGCGCGTTCCGAGATCAGGCCGCGGGGGCGCCAGATCATCATCACCACCATGGCGAGGCCGAACAGGAGCAGGCGGTACTCGCTCGGATCGAATCCGTCGCCGAACACCGCCTTGAGGAAGCCGAGGTTGCGCAGGAGCTCGGGACCGCCGACCATCGCCACCGCGGCGATGGCGACGCCGATCTGCGAGCCCATGCCGCCGAGCACCACGATCGCCAGGATGATCGCGCTCTCGAGGAAGTTGAAGCTCTCCGGGCTGACGAAGCCCTGGCGCACGGCGAAGAACGAGCCGGCGAAGCCGCCGAACATCGCGCCGAGCGCGAAGGCCGTGAGCTTGGTGTTGGTGGTGTTGATGCCGAGCGAGCGGCAGGCGATCTCGTCCTCGCGCAGCGCCTCCCAGGCCCGGCCGATCGGCAGGCGGCGCAGCCGCAGGGTGACGCCGTTGGTGATCAGCGCCAGCGCCAGGATCAGGTAGTAGAGGAAGATCACCCGGTGCATCGGGCTGAAGTCGAGCCCGAACTTGGCCGCGAACCCGTCCTCGTCCGCCGTGAACGGGACCCCGAAGAAGGTGGCGCGCGGGATCGACGAGATGCCGGCGGCGCCCCCGGAAAAATCGGTCCAGTTGATGAGCACCAGCCGGATGATCTCGCCGAAGGCGAGCGTCACGATGGCGAGGTAGTCGCCGCGCAGGCGCAGGACCGGGAAGCCCAGCACCATGCCCCACAGGCCCGCGAACAGGCCGGCGAGCGGCAGGCAGACCCAGAACGACAGACCGAACACCGTCGACAGCAGGGCGTAGGAATACGCGCCCACCGCGTAGAACGCGACGTAGCCGAGATCGAGGAGGCCCGCGAGCCCGACCACGATGTTGAGGCCCCAGCCCAGCATCACGTAGGTGAGGATCAGGATGCCGAGATCGATCCAGTAGCGCGACTCGCCGAGGCCTCCGGTGCCGAGCACCGCCAGCAGCGGGAAGGCGAGCGTCACGCCGAGGAAGGCGGGCAGCGCGTAGGACGAGACCTTCTGCGAGGCGTTCGGCTCGGCGTGGACCGCCTCCGTCGCCTGGGTCGGCGAGGGGGTCAGCGCCCGTCGGGCGTCGCGGTTGGCGACGATCAGCCGTTGGGCGAGCCGCGCCGCGAACACGAGCCCGCACAGGATCGCGACGAGGCCCCAGCGCGGCACGAGGTCGAGGGCCGCCGTCTGGCTCAGATCGGTGCGGAAGGCGATGATCGGCACGCACAGGCCGAAGGTGACGAGCGCGAACAGCGCCGCGTCCTTGACGATCGCCGCCATGTCGGGGGCGGAGCGGTCGGCGGCGGGCGTGGCCGCCAGGGTGTTGGCCGGGTTCGCCATCAGACCTTCTCGACCTCGGGCCGGCCAAGGATGCCGGAGGGCATGAAGATGAGCACGATCGCGAGGATCGAGAACGCCGCGACGTCCTTGTACTCGATGGAGAAGTACGCCGACCAGAAGGTCTCGATCAGGCCGATGAGGAGACCGCCGAGCACCGCGCCGGGCAGGCTGCCGATGCCGCCGAGCACCGCGGCCGTGAAGGCCTTCACGCCGGGCGTGAAGCCGTCCGAGAACGAGACGACGCCGTAATAGAGGAGGTACATCGTGCCGGCGACCGCGGCCAGCGCCGCACCGAGCACGAAGGTGAGCGAAATGGTGCGGTCGACGTCGATGCCGAGAAGCGCCGCCATCTTGCGGTCCTGCTCGCAGGCGCGCTGCGCGCGGCCGAGCGGGGTCTTCTGCACCAGGTACCAGAACCCGGCGAGCAGCACGACCGTCGTCAGCATGATGATGATCTGCTTGTAGGACAGGGCCACGGCGTAGCCGTTCTCGCCGGTCCACAGCGTGATCACGTCGCGCATCATCGGCGGGGTCGGCTTGTTGCGGGCGCCCTGCACCACCTGGACGAAGTTCGACAGGAAGATCGAGACGCCGATCGCCGAGATCAGCGGCGCCAGGCGGAACGAGCCGCGCAGCGGCCGGTAGGCGATCCGTTCGATCGACCAGCCCCACAGGGCGGTGAGCGCCATCGCGACGATCAGCACGATCAGAAGCGCCAGGGCGATCGACGAGATGCCGAGCCAGGTCGTCACGATCAGGAAGGTGATCAGCGCGATGAAAGCCGAGAGCATGAACACGTCGCCGTGGGCGAAGTTGATCATGCCGATGATGCCGAACACCATCGTGTAGCCGATGGCGATGAGGCCGTAGATCGACCCTAGCGTCAGCCCGTTGATGAGCTGCTGCGCGAAGACCTCCATGCGGTCACGTTCTCCGTTCGCGGGCCTCGCGGCCCGGACCTCCCCGAGCCGCGCCCCGTCATCCGGGTGTCACGGCCGTCCCTTGCGGCGAGGCTTAGCAAGCACCGCACCACTCTACAATCCGGTGCCGCCGGGTAGGTGTGCGATTGATCGGCTGGTCCTGACGCTACGGCTCCGCTACCCTTCCCGGCGACGTCCGGTCACGAGACCGGCAACCACATTGGGGAGGAGGACGCCGCCATGGCGATGACGATGACCGGCGAGGTCGTGCTGCCCGCCGACCAGCAGACCGTCTGGGAGAAGCTCAACGATCCGGACGTGCTCAAGCGCTGCATTCCGGGCTGCGAGACGCTCGAGAAGGTTGGGGACAACGAGCTCCAGGCGTCGGCCAAGATCGCGGTCGGCCCGGTCAAGGCGACCTTCAAGGGCAAGGTGACGCTCACCGACATCGACCCGCCGAACGGCTACCGCATCAGCGGCGAGGGCCAGGGCGGCGTCGCGGGCTTCGCCAAGGGCGGGGCGGTGGTGCGGCTGGAGCCCGCCGAGGGCGGCCAGACCAAGATGACCTACGACGTCGAGGCCAGCGTCGGCGGCAAGATCGCCCAGCTCGGCGGACGCCTGATCAACGGCGTGGCGAAGAAGTACGCCGACAACTTCTTCGACACGTTCGCCAAGGAGGTCCAGGGCGGCGCCGCGGACGAGACCTCGGCGGCCTGAGGCGGTTTTCGATCGTCCGCGATCAACTTGTTGCGAGGCGAACGGGCACCGTGACCGGAATCGGCCGGAAATGGCCGGTTTGCGCGCCAAAAAGCCGGGGCGCCGCGCCTTGACCGGCGCTTCCGGGCGGTCGACACTCGAATTCGAGCGATTCCAGAGAGGCACGGCCGGCCCGGCCACCACGAGCGACAGGGTCCACCAGAAGGGCCCGCGGGTCTTCGGCCAAGTGTCCTGGTCCAGGAGGAGGACGTCACCCATGAGCGCTGTCAGCCTGACGGTGAACGGCAAGGCCGTGACCGCCGACATCGATCCGCGCACGCTGCTGGTGCAGTACCTGCGCGAGACCCTTCGCCTCACCGGCACCCATGTCGGCTGCGATACCAGCCAGTGCGGCGCCTGCGTGGTCCACCTCGACGGCGAGGCGATCAAGGCCTGCACCGTGCTCGCCGTGCAGTGCGACGGCCGGTCGGTCACCACCATCGAGGGCCTGGCCTCCGGCGGCGAACTGCACCCGATGCAGGCGGCCTTCCGCGAGCACCACGGCCTCCAGTGCGGCTACTGCACCCCCGGCATGATCATGACCGCCGTGGACCTGGTGCGCCGCAAGGGCAATTCCCTCGACGAGCACACCATCCGCGACGAGCTCGAAGGCAACATCTGCCGCTGCACCGGCTACCACAACATCGTCAAGGCGATCGCCGCGGGGGCCGAGAACATGGCGGGCGAGCCGCAGAAGGTCGCGGCGGAGTAGCGCCGCTGTGAACCCTCCCCCCTCTGCGGGGGAGGGTGCCCCGCGGATGCGGGGCGGGAGAGGGGACGCCGCTTCCGGAGATGTCGCGCGCTTCATGAAGGCAGCCACCTGAATCGGCGTTGCGCTGCCCCTCTCCCGGCTCGCTTACGCTCGCCACCCTCCCCCGCAGAGGGGGGAGGGTTGAAGGCCTGCGCTCTACGAAAAGACCGTCCGCGCCATACGGACCCATAACAAAACACCAAGAACGAGGCCGGCCCCGACGCGCCAGCCCATGAGGCCAGATCCGGGAGACTCAACGCCATGACCGCCACGGGTATCGGCGCCTCGGTGCGCCGCAAGGAAGATCAGCGCTTCATCACCGGCAAGGGCCGCTACGTCGACGACTACAATCGTCCGGGCCAGGCCTATGCCTACTTCCTGCGCTCCCCCCACGCCCACGCCACCATCCGGGGCATCGACACGGCCGCCGCCGCGGCGATGCCGGGCGTCGTCGGCATCCTGACCGGCGAGGACCTGGCGTCCGACAAGGTCGGCGGCCTGATCTGCGGCTGGATGATCCATTCCAAGGACGGCACGCCGATGAAGGCCGGGGCGCATCCGGCTCTCGCCCAGGGCAAGGTGCGCTATGTCGGCGACCACGTCGCGGTGGTGATCGCCGAGACTCTGGCCCAGGCCAAGGACGCCGCCGAGGCGATCAGCGTCGATTACGACGTGCTGCCCGCGGTGGTCGAGACCGCCAAGGCCGCGGGCGCCGGCACGGTCGTCCACGATGTCGCCCCGGACAACACCGTCTTCAACTGGCATCTGGGCAACCAATCCGACGTCGAGGCGGCCTTCGCCCGGGCGGCGCATGTGACGAAGCTCGACATCGTCAACAACCGCCTGGTGCCGAACCCGATCGAGCCCCGCGCGGCGGTGGGCGAGTACGACGAGGCAGAGGAAGCCTTCACCCTCTACACCACGAGCCAGAACCCGCACGTCGCCCGCCTCGTCCTCTCGGCCTTCATCGGCATCGCGCCGGAGAACAAGCTCCGGGTGGTGGCGCCGGATGTCGGCGGCGGCTTCGGCTCCAAGATCTTCATCTATGCCGAGGAGACGGTCTGCGTCTGGGCGGCGAAGAAGGTCGGCCGGCCGGTGAAATGGACCAGCGACCGCACCGAGGCGTTCCTGTGCGACGCCCATGGCCGCGACCACGTCACCCATGCCGAACTCGCGATGGACGAGGGCGGCAAGATTCTGGCCCTCAAGGTCCATACCATCGCCAATCTCGGCGCCTATCTCTCGACCTTCTCGTCGTCGGTGCCGACCTACCTCTACGCGCCGCTCCTGTCGGGCCAGTACAACATCCCGGCGATCTACTGCGAGGTGGACGGGGTCTACACCAACACCGCGCCGGTCGACGCCTATCGCGGCGCCGGGCGGCCGGAAGCGACCTTCGTCATCGAGCGGCTGGTCGAGGTCGCGGCGCGCGAGCTGAACCAGGACCCGGCGAAGTTCCGGCGCAAGAACTACGTCAAGAGCTTCCCGCACCAGACGCCCGTCATCATGATGTACGATGGCGGCGACTATTCCGCCTCCCTCGACAAGGCACTCGAGATCGCCGACCACAAGGGCTTCGCGCGGCGGCGGCGCGAGAGCGCCCGCAACGGCCGCTTACGCGGCATCGGCTTCTCGTCCTACATCGAGGCCTGCGGCATCGCCCCGTCGCAGGCGGTGGGGTCGCTGGGTGCCGGCGTCGGCTTATGGGAATCGGCCGAGGTGCGGGTGAACCCGACCGGGTCGATCGAGGTGCTGACCGGCTCGCATAGCCACGGGCAAGGGCACGAGACCACCTTCGCCCAGCTCGTCTCCGACCGGCTCGGCGTGCCGATCGAGAGCGTCACCATCGTGCACGGCGACACCGACAAGGTGCAGTTCGGCATGGGCACCTACGGCTCGCGCTCCGGCGCGGTCGGCATGTCGGCCATCGCCAAGGCGATCGACAAGGTGGTGGCCAAGGGCCGCAAGGTCGCGGCCTACGCGATGGAAGCGGGCGAGGACGACATCGAGTTCAAGGACGGCCGCTTCTCGGTCGCCGGCACCGACAAGTCGCTCGCCTTCGGGGAAGTGGCGCTGCAGGCCTACGTCGCCCACAAGTTCAGCGGTGCGCAGCTCGAGCCCGGGCTGAAGGAGGGAGCGTTCTACGATCCCACCAACTTCACCTTCCCGGCCGGCATGCACATCTGCGAGCTCGAGGTCGATCCCGATACCGGTGTCGTCACCATCGAGAAGTTCACGGCGGTGGACGATTTCGGCAACGTCATCAACCCGATGATCGTCGAGGGCCAGGTCCATGGCGGCATCGCGCAAGGCGTCGGCCAGGCCCTGTTCGAGGGCGCGCTGTACGATTCCGACGGCCAGCTCGTCACCGCGAGTTTCATGGACTACCGCATGCCGCGGGCGGCCGACCTGCCCTCGTTCGAGGTCGGCATGACGGTGACGCCGTGCCCGTCGAATCCGCTCGGCATCAAGGGCTGCGGCGAGGCCGGCGCCATCGCGGCGCCTGCCGCCGTGATGAACGCGCTCACCGACGCGCTCGGCCACGAGAACATCGCGATGCCGGCGACCCCGCTGGCGGTGTGGCGGGCGGCGCAGGCCAGCCCCCACCTGCGCCCGGAAGCCGCCGAATAAGATCAAGTCTGGAGAGCATCATGTACGCTTTCGCCTATCACCAGCCGACCAGCCTCAAGGACGCCGCGAGCCTGCTCGCTGGCGAGGACGCCAAGCTCGTCGCCGGCGGCCACACCCTAATCCCGACGATGAAGCAGCGCCTCGCCGCCCCCGGCACGCTGATCGACCTCGGCAAGGTGCCGGACCTCGTCGGCATCGAGCGCAGCCCGCGCTCGATCACCATCGGGGCGATGACCACCCACGGCGCGGTGGCCGATTCGGCCGACGTGAAGGAGGCGATCCCCGCGCTCGCCGAACTCGCGGCGCTGATCGGCGACCCGGCGGTGCGCCACCGCGGCACGATCGGCGGCTCGGTCGCCAACAACGACCCGGCGGCCGACTATCCCGCGGCCTGCCTCGCGCTCGGCGCCACGATCAGCACCAACAAGCGCAAGCTCGCCGCGGAAGAGTTCTTCACCGGCCTGTTCGAGACCGCGCTCGAGGAGGGCGAGATCGTCACCGGCGTCTCGTTCCCGATCCCCCACAAGGCGGCGTACGAAAAATTCCGCAACCCGGCCTCGCGCTACGCCCTCGTCGGCGTGTTCGTGGCCAAGCGCCCGAGCGACATCCGCGTCACGGTGACCGGCTCCGGGTCCAACGGCGTGTTTCGCTGGACCGAGGCCGAGGAGGCTTTGGGCAAGCGCTTCGCCGCGAAGTCGCTGGAGGGGATGTCGCCGTCCGCGAGCGGGCTCAACAGCGACATCCACGCGGACGCCGATTACCGGGCCCACCTGATCGGCGTGATGGCGCGCCGCGCGGTGCAGAAGGCGGCGGATCGGTAGGGCACCACCCCAACCCTCCCTCCTCTGCGGGGGAGGGCGGCCTACGGAGTAGGCGCAGCGGGACGCAGTCCCGCCGAGAGGGGCAGCGCGACGCTGCTCCAGCGGGCGACTGTCATGAAGCGCGCGGCCTCTCCGGAAGCGGCGTCCTCTCTCCCGATCCCCGCTGACGCGGGGGCCATCCTCCCCCGCAGAGGGGGGAGGGTTTGATCGGCGGCGTTCCGCTCCAAATAGCTATCGTCAAAGCAAGCTGGCGGAAGCCATCCATCACCCGCGAGAAGCCCCCTCCGCCGAATGACCCTGCCCCCCTCCATCGACGCCACCCAGGCGATGCTCACGTCGGCCGGCTACGTCGCCGACCGGGCGCTCTCCACGGTGGTTTTTCTGTCGCTCAAGCTGCAGCGTCCGCTCTTCCTCGAAGGCGAGGCGGGCGTCGGCAAGACCGAGATCGCCAAGGTGCTGGCCAAATCTCTCGGCCGGCCGCTGATCCGCCTGCAATGCTACGAGGGGCTGGACGTCGCGGCCGCGGTCTACGAGTGGAACTATGCCGGCCAGATGATGGCGATTCGGCTGGCCGAGGCCGGCGGCGGCGTCGACCGCGAGCGGCTCGAATCCGACCTCTTCTCCGAGCGCTACCTGATCCGCCGGCCGCTGCTCCGGGCGCTGGAGCCCGGCGAGGGCGGGGCGCCGGTGCTGCTGATCGACGAGCTCGACCGCACCGACGAGGCCTTCGAGGCGTTCCTGCTGGAGGTGCTGTCCGACTTCCAGGTCACAATCCCCGAGCTCGGGACGATCCGCGCGCCCGAGCCGCCGCTGGTGATCCTGACCTCGAACCGCACCCGCGAGATCCACGACGCGCTGAAGCGCCGCTGCCTCTACCACTGGGTCGACTACCCGGACGCGGAGCGTGAATTGCAGATCCTGCGCACCCGCCTGCCGCATGCGCCGGAGGCCTTGTCGCGCCAGGTCGTCGCCTTCGTGCAGGCGATCCGCAAGGAGGACCTGTTCAAGGCGCCGGGCGTCGCCGAGACGCTGGACTGGGCGACCGCCCTCGTGGAACTCGACGCCGTCGCCCTCGATCCGGCGCTCGTCATCGACACGCTCGGCGTTCTCCTGAAGTACCAGGACGACATCCAGGCGATGCAGGGCGGGCGGGCGAAGGCGCTCCTCGACGAGGTGCGGTCCTCCGCCGGATGAGCGAGGCGCAAGCGGGCTCCGGCCGGCTCCCGGACAACATAGCCTACTTCGCCCGGGCCCTGCGCGCGGCCGGGGTGCCGGTCGGGCCCGGCGACGTGATCGACGCCGTCGCGGCGGTCGACGCCGCCGCCATCGGTACCCGCGAGGATCTCTACTGGACGCTGCACGCCGTGCTGGTGCGCCGGCGCGAGCATTCGGCCCTGTTCGCCGAGGCTTTCCGGCTGTTCTGGCGCCGGCGCGACCTCATCGAGAAGATGATCGCCCAGATGTCGCCGGTCGCCCCCGACAAGGCGCCGCCCAAACCCCCGAATGCCGGGGCGTTGCGGGTGCAGGAGGCGCTGTCGCCGAAGACGGAGAAGCCCAAGCCCAAGATCGCCGAGGAAGACCTCACCACCGTCACCCTGTCGGTGTCGCAGGCCGAGGTGCTGAAGGCAAAGGACTTCGCCCAGATGAGCGCGGAGGAGGTGGCGCAGGCCCGCCGCCTGATCGCGAGCCTGCGGCTTCCCGACGACGCCACCCGGACCCGGCGGTTCGAGGCCCGGCCGCGCGGGCGCATCGATCCGCGCCGCAGCTTCCGGCGTACGGTGCGGGCCGGCGGCGCGATCGATCTCGCCTTCCGGGCACCCCGCGAGCGGCCGCCGCCGATCGTGGCGCTCTGCGACATCTCGGGCTCGATGGCGGAGTATTCCCGCCTGTTCCTGCACTTCCTGCACGCCATGAGCGAGCAGCGCCGGGTGCACAGCTTCGTCTTCGCGACGCGGCTCACCAACATCACCCGCGAGCTGACCCGCCGCGACCCCGACGAGGCGCTGTCGCGCGCCAGCGCCCGGGCGCAGGATTGGGAGGGCGGCACCCGCATCGCCGAGGCGCTGCACCTGTTCAACCGGCACTGGTCGCGCCGGGTGCTCGGCGGCGGCGCGGTGGTGCTACTGTTCACCGACGGGCTCGAGCGCGAGGTGACGCCGGAGCTGACCCACGAGATGGACCGGCTGCGGCGCTCGTGCCGGCGGCTGGTGTGGCTCAACCCGCTCCTGCGCTTCGAGGGCTTTTCCGCGCGGGCGAGCGGCATCCGGGCGATGCTGCCGCATGTCGACGATTTCCGGCCGATCCACAGCCTGTCGGCGATGGCCGACCTCTGCCGCGCGCTCGGCGCGCACCAGCCGCGCGGCCGCGCGCCGAAGACGTGGTTGCGCGAGGCCGGCTAGATCCTACCTCCTGTGAGGGGCTAACGGCCCTGGAGACGTTTGTCCGATGCTCTCGACCGACACCGACATCCTCGCCACCGCGGAGGCCTGGCGCGAGGCCGGCCGCGGCGTGGCGCTCGCCACCGTGATCGAAACCTGGGGCTCGGCCCCGCGCCCGGTCGGCTCGCACCTGATCATCGACCAGGAGGGCAACTTCCTCGGCTCGGTCTCGGGCGGCTGCGTCGAGGGCGCGGTCATCGCCGAGGCCGCCGACGTGATCGAGGACGGCCAACCCCGGGTGCTCGAGTTCGGCGTCGCCGACGAGACCGCCTGGCGGGTCGGCCTGTCCTGCGGCGGGCGCATCCGCGTGCTGGTCGAGCCGGTCGCGTGAAGCTCGACATCCTGCGGGAGATGAACCGGGAGCGCGCCGCCCGCCGCGCCGTCATCCTGGTCACCGACACGGTCGACGGTATGCAGCGCCTGGTGCGCGAGGCCGAGGCCGCGACCGATCCGCTGGCTGCCGAACTCGGCGCCCGATTCCGCTCGGGCAAGAGCGGGATCGTCGAGGCGGACGGCCGCTCGCTGTTCCTCACCGTGCAGGTGCCGCCGCCGCGGCTCGTGGTGATCGGCGCCGTCCACATCAGCCAGGCGCTGGCGCCGATGGCGCAGGCGACCGACCTCGACGTCACCATCATCGACCCGCGCACCGCCTTCGCGACGCCGGAGCGCTTTCCGGACGTCGCCCTGCTGCCGCTCTGGCCCGACGACGCCCTGGCGCAGCTGCCGGCCCTCGACCGCTACACCGCGGTCGCGGCCCTGACCCACGACCCGAAGATCGACGATCCGGCGCTGATTGCGGCGCTGAAGGCCGAGTGCTTCTATGTCGGGGCGCTCGGCTCTCGGAAGACGCATGGCAGGCGCGTCGAGCGCCTGACCGCCGCCGGTCTCACGGAGGAGCGGATCGCCCGCATCGCCGCGCCGATCGGCCTCGACATCGGCGCGGTCAGCCCGGCCGAGATCGCCGTCTCGGTGCTGGCCCAGGTGATCGCGGCCTTGCGGCAGGATCGCCGCCGGGCCCCGGCATGAGGTTCGGCCCGGTCCCGATCGGAGAGGCCGCCGGCCTCATCGCGGCGCACTCCGTGCGGGCCGGCGACGCGGTGGTGAGGAAGGGCCGGCCGATCGCCCCGGACGACGCCGCGCGCCTCGAAGCCGCCGGCGTCGGCGAGGTGGTGGCGGTCGTCCTCGAGCCGGGCGACGTCGGCGAGGACGAGGCGGCGCAAAGGCTCGCCGCGGCCGTCGCGGGACCGGGCGTCGGCGCCGAGCCGCCCTTCACCGGCCGGGCCAACCTCCATGCCGCGCAGGCCGGCCTGCTCTGCCTCGACGAAGGCGTGATCGGCGCGGTGAACAGGGTCGACGAGGCGGTCACGCTCGCGACCCTCGTGCCGTTCAAGCCGGTGGTGCCCGGCGAGATGGTGGCGACCGTCAAGATCATCCCCTACGCGGTGCCGGGCGCGATCCTCGACCGGGCGCTCGCCGTCGCCGCCCCGGCGATCCGGGTCGCGCCCTACCGCCTGAGCCGTGTGGCGGCGATCTCGACCCTGCTGCCGGGCTTGAAGCCGAGCGTCGTCGACAAGACCCTGCGGACCCTCGATGCGCGCCTGGCCCCCGCCGGGGCCCGCATCGTCGGCGAGGCGCGGGTGGCGCACGAGGCCGGTGCGGTGGCGGACGCCCTGCGGGACGCGGTGGAGCGCGACGGTGCGGAACTGGCGGTGGTGTTCGGCGCCTCCGCCATCGCCGACCGGCGCGACGTGATCCCGGCGGGAATCGAGGCCGCCGGCGGCACGGTCGACCATCTCGGCATGCCGGTCGATCCCGGCAACCTGCTGCTGCTCGGCCGGCTCGGCCCGGGTACGACGAACCCCGTGCCGGTGATCGGGGCGCCGGGCTGCGCCCGCTCCCCGAAGGAGAACGGCTTCGACTGGGTGCTGCAGCGGCTGCTCGCCGGCCTGCCCGTCACCCGCGACGACATCGTCGGGTTCGGGGTCGGCGGGCTCCTGATGGAGATCGTGTCGCGGCCCCAGCCGCGGGACGGCGGGGAGAGCGCCGACGATGCGTGACCCGGTCGGCACCGTGCTGCTCGCCGCCGGGCGCGGCACCCGCTTCGGGGCGAGCCCCAAGCTCCTGAGCCTCCTCGACTGCAAGCCGCTGGTGCGCCACGCCGCTGAGGCGGCG
Source organism: Methylobacterium ajmalii (assembly GCF_036448855.1). Lineage (NCBI taxonomy): Bacteria > Pseudomonadati > Pseudomonadota > Alphaproteobacteria > Hyphomicrobiales > Methylobacteriaceae > Methylobacterium > Methylobacterium ajmalii. The sequence continues at coordinate 59,031 of NZ_JAZFXT010000060.1, forward strand.
GTGCAGGCCGGCCTCGGCCCGGTCGTAGCGGTGCTGGGGCATGCGGGCGCGCAGGTGCGCGAGGCGCTGGCCGGGCTGCCGCTGACCGTCGTCGAGAACCCGGATTACGCCGCCGGCCTCTCCACCTCGCTCCGCGCCGGGCTCGCCGCCCTGCCGGAGGCCGTCACGGGGGCGATCGTGCTCCTCGGCGACATGCCCCGGGTCGGATCCGGCCTGCCCGTCCGGCTCGCTGAGGCATTCCGTGCCGCCCCGGTCGCGCCCGCGGCGGTGGTGCCGGTGAAGGACGGCCGGCGCGGCAACCCGGTCCTGCTCAACCGCCATCTCCTCTCGGCCGGCATCGCCAGCCTCACCGGCGACCGCGGCGCCGGCCCGTTGCTGGCGCGGCGCGACGACGTGCTCGAACTGGCGGTGGACGAGGCCGGCGTGCTGATCGACGTCGATACGCCGGCGGCCCTCGTCGATCTGCTGTGAGCGGGTTCGGCCGGGCCGGTCAGGTCGGCAGGCGCGTCGTCAGCATCCGCAGGCCGGCCCCGGCGAAGAGCAGCGCGAAGGCTCCGTCGAACCAGCGCCGCAGGCGCCGGTAGGCCTGCGCGATCCGGCCGTGCGAGAACAGCAGGGCGTAGCCGGTGAAGATCGCGGCGCTCTGCAGGCCGACGGCGGCGATCACCAGGATCAATTCGGCCGGCGAGGTCCGCGGCGACAGGCCGAGCGTGTAGAGCGAGCCGAAGAACAGGATCGCCTTCGGGTTGGTGAGGTGCAGGGCGAGCCCCGTGGCGTAGGCCCGGGAGGGCGAGACCTCGACGGCCACCCGCTCCGGATCGGCCGTGCCCCGCAGGGCGCTGCGCGCCGACTTGCAGGCGAGGTACAGCAGGTAGGCGCCGCCGCAGTAGCGCATCACCTCGAGCATCCAGGCGCTCGAGGCCATGACGGCGGCGAGCCCGAGCGCCGCGGCGATCGACCAGGCCAGCGATCCGGTGACCACCCCGGCGGCGAGGGCGAGGCCGGACCGGCGCCCGGCCTGCATCGCGGTGTCGGCGATCGCCAGCGTCGCCGGGCCCGGGCTGGCACTCGATACGAAGGCCGCCGCCAGGATCAGCGGCAGGTCGAACGAGAGGGACATCACGTCGTTTCCCCGCTGACGCCGCCGCGTACCGTACCCGACCTCCGCCGGGCGCGCTCCACGGGCAGGATTGCCGGGGCGTCACGCCCCGGTGGCGGCCGCCCCGAGGTTGAGGAGGCCCACCACGGCGGTGAAGACCGCGTAGACGAAGCCGAGGTTGAGCAGCACGCCGAGCACGCCGATGCCGAGGCCGGCCGCCACCACGACGCCGTCGCGCTCGACGAGGCCGAGGCCGACCAGCGTGACCGCCAGCCCGAGCGGGATCTGGCCGACCAGGGGCGCGGCGACGATCAGTACCAGCGACAGGGCGAGGATCAGCACGCCCATGGTGCGCATGCCGATGTCGTTCTCGAACACCCGCAGCCGCGGCCGCGACCAGCGCTCGAGCCGGCGCAGCAGCGGCACCGCGCGGGAGACCGCCCGTTGCAGGTCGGAGCGGGCGATCGAGCGGCCGAGGAGCGAGCGCGGCAGCCACGGCGCCGACATGCCGGCGGCGATCTGCGCCGCCACGAGGGCGAGGAGCAGGCCGCAGATCAGCGGGATCGGCGGCGGCATCGGCAGGCAGTTGGGCAGGCCGAGCAGCACGACGAGGAGCGCGAAGGCCCGGTCGCGCAGGACCGCCACGATCTCGCCGACGGTCAGCCGCTCGGTGTCCTGGGCGGCGAGGACCGTCAGGATCTCGGAGGTGCGGGCGGATTGCGTCACGGGGCTCTGGTCGTCCGGTGCCGGGGAGGCGCTCCCGGGGGAAATCGCGGCCTCCTCGATCGAGGGCGCGACGCTCGCCGGCGGAGTCGCTGCGGCCCTGGCCGGGGTCGCGCGGCCCCCTCTAGCCCACTCCGCCGCGCGGGCCAACCCGCGTGCGTGGGAGGCCGTGGCCCGGTCCGGATGGGCCGGACCGGCGGCAAGGGGCGCGAGCCGCCGTCGAAACGGGCCGGCGGCGGAGAGGAGGCGCCTGTGCATGGTTCACCGACGTGAGCGCCGCGCCCGTGAGGGTGCGGCCGTAGCGGGTCTCACACACGGCCAAGGCGGCAATCGTAGGGCAGGGGCCGAAAATTCTTCGGCCCGTCCCGGGCTCAATGCAGCGTCAGCACGCCGTTCACGGCGCGGAACTCCGCCGGCTTGATCAGCCGGGAATGCGCCACCCGGACCGAGTGCAGGGGACCGTCGAGCTCGCGCTTCCAGAACTCGAGGAAGCCGGTGAGGACGGGGAAGCGCGGCGCGAGGTCGTATTCCTGCCAGATGAAGGTCTGGAGGACGCCGGGGTGATCGGGGATGCGGTAGAGGATGTGGGCCGTGGTCAGGCCGTAGCCCTCGATCTGCTGCCTGAACTCCTTCGAGACCATGGAACCTCCTCGTGTGTCGAAGATCCTTCTCGGGATGCGAAGCGCTTTGCCGGCCAAGGGTCCGATGGTGCGGTTAATCAACGGTTAAGCTCAAGCGGAAATCACCGCTAAACCGTTGTTTTCTCAAGCATTGGCAGCCGAACTCGACGAGTGCTGACAGTTCCTCGGCCGTCCCGTGGGGCACGGCTCGGGCGATAGGCCTGCGATCCCCCAAGCAGGCCTGCATCCCGGATGTCGAGGATGGACGAGAGGTGGTCGGCGCTTGCCTGTGCGGCGGCGAGCATTCGCGGTTGACGCTGAGTTCGATGGAAAAGATATTTCTATCTTCGCAACGATCGCCCGGTCGCCGTGCCATTTCCCTCGGCCCGCCCCGCCCTGATCTACACGGCGGCGTGCCTCGGCTGCGCCGGCGGGGTGCGTGCGGACGAACGGGACGAGGTCCGGACGGTGTTGTTCGGCAGCCTGGATGCCGGTCGCTCCACCTTCGTCAGTGCCGGCGCCAAGTACGCCCCCGACGGCGTGGACCGGGACGGCGTCGTCGCCCTGGCGACCCTCGGCTACGGGACGCGGACCGAACGCGACTGGTGGGGCGATCCGCGCGCCGCCGCGGGCGGGCGCCCGCCCCGGGTCTCTCGCCACACCGTCCTGGCCGGCGCCGTGGCCGGCCGGCAATGGATGCACGATTGGGGCGTCGTCGCGGTGTTCGCCGGGCCGGAACTCGCCTTCGAGGTGCTGGACAGTCCCGGCACGAAGCGGCTGCCGGCGCCGCGGCTCGGGGCCAGGGTTCAGGCGGAGCTGTGGGCCCGGCCGAGCGAGGCGACCCTCGTCACGGCCACGTTCATCGCCGGCACCGCCCGCGGCAGCGCCTGGGGCCGGGTGTCCTGGGGGATGCAGGTCGCTGCCTTGCAGGGGGTGGGCCTCGGCGCGGCCTATCTCGGGCCGGAGGCCGCGCTCTACGCCGACCTTGCCGGCTACCGGAAATGGAGCCTCGGCCTGCACGCCACCGACGTCGCGCTGCCCGCCGCGCTCCCGGCCGACCTGCGCCTGCGGGTCTCAGCCGGCTGGGTCTACGAGGAACAGATCCGGCGCCCGGGCGTCTACGGCACGCTGACCGCCTGGCTCCCCCTCTGAAGCGCTCAAGCCATCGAGGAAACGGGCCGAATCCGCCAGCACCTCGGACCGGCGCGCCGGCGCCATCTTGGCGAGCGTCCGGTAGGGCATGGCCATGCGCGGGTTGCGGCCCAGCCGCTCCTCGTGGGTGATCAGGAAGTTCCAGTACAGGTAGTTGTACGGGCAGGCCGTCTCGCCGCTCTTCGCCTTCACGTCGTAGGTGCAGGACCGGCAGTAATCCGACATCCGGTCGATATAGGCCCCCGAGGCGGCGTAGGGCTTGGAGCCGAGGAGCCCGCCATCGGCCCAGAGCGCCATGCCGTGGACGTTGGGAAGCTCCACCCACTCGTAGGCGTCGGCATAGACGACCAGGAACCATTCCTCGACCTGGCGCGGCGCGATTCCGGCGAGCAACGCGAAGTTGCCGAGCACCATCAGCCGCTGGATGTGGTGGGCGTGGGCATGGGCCCTGGTGTCGCGCACGCACTCGGCGAGGCAGGCCATGGCGGTCTTGCCCGACCAGTAGAACCACGGCAGGTCGCGGGTCGCCTCCAGCGCGTTGGTCTCGGGATAGTCCGGCATCCGGGCCCAGTAGAGCCCGCGCACGTATTCGCGCCAGCCGAGGATCTGGCGGATGAAGCCCTCGACCGCGTTGAGCGGCGCCGCGCCGTCGCGCCACCGGTCTTCCGCCGCGCGGCAGACCTCCTCGGCGTCGAGGAGGCCGAGGTTGAGCGCGGGCGCGATCAGCCCGTGATAGAGGAACGGCGTGCCCGAACGCATGGCGTCCTGGTAATCGCCGAACTCCGGCAGGCAGTCGTCGAGGAAGTGCCGCAGGGCCGCGAGCGCTTCGGTGCGGGTCACCGGCCATTCGAAGCCGTCGAGGTCGCCGAAATGGTCGGGAAAGCGGCGGGCGACGAGGGCCATCACCTCCCGGGTGACGGCGTCGGGCGCGAAGCGGCGGCGCTCCGGCACGGCGTGGCCGGCGGGCAGGCGGCGGCGGTTGTCGTGGTCGAAGTTCCACTGGCCGCCGACCGGGTCGCGCCCCTCCATCAGGCAGCCCGTACGCTTGCGCATGGCGCGGTAGAACGTCTCCATCCGCAGGGCCTCGCGCCCCTCGGCCCAGCGGGCGAAGACCGGGCGCGGGCACAGGAAGCGGGTATCGTCGCGGATCTCGACGGGCAGGCCGAACGCCTCCTCCCAGTCGCGCATCATCGCCTCGACCCGCCATTCGCCGGGCTCGGTGACGACGATCCGGTCGGGCGTGTGGCGATCGAGCGCGCGGGCGACCTCGCCGGTGAACGAGCCGGTGTTGTCCGGGTCCTCCAGCTCCACGTAATCGACCCGGATGCCGCGCTCGCGCAGCTCGGCCGCGAAATGGCGCATGGCCGAGAACACCAGCACCAGCTTCTGCTTGTGGTGGCGCACGTAGGTCGCCTCGTCCATGACCTCGACCATCAGCACCGTATCGGCGTCGGGATCGAGGTCGGTGAGGGTGGCGAGCCGGGGATGGAGCTGGTCGCCGAGGACGAGGCGCAGGTGGCGCACGGGAGATCGGCGGCGGCGGGCCGCACCGTGAATCGTCTCGCGCGCCATTGCGGCTCCCTTCCGCCTGCCCATAACGCTAGCTAGGGCGTTCGGGGGCGCCGGGGGCGGGCCGAACTGACGCAGGGAGCGGCGGGCGGCGCGGGCCTGCGGATCGGAAGGAGCCGTGACGTGAAATTCGCCTTCGCGGGCATCGATTTCCTCGGCGGGGTGTTCGAGGCCCTGGTCGCGTCGGGCTGGCAGCCGATCAAGCTGTTCACCCGCCCCTGCGACGGGATCTACGACCAGAACGACGCGGTGGTGGCCCTGGCGCGGCGCCACCGGGTGCCGATGCAGCTCTCCCGCCTGCGGGTGTCGGACATCGAGGCGCTGTCGGCCGAGCACGGCCGCGACTGGGCGCTGGTGGTGGCGGGCTACCCCTGGCTGATCACCGGCTGGCCGGGCCGGGTGCGCTACGCCCTCAACTTCCATCCCTCGCCGCTGCCGGACGGGCGCGGGCCCTACCCGCTGTTTCGCGCCATCCTGGATTCCTACGAGAGCTGGGGCGTCACCGCCCACGTGCTGGCCGAGGACGGGTTCGACACCGGCGACATCCTGGCCCAGGATCTCTTCCCGATCTCCGGCGCCGAGACACACGAGACCCTGCTCGCCCGCTGCCAGATGGCGGCGGTGCGGCTCGCCCGCGGGCCGATCGCCCGCGACCTGCCCGCCCTGTGGCGCCGGGCCGAGCCCCAGGGCGACGGCGCCTACTGGCCGCGGGTGAGCGACCTCGACCGCACCCTCGACTTCCGCCAGCCGGTCGAGGCGATCCTGCGCCGCGTCCGGGCCTTCGGCGCCATCGAGACCCTGGCGCGGATCAACGACGGCCGGGTCTTCGTCCAGGAGGCCCAGGGCTGGACCGAGGCACACCGCCACGCCCCCGGCACGGTGGTGCATTCCTACCGCCGCCAGATCCTGGTGGCGGCCCGCGACGGCTACGTGCAGATCACCCGCTGGAGCGCGATTCCGCTGGCCGATGCCGGCAAGACCGGGCGCTGAACCGATGCCGAAGATGCGTCGCAAGGGCGACCTGCCGCAGAAGGTCTGCGTCCAATGCGGCCGGCCCTTCGCCTGGCGCAAGAAGTGGGAGCGGGTCTGGGACGAGGTCCGCTACTGCTCCGACGCCTGCCGGCGCGCCGCCCACCGGGGCGAGCCGGCGAAGGCGCCGCAAGGCGACCGGTAGCGGCGCTCACGCCTCCAGGTGGCGGGCCGGGATCAGCCGCCAGACGAGGCCGCCTCGGGGCCCGAGCAGCATCGAGGCGAGATAGAGCGCGCCGGCCGCGAGCACGATCGCCGGACCGGTCGGCAGGCTGGCGTAGTAGGAGACCAAGAGCCCCGCGACGCTCGCCATCAGCGCCAGGACCACCGAGGCCGGCAGGAGGCCGCTGAGGTCGACGGCCCAGAACCGGGCGGTGATCGCCGGCAGCAGCATCAGCCCGACGGCGAGCAGCGTGCCGAGCGCCGCGAAGCCGCCGACGAGGTTGAGCACCACGAGCGCCAGGAAGGCGTAGTGCACCGGCCCGCTCGCCCGGCCGACCGAGCGCAGGAAGAGCGGATCGACGCATTCCATGACCAGCGGCCGGTAGGCGACCGCGAGGCCGATGAGCGTCACCGTGGAGATGCCGCCGAGCAGCACCAGCGCATCGTCGTCGAGCGCCAGCACCGTGCCGAACAGGATGTGCAGGAGGTCGATCGACGAGCCGCGGGCCGAGATCAGCAGTACGCCGCCAGCCAGCGAGATCAGGTAGAAGGCCGCGAGGCTGGCATCCTCGCGCAGGACCGTCGAGCGGGCGACGAGGCCCGAGAGCATCGCCACCGCGAGGCCGGCGACGAGGCCGCCGAGGGTCATGGCGGGCAAGGACAGCCCGGCCCACAGGAAGCCGACCGCCGCGCCCGGCAGGATGGCGTGGCTCATGGCCTCGCTCATCAGGCTCATGCGCCGCAGGGTGAGGAAGACCCCAACCGGGGCGGCCCCCACCGACAGGGCGACGCAGCCCGCGAGCGCCCGGCGCATGAAGGCGAACTCGACGAAGGGCGCGGTCAGGAGGTCGATCACGCGGCGTGCCCGTGGTTGTGGCGGCCGTGAGGGCCGTTGTCGTGGGATGCGTGATCGTGGGATCCGTGGTCTTGCGGCCCGTGGGCATGGGGCTGCGCCGGAGCGCGGCAGACCGGCGCCTCCTCGTCCCAGGCCTCGCAGAGCCGGCGAGCCCGCCGCAGGTTCTCGGGCGTGAGCGCGGTGGCGGTGGCGCCCCAGGCCACCGCCTCGCGGGCGAGCAGCAGCGTCTCGGGGAAGTGGCGGGCGACCTGGTCGAGGTCGTGCAGCACCGCCACCACGGTGCGGCCCTCGCCGTGCCAGCCGTGGACCAGGGCGAGCAATTCGTCGGTGGTGCGGGCGTCGATCGCCGCGAAGGGCTCGTCGAGCAGGATCACCCGCGCGTCCTGGAGCAGGACCCGGGCAAAGAGCGCCCGGCGCAGCTGGCCGCCCGACAGGGTGCCGATCGGCCGGCGCTCGAAGCCGGTGAGACCGACCGCCGCCAGCGCCGCCTCGACGGCGCCGCGATGCCGCCCGAGCGAGCGCCACGGCCCGACCCGGCGCCACAGCCCCATCGCCACGAGGTCGAAGACGCCGATCGGGAAGGCGCGGTCGATCTCGGCCGCCTGCGGCAGATAGGCGATGTCCTGGCGGGACAGGCCCGAACGGACGACCTCGCCCTCGAGCGGGCCGATCTCGCCCATGATGCCCTTGAGCAGGGTCGACTTGCCGGCGCCGTTCGGCCCGACCACCGCCGTGAGCGAACCGGGGCGGAACGTGCCGTCGAGGTGGTGGACCGCCGGATGCCGGGCATAGCCGAGGGTGAGGCCGCGGAAGGCGAGGGCGCCGCCGGGCGCGGGGCGGGGGAGGGGCGCCATCACGCCGTCGCCCAGCCGATCAGGCCCCAGACCGCGAGGGCCGGCAGGGTTGCCAGGGCGAGGCGCGGCCCGAGGCCCTGCCGCAGCAGGGAGAACGGCGCCGGCAGGCGGCGCGGGACGGCAGTGTCGGCCGGCGCGGCGGGGCCATGATTGTGCGGCATCGGCGATTCGTCGCTTCGGGTCCGGGGCGCGCCCTCGGCGGGCGTCGTCGCGGACCCCATATGGGGGACGGCCGGGTGCCGCCCAAGCGCCGAGCGTTACACTGTAACAGGCAGGGCCTGTCAACCGCCGCCGGGTTGCGGTAGGCCAGCCGCACGCGGCGGCTCGGGGGCGGGGAACGCGGCGGGGAAGCGCATGGAGGCGGGGAAGCGCATGGACGAGCACGAAACCTGCGGGCATCACGGCCACGCGCACGACGCTCACGGCCCGGCCCGCACGGCCGACCTCGTGGCCCGGGCCGAGCGGCTGGCGCAGGACCTCGGCCTGCAATTCACCGCCCTGCGCCGGCGCACCCTGGAGGTCGTCGCCGAGGAGGGCCGGCCGCTCGGCGCCTACGACATCGCCGAGCGCCTCAGCGTCCCGGGCAAGCGCGTCGCCGCGGTCTCGGTCTACCGTGCCCTCGACTTCCTCACCGAGCACGGCCTCGTCCACCGCATCGCCAGCCGCAACGCCTTCGTGCCCTGCGAGCACGGCCACGGCGCCGGCGAGAGTGCGGTCTTCCTGATCTGCCGCAGCTGCGGCAGCGTCGACGAGACGATCTCGGCCGAGATCGAGCGCAGCCTCGACCGCACGCTGGCCGAGGCCGGGTTCAAGCCGGCGAGCCGGATCGTCGAGATCGAGGGCGAGTGCGGGGCATGCCAGGGGCGGGCGGAGGCCGGGTAATCCGGCACCTCATCCCCAGTTCTCGCGCTGTTTGCTCCATGTTAAGTTCGCCCAATCGACGTCGTTCGTCGATCGGCAGGAACCGTTAATGCTGTCGAACGACGTTTTGTCGTCACTCGATCGTCCCGCCCCATGTTCCCGCTCATGCCGGACGCGCGCATCGTGACCGGCCCGCGATGACGGCCCCGGACGCTCACCCGAGCGCTCCGCCCTCGGGCCGGTGGAGTGAAGCGTCGATGATCCATCAGCTCGTCTATTACAGCCGCAACACCGTGCCGGGCGGCGACCGCGCCATGCTGACCAACATGCGCGAGATCCTCTCGGTGTCCCAGCGCAACAATGCCCGCGACGCGATCACGGGCTTCCTGATCTTCGACACCCAGTGGTTCGTGCAGATCCTGGAGGGCGAGCGCGGCAAGGTGACGGAGACCTACAACCGCATCGCCCGCGACCCGCGCCACGCGAGCGCGACGATCCTCAACGTCCGCGACGTCGCCGCGCGGCTCTTCCCGAACTGGACCATGGGCGGCGCGATGCGCTCGCCCGACGTCCAGGAGATCTATCTCGGCCACGGCTTCGGCGGCCCGATCGACCCGACCCGCCTCAAGTCCGACCAGGTCGTCGCCCTCGCCCTCGACCTCCAGGCCTTCGAGGAGAGCCGCCGCCAAGGCCGGCGCCTGGCGAGCTGAGCGCCCACGGGACCCGCCTCCAAGCGGGTCCCTGTCCACCTCAATACGCGTTCCGGAACGCGCTCCGCGCCACCACGGTCATCACCAGGATCCGCAGGTCGAACCACAGCGACCAGTTGTCGATGTAGAACAGGTCGTGCTCGACGCGCCGCTGCATGTCGGCATCGGTCAGGGTCTCGCCGCGCAACCCGTTGACCTGGGCCCAGCCGGTGATGCCGGGCCGCACGTTGTGGCGGCGGGCGTAGAGGGCGATGCGGCGCTCGAAACTGCGGTCGTGGGCGACCGCGTGGGGGCGGGGGCCGACCAGCGACATGTCGCCCCGGATCACGTTGAGGAGCTGGGGCAGTTCGTCGAGGTTGGTGCGGCGCAGGATGCGGCCGATCCGGGTGATGCGGTCGTCGTCCCGGGTCGCCTGCCGGAAGGCGCTGCCGGCATCGGTCCGCATGCTGCGGAACTTGAACACCCAGAACGCCTCCTGGTTGAAGCCGTAGCGCTTCTGGCGGAACAGGCTCGGGCCGCGGCTGTCGAGGCGGATCAGGATCGCGATCAGCAGGAGCAGCGGGGAGAGCGCCACTAGGGCGAGCGAGCCCACCACGACGTCGAAGGTGCGCTTGGCGGCGATCTCGACCGGGGAGAGCGGCGCGCGACCGACATTGATGCCGGTGAGGAGGCCGACCCGGCCGACCCGGACGTCGCTGAAGCGGTCCATCACCCGGCCCGGCCGCAGGTGCAGGGCGACCGGGACCCGCAAAAAGGCGTCGACGCAGGCCTCGAGGTCCTCGACCTCGGCCCAGGGCACGAGCACGAACACGTCGTCGGGCCGCAGGAAGCGCACCACCGAGACGCTGAGGTCAAGATCCTCCGCGAGCTGGGTCCGGCGCGCCTCCTGGTCGCCGCCCTCGGGGGCGTTGCGCAGGGTGCTGACGCCGATCACCCGCAGGCCGAGCGCCGCGGTGTCGTGGGTGGCGTAGAAGCTCGCGACGTCCTCCTCGTAGCCGATCAGGTGGATGCGGCGGGCCGAATCGGAGCGCGGCGTGATCAGCCGGCGCACCAGCCCGACGGTGACGAGGCGGGTGGCGACGAGGGCCGGCAGGCCGGTGAGGAAGGTGGCGAGCGCCGCCGCGCGGGAATGGTCGCCGGTGGTCTTGCTGAGGAAGCCGAGGACCAGCACTACCGCCCAGGCGGCGAGCCACAGGCTCACGACCCGGCGGAAATGCGGGGCGCGGGCGAGGTAGTTCTCGATGCTGTACTCGCCGCGCGCGACGTTCGGCAGCACCACGAACAGGCCGAGGAACAGCCCGACGGCGAGCGACGGGCCGAGCTCGGGCTGCCGCTCGTAGGTGACGAGATGGTAGGTTATCTCGCAGGCGAGCCCGGTGATGGCCACGGCGGCGAGCTCGGCCAGCGCGGCGGCGGCGGCGATCGCGAGGCGCAGGGCGGCCCGTCCGCGCCGGGGGAGGAGCGCGTTCCAGACCGCGCGCGCCTCCGACGAGGCGAGGTTGGCGCTGCCGTCCTCCGGGAACCGTTCGTGTCGCATGGCGAGATGACCCGTGACCGCGTCTGTGCCGCCTCGGAACGGGCCGGGTGGGAGCGTGCCGTTATCGCACATTCCCTATCCCGTCACCGGCGGTTGCAGAAAGCGTGAGCAAGCCCGGGACCGCGGGCATTCCAGACCTGCGGCCCGCGACGGGACGGGGGCGCCGGGCGGGTGTATGGGACGCTCGGCCGTAACCCCTGGTTCGACAGGCGGCGCGGCGGGAGGCGGCCGGCTCGATGGCCGCCCGGGGAGGCGTCAGGCGATGGATGCGACGGCGAGCGGCGCGCGGGTGAATGCGACGGGGGAGAATGCGGCGATCGAGGCCGTCGCGGCGCCGGTGACCGGGCCGCCGCAGGCCGCGCCGGCGACGGCCATCGTCGCTCCGGCCGCGACCGGGCCGGCGGCCCTGGTGCTCGGGGGCCTGAGCCTGTCGCACCTCCTCAACGACATGATCCAGTCGCTGCTGCCGGCGATCTACCCGCTCCTGAAGCAGAGCTACGCGCTCGACTTCGCCCAGATCGGCGTGCTCACCCTGGCGTTCCAGCTCACCGCCTCGCTGCTGCAACCGGTGGTCGGCCTCGTCACCGACAAGCGGCCGATGCCGTTCTCCCTCGCCGCCGGCATGCTGCTGTCGCTCTGCGGCCTGCTGCTCCTGTCCCATGCCGGGACCTACGGGCTCCTGATCCTGGCCGCCTGCTGCGTCGGCCTCGGCTCGGCGATCTTCCACCCGGAGGCCTCGCGGGTCGCCCGCCTCGCCTCGGGCGGGCGCTACGGGCTGGCCCAGTCGGTGTTCCAGGTCGGCGGCAATGCCGGCTCGGCCCTCGGGCCGCTGCTCGCGGCCTTCATCGTGGTACCCCTCGGGCAGGCCAGCGTCGCGCTGTTCGCGGTCGCGGCGTTGGCCGGCTTCGTGGTGCTGTCCCTCGTCGGGCGCTGGTACCGCGAGCGGCTGCGCACCGGGGCGGCGCGCCCGCGCAAGGCCGGCACCGGCGGGCGCGACCTGCCGCGAGGCAAGGTTGTCGCCACCATCGCGGTCCTGCTGGTGCTGATCTTCTCCAAGTACTTCTACATGGCGAGCCTGAGCTCGTACTTCACCTTCTACCTGATCCACCGCTTCGGCGTGTCGGTGCAGGAATCGCAGCTCTACCTGTTTGTGTTCCTCGGTGCGGTCGCGGCCGGCACGGTGGCGGGCGGCCCGATCGGCGACCGGTTCGGCCGCAAGGTGGTGATCTGGGGCTCGATCCTCGGCGTGCTGCCCTTCACCCTGGCGCTGCCGCACGCCAACCTGTTCTGGACCGTGGCGCTCACGGTGCCGATCGGCCTGATCCTGGCCTCGGCGATGCCGGCGATCCTGGTCTACGCCCAGGAGCTGCTGCCCGGGCGCGTCGGCCTCGTCGGCGGGCTGTTCTTCGGTTTCGCCTTCGGCATGGGGGGCCTCGGCGCCGCGGTGCTGGGGGAGGTCGCCGACCGCACCAGCATCGAGTTCGTGTACGGACTCTGCGCCTTCCTGCCGGCGGTCGGGCTGCTTGCGGCGTTCCTGCCGCGGCTCGAGGCGCCCCGCGCCGCCTGACGACGCGGGCGGGGCTCGGGGCCCCGCCCGTCGGATTCCCGCTCCGGACGGTTCCGGCTCAGTCGTTGCGGGCGACGGTCTGGATCGTCTCGAAGCCCTCGAATTGCGGGTGGCCGAGATAGAGCGGCTTCGTCCCCGGGGCGCGGCTATGGGCCTTGCGGAACTGCTCGGAGCGGGTCCAGGCCTCGAAATCGGCCTTCGAGGACCAGATCGTGTGCGAGGCATAGAGGATGTGGTCCTCGGCCTCCGGTCCGCGCAGCAGGTGGAACTCGACGAAGCCCGGCATCTCGCCGAGGTGGCTGTCGCGCCCCAGCCAGACCTGCTCGAAGTCCTGCGCGGCGTCCTTGTAGACCTTGAACCGGTTCATGGCGATGAACATGGCGGGCATCCTTCCGGGCTTCCTCGGGCTCGGCCGTTGAGATGGGGGCCCCGTCGCTATCGGCAAGGTGACCGGCAAGGTGACCCGCCCGGGCCTGCCCCGGAAGCTCCGGCACGCGACCTCCGGTTAGGTGGGATCTCAGTAATTTTTTTAACCTCTGTTCCCTTGGGGAATTCACTCGGAGCGTGTAGACGTGCGTTGGGTTGCATGTCAGACCCAGGCCCGCTTCCTCGACCGTGACCGAAGCGGCCTAGGCAGACGGAATGACTGGTCATCGGCCCGCCGGACGCGCCACAAGTGGCGGATCGTCCGGCGCGAGCCCGGAAGGCATTGAAGGGCGGACCGGAGGCGAGGCGTCTTCGCCGCCGGCCCGAGTGGAAGCCGCGAGGCCGCCGGTGCGTCACCGCCCCGGTTGTCCTTGCGGGCAAGGACGACGCGGGACGGCGGCAGCCCGGGGATCGGGCCGGAGCCTCCGACAGGCCAGAACGAAGACGTTGAGGACCGATGCCCAAGCAAACCACTGAGGTCGATCGGCTCGTCGGAGTCCGCATCACGGCCCTGCGCAAGGCCAAGGGACTGAGCCAGACGGCCCTCGGCAACGCCGTCGGCGTCACCTTCCAGCAGGTGCAGAAATACGAGAAGGGCCAGAACCGCGTCGGCGCCGGCCGCCTGCGCGAGATCGCCCGTCTGCTCGAGGTCCCGGTCTCGGCCTTCTTCGAGGACCAGGCCGGCGGTGACGGCAGCGACGACAACGTCTTCGGCTTCCTGAGCGCCCAGGGCGCGATCGAACTCCTGCGCGCCTACGTGCAGATCGAGGACGAGCAGCTGCGCCGCGAGGTGCTGGCGATCGTGCGCTCGGCCGCCCGCCTCGGCCGCTCGGCCGCCGCCGCCGCGAGCGTCGAGGCGACGGCCACCGCCGCCGAGTAGCCGGCCTCCGACACTCTCGTCCGGTCGCGGTCAGCGCAGCCCGACGAGATGGAAGAAGCTGCCGCTGACCCGGCCGCGCCGGTGCCCGGCGAGCCCCAGGGGGCGCCCCTCCGCATCCGTGACCTCGGCCAGGGCCTCGTCGGTCCCCGGCGGCGGCGTGAGTTCGCTCGCGTAGTGGAATTCATGCCCGACGAGGCCCTGGCCGGTCGTGCCGAGGGAGCCCGCTCCGAGGAGCGTGGCGATCCGGTAGCCGAGGTGCAGGCGCCGCCGCGCGTAGGACGTCGCCACCGGCAGGAGCCCGGCCATGCGGTAAGTCGTCCCCTCGGCATCCTCCAGGCTCTCGCCCAGCACCATGTAGCCGCCGCACTCGCCGTGGACCGGCCGCGTCCCGGCGAAGGTGTGCAGCCCGTCGAGGAAGCGGGACGCCGCGGCGATGCGCCCGGCATGCAATTCGGGGTAGCCCCCGGGCAGCCAGCAGGCGTCGCAGCCGGCCGGTGGCGCCTCGTCGGCGAGCGGCGAGAACGGCACGATCTCGGCCCCGGCCGCGCGCCAGCCGGCCTCCAGATGCGGGTAGACGAACGAGAACGCGGCGTCGCGCGCGACCGCGATGCGCTGCCCGGGCGGCGGCGGCAGGATGCCGGTCGCGGGGTCGGGCACCCGCCCGCCGGCGGCGGCCACCACCGCGTCGAGGTCGATCGAGGCCTCGGCCAGCTCGGCGAGGCGGTCGAGGCGGGCCTCCAGATCCTCGGTCTCGCCGGCCTGGATCAGGCCGAGATGGCGCTCCGGCAGCACCAGGGACGCCTCCCGCGGCACGGCGCCGAGGACCCGAACGCCGATCCGGGCGAGGCCGACCTCGACGAGGCGGCGGTGGCGCGGGCTCGCGACCTTGTTGAGGATCACCCCGGCCAGATGCAGGCGCGGGTCGTAGGCCCGCACCCCGAGCGCCGTCGCGGCGGCCGATTGCGCCGCCCCCGAGACGTCGAGCACCAGCACCACCGGCCAGCCGTAGCGGGCCGCGATGTCGGCATTGGCGCCGCTGCGGCCCTCTTCCGCCACGACGCCGTCGAACAGCCCCATCGAGCCCTCGGCCAGGACCAGCTCGGCCGCCTCGCCGGCCCGGCCCGCCACCGCGTCGAGGAGGGCGCCGTCCATGGCGAAGCTGTCGAGGTTGTAGCTCGGTCGCCCCGTCGCGGCGGCGTGGAAGGCGGGGTCGATGTAGTCCGGCCCGCATTTCGCCCCGGCCACCGCCAGCCCGCGCCGGCGCAGGGCTCGCAGCAGGGCGAGGGTCACGGTGGTCTTGCCGGACCCGGAGCGGGCGGCGGCGACGAGAAGGCCACGGGCGGGGCGTACGGTCACGAAGGCGTCCATCTGTCGAGCGCGCGGCGCGCATTCACCGCGCCGCCGCTGGGTGATACCACGCCGCATGGATGCGACACGACCTCGGGAGACCCTGCGCCGCGGCTGGACCACGGGCGCCTGCGCGGCGGCCGCCGCCAAGGCGGCCTATGCCGGCCTCGTCACCGGCCTCGTCCCGGATCCGGTCGAGATCCCGCTGCCGAGCGGCGCCCGTCCGACCTTCGCCCTGGCACGGAGCGGGCTGGTCGATGGCGGGGCCTTCGCCGGCGTCGTGAAGGATGCCGGCGACGATCCCGACGTGACACACGGGGTCCTGGTCCTGGCGACGGTCCGAAAGGGGCCGCCAGGCTCCGGCATCGCGTTCCGGGCCGGGCCCGGCGTCGGCACCGTGACCCGGGCCGGGCTGCCGCTGCCGGTCGGCGAGCCGGCGATCAACCCGGCCCCCCGCCGGATGATCGCCGCCGCGATCGCCGAGGCCGCCGCCGGCCTCGGCGGACCGCCCGACGTGGTGGTCGAGGTGTCGATCCCCGGCGGCGAGGCCCTGGCCCAGAAGACCCTCAACCCGCGGCTCGGCATCCTCGGCGGCCTGTCGGTGCTCGGCACGACCGGGGTGGTGGTGCCGTATTCCTGCGCCGCCTGGATCGATTCGATCCATCGCGGCGTCGACGTCGCCCGGGCCGGCGCCCTCGACCACGTCGCCGGCGCCACCGGCTCGACCTCGGAGGAGGCGGTGGCGCGCCTGCACGGCCTGCCCCCCCAGGCGCTGATCGACATGGGCGACTTCGCCGGCGGGATGCTGAAATACCTGCGCCGCCACCCGGTGCCGCGGGTCACGGTGGCGGGCGGCATCGCCAAGATGGCGAAGCTCGGCCACGGCCTCCTCGACCTGCATTCGCGCTCCGGCCCGGTCGACCTCGCTTGGTTGTCGGAGCGGGTCGTCGAGGCCGGGGGCGCCCCCGACCTCGCCCGCCGGGCGGCAGGCGCCAACACCGCCCTCGAGGTGCTGCGGCTCGCGCAAGGCAGCGCCCTGCCGCTCGCCGACCTCGTCGCCCGCTACGCCTGGGCCACCGCCGCGCGGGCATTGGCAGGCTCGGGCAGCTCGCTCGAGGTGGTGGTGTTCGACCGGGAGGGCGGGCTGGTCGGGCGGGCGCCGTTCCATCCGGTGGGGTGAGGGGCGTTGCAGGCCAACTATTGGGACAGTCGGCGCCGAGTCCCAATCGAACCGATCGTCTCGGTGGGCGTCAGAGGCGATCGGCGAGGCGTTGCAGGCCGATTGCGGAGGCGGGATCGGGCCAATGATAGCGAAGCACCGGCCGGTCGCCACCGCCGGGAACGGAGTGCCGGCTTCGCTCGACGATGACACCTCCGCGCCGCTCGTAGAAGCGACGGGCCGGCTCGTTCTGCTCGAAGCACCACAGGGTGATCCCCGAATCGGGGTAGCCTTGCAGGGACCAGTCGGCCGCGGCTCCGAGCAGATCCGTCCCCAAGCCTCGCCCCTTCGCCGTGGGGAGGACATGGAGATTGTCGATCAGCGTTCCCCAGCGCTCGTCATCCGCCCCGACCGCGCAGACGAAACCGACCGGCCCGTCGACGTCCTCGGCGATGAGGGCGGTCACGTGCGGCTGGTGCGGCCCGAGGCGGCCGGTCCATGCTTCCAGCCGCTCCTCCTCGATCGGACCGGAGAGAAAGTCCGGATCGAGGATCCCGCGATACGCGGCCCTCCAGCTCGCCGTGTGGATCCGGGCGAGCACGGCTACATCGGCGTCGGTGGCCATTCTCATCCGCATGAACGAACTCCACCGACGGCGTGCAAAACCCGCAACGGCCGGGAGCCGTCGCGAAACCGGGTCAAGCCGACCGGGGGCCGGTGGGTACCGTCACGGCGCCGCCCGGCCTGAACCGCCGGTCGTAATCCACCGCATAGAGCGCGCTCTCGCGGAACTCCGTCGCCCCGAGCGCCGGGCCGACCAGGATCAGCGCCGTGCGCTCCAGTCCCGCCGCCGCGACCTGATCGGCGATGGTGGACAGGGTGCCGCGCAAGACCCGCTCGTCCGGCCAGGTGGCGCGGAAGACCACGGCGGCCGGGCAGTCCGGCCCGTAATGCGGGATCAGCTCGGCCGCGACCGTCGCGACGACGTGGATGGAGAGGTGGATCGCCAGCGTCGCCCGGGTCGCCGCGAAGGCGGCGAGGCGTTCCGTGTCGGGCATCGCCGAGGCGCGGCCGCTGGTGCGGGTGAGCACCACCGATTGGGCCAGTTCCGGCACCGTCAGCTCGCGGCCGAGCACCGAGGCGGCGGCGGCGAAGGAGGGGACGCCGGGGGTGAGGTCGTAGGGGATGCCGAGCCGGTCGAGGCGGCGGGTCTGCTCGGCCACCGCGCTCCAGATCGAGAGGTCGCCGGAATGCAGCCGCGCCACCTCGCGGCCGGCCGCGTGCGCCGCCGCCATCTCGTCGATGATCGCGTCGAGCGACAGGGGGGCGGTGTCGACGATCCGCGCGCCGGGCGGACACCAGGACAGGATCTCCGGTGCTACCAGCGAGCCGGCATGCAGGCAGACAGGGCAGCGGGCGATGAGGTCGCGCCCGCGCACGGTGATGAGGTCGGCGGCCCCGGGGCCGGCGCCGATGAAGTGGATCATGACGAAAGGGCGTCTCCGCTGGCGGCGAGCGCGCAGGTGGCGCCCGCCGAGGCGATGCGGGGCAGGACGAGGCGGCCCTCGGGCCCGGCCGCCGCGAGGGCCGCGGCCTCGGCGAGCGAGCCGACGCCGCGCAGGGCCTCGATGCGGACCGAGCGGGTGACGACCCGCCGGCCGGCCTCGCGCAGGGCTTCGACCCCGATCGCGACGAGGGGCACGCCGAGGGTCTCGGCCGCGGCCCGGATCGCCGGATCGTCGGCCCGGTCCTCGGCGGTGGCCAGCGCCGCGAGGTGCGCCCCGGGGCGATCCGCCTGGCGCAGGCCCTCGGCCAGCAGGGACAGGATCTCGTCCGCCGTGGTGGCGTGGCGAAAGCCGATTCCCGCAACGAGGGCGCGCGGCGTCGCGGGAGCAGGCGTGCGGCCGGGGCCGTGCTGGATCGCGGGCGGCGGGGCCGAGCCCGGCACCCGGGCGTGCAGGATGGGGCCCATCACGGCTTTGCCAGCGCCCATTGCGTCACCGGCATCGCGGTGCGCCACCCGGTGAGGTGGCCGACCGGCTCGGCCCGGGCGATCGAGAGGCGCCGCAGGGTGCCGCCATGCTCGGCGTGGCAGCGCAGCAGCAGGGCCTCGCTCTCCAGCGTCACCGCGTTGGCGACGAGGCGCCCGCCGTGGGGCAGGGCGGCGAGCACCGCCGCGACCAGGGCCGGATCGGAGACGCCGCCGCCGATGAAGGCGGTGTCCGGCGCCGGCAGCCCGGCGAGGCTGTCCGGGGCGCGGCCGACCACGACCTGGAGGTCTGGCACGCCGAGGGCGCGCGCGTTGCGGCGGATGCGGCCGGCGCGCTCCTCGCGCGCCTCGATCGCGACGGCGCGGTTCGCCGGATGGCGCAGGCACCACTCGATGCCGATCGAGCCCGAGCCGGCGCCGACATCCCACAGCAGCTGGCCGGCGCGGGGGCGCAGGGCCGACAGGGTGACGGCGCGGATCTCCGCCTTGGTGAGCTGGCCGTCGCTCTCGAACCAGGCGTCGTCGAGGCCGGGGCTGAGCGGGATCACCTGGGCGTCCGGCTCGGCCACGACCTCGACCGCGATCGTGTTGAGCGGGTCGATCTCGTCCTGAGAGAACGTCGCCGCGAGGCCGGTGCGGCGGCGCTCCCGCGGCCCGCCCATCGCTTCGAGCACGGTGAGGCGCGAGCGGGCAAAGCCGCGCTCGCTCATCAGCGCCGCGAGTTTTTTCGGTGTGGAGCCGTCCCAGGACAGGACGAGGAGCCGGGCGCCGGGCTGGAGATGGGGGATCACCCGTTCCAGCGCCCGCCCGTGCAGGGTCAGGCAGGCCACCTCGGCGAGCGGCCAGCCGAGGCGGGCGGCGGCGAGGCTGAAGGCCGAGGGCTGGGGATAGGCGACGATCTCGCCGGCCGGCACCAATCGGGCGAGCTCGGCGCCGACGCCGTAATGGAACGGGTCGCCGGTGGCGAGCACGCAGGTCGGCTGCCCGCGCCGGGCGAGGATCGCCGGGTATGCGTCCGAGAGCGGGCTCGGCCAGGCCAGGGTCTCGGCGGAGAGCGGGCCGGCCAGTTCCAGGTGGCGTCGCCCGCCGATCACGAGCCCGGCGCCATCGAGGGCGGCGCTCGCGGCCGGCGACAGGCCGGCCCGCCCGTCCTCGCCGATGCCGACGACGGCGAGCCAGGGAGCGACGCTCGACACGGGGAGAACCTCAGGCGACAAGGCGGCCATGCGCATCCTCATCCTGGGCGGCACCACCGAGGCCGCCGCGCTGGTGCGGCGGCTCGCCGACCGGCCGGACCACGACGTCACCTTGTCGCTCGCCGGGCGCACCACGGCGCCCATCGCCCTGCCGGTGCGCACCCGCATCGGCGGATTCGGCGGAGCGGAAGGACTGGCGGCTCATCTCCGCGAGCACCGCATCGCGGCTTTGATCGATGCCACGCATCCCTTCGCCAGAATCATCTCGCGCAACGCCGCGGCGGCGAGCCGCGAGGCCGGCGTGCCGCTCCTCGCCGTGCGGCGCCCGGCCTGGGCCCGCGCGCCCGGCGACGACTGGCGCGAGGTCGATTCGGTGCCCGACGCCGTGCCGGCGCTCGGCGAGGTCCCTAAAAGGGTGTTCCTGACGGTCGGGCGCCTCGAGCTCGCCGCCTTCGCGGCCGCCCCCCGGCACCGCTACCTCGTGCGCACCATCGAGCCGGTCGGCGACGCGCTGCCCGGGATCGACGTGACGGCGATCGAGGCCCGCGGGCCCTTCGGCGCCGAGGACGAGGCCGCCCTGATGCGCGCCCACGGCGTCGAAATCCTGGCGACCAAGAATTCCGGCGGGGCGGCGACCTACGGCAAGATCGCGGCGGCCCGCAGCCTCGGCCTGCCGGTGGTGATCGTACGCCAGCCCGCGCTGCCGGAGGTGGCGCAGGTCTCGCGGATCGACGACGTGCTGGCCTGGATCGACGCTCATCGGGCGACCGAGCGCGGGGTGTAGACGAAGGGCGCCGCGCCCTCCCGCGGGATCAGCCGGGTCGCGCTCGCGCCGATCATCACCAGCGTCGCCATGTCGGCGGAGGCCTCGCGGGCCTCGGCGAGCGTCAGGATCCGGATCGCCTCGTCCGGCCGGCCGACGGCGCGGGCGAGGATCACCGGGGTCTCGGGCGCGCGGTGCTCGGCGGCGAGCGCCAGCGCCGCGCCGAGCTGCCAGGGCCGGGCCCGGGAGATCGGGTTGTAGAGCGCGATCACCAGGTCGGCGGTCAGCACGGCTTCGAGCCGGGCGGTGATGACCTCCCAGGGCTTCAGGTTGTCGGACAGCGAGAGGGCGCAGAAATCGCCGCCGAGCGGCGCACCGATCCGCGCCGCTGCCGCCAGCATCGCGGTGATGCCGGGCTCGACCGTGATGGACAGCGCGCGCCAGGCTGGATCGCCCGCCTCCAGCGCCTCGAACAAAGCCGCCGCCATGGCGAAGACGCCCGGATCGCCCCCCGATACCACCGCGACCCGGCGGCCGGCGGCGGCGAGCTCGAGGGCGTGGCGGGCCCGGTCGACCTCGACCCGGTTGTCGCTGGCGTGGCGCGTCAGCCCCGGCCGCTCCGGCACCCGGGCGACGTAGGGAAAATAGCCGATGAGGTCCTGCGCCGCGTCGAGCGCGGCTTGCGCGGCGGGCGTGAGGTAGCGCGGATCGCCCGGCCCGAGGCCGATCACCGTGACGGAGCCGCTCACGGCCGGCGGCCCTCGCCCGGTACCAGCACCATCGAGAAGTAGGGCGCGGCGTCGTCCGGCTTCTGGCCGAGCGGCGTCACGCTCTCCCCCGCCATGGTGCCGCGCTCGACATAGACCGCGCGGTCGATCAGCCCGGCCTCGGCCAAAGCCGCGCGCACCTTGGGCAGGTGGCGGCCGAGCTTCATCACCACGGCGGCGTCGGTGGTCTTCAGCCGCGCCACCAGCGTCGCGTGCGGCAGGGTGGCGGGGAGCACGGTCAGCACGTCGTCGCCCCAGGTGATCGGGGTGTTGGCCCGGGTCCAGCAGCCCGACATGCCGGTGACGCCCGGCACCACCTCGACCGGAAACCGGTCCTTCAGGCGGCGCCACAGATGCATGAACGAGCCGTAGAAGAAGGGATCGCCCTCCGACAGGATCGCCACGTCGCGGCCCGCCGCCAGCACCGCGGCGAGGTCGTCTGCCGCCTCGTCGTAGAACGCCGCGAGCGCCGCCACGTAGGCCGGATCCTCGGGGTGCAGCTCGGTGGTGTAGGGGTAGGGCAGCGGCCATTCGCGGGCCGCGTCGTGCACCACCGCGTCGGCGATGGTGCGGGCGTTGCCGCGCTTGCCCGCCTTGCAGAAATGCACGAGGTGGTGGGCGCGCTCCAGCACCCGCACAGCCCGCACGGTGAGGTAGTCCGGGTCGCCCGGCCCCATGCCGACGCCGTAGAGCGTGCCGGTGACGGCCGCGGGCGGGGCGGACGGAATCTCGGCCGGGTCGGCCTTGGGGAAATCGGACGGGCCGTCCATCACTCGACCTCGTTGGCGAGCGCGTTGACGGCCGCCGCCGCCATGGCGCTGCCGCCGCGCCGGCCGCGCACCACCAGGAAGGGCACGCGCCCGTCCGCGGCGAGCGCATCCTTCGATTCGGCGGCGCCGACGAAGCCGACCGGGATGCCGATCACCGCGGCGGGCGGCGCCACGCCCTCGTCCAGCATCTCGAGCAGGCGAAACAGCGCGGTCGGCGCGTTGCCGACGGCGACGATCGACCCGGCGAGCCGGTCGCGCCACAACTCCATCGCGGCGGCGCTCCGGGTGGTGTCGAGGGTCTTGGCGAGGTCCGGCACCCGCGGGTCGGACAGGGTGCAGATCACCTCGTTGCCGGCCGGCAGACGGGTCCGGGTGACGCCGTCGGCGACCATGCGGACGTCGCACAGGATCGGGGCGCCGCGGCGCAAAGCGCCCTCGGCGGCGTCGGCGAAATCCGGCGACAGATCGATGTCGGCCGGCAGGTCGGTCATGCCGCAGGCATGGATCATCCGCACCGCCACCCGCTCGGCGGCGCCGTGGAAGCGGCTGAGGTCGGATTCGGCGCGGATCATCGCGAAGGAGCGCGCGTAGATGGCGGCGCCGTCGCGGATGTAGTCGAGGCGCGGGGTCATGCGGGCTCCCGGAAGGCGTCTCTGAGGCCGGACTCGGCCTGTGGGCTGGACAATTCGCGAAGGCTCTCTAGCCGCTCCAGCACGGCACCGAAAGTCAGGACAAGGTGCTGGTCGGCCCCGGCGTGGCCGTCCAGTACCACCCCGTAGCGGCCGTCGGGCCGGCCGACCAGGGTCAGCGTCGCGGGGCCGGGATGGGCGCAGCCCTTCGGGCAGCCGGAGACGTGGGCGGTGGCTCCCTCCCGGGCGAGAGCCGCGAAGGCGGCGGCGAGGCGCGGCGCGTCGCCCTGCGCCGGGGTGCCGCCCGACGCGCAGGCCGGCGCGCCGGGGCAGGCCGCGACGGCGCGACGCGGATCTGCGGGATCGACGATCAGGCCGGCGGACGCGGCCTCGTCGTGCAAACGCGCGGCACTGGATTCGTCCCGCGCCGTCAGGGCGATGCCCCGGCTCGGCGTGAGGGCGAGGTGGCCGTCCCCGTAGCGCTCGCTCCACCCTGCGAGGCGGTCGAGAAGGGCGGCATCGCAGCGGCCGAAGGGCAGTTCGGCGAGGAGCGTGCGGCCGTGCAGGCCGGCGGGATGCACGATGCCGGCCGGCGGCGCATCGCCCCGTTCGAGGCCGTCGAGGAGGGTGCCGCGTGCCGCGTCGGGAAGCGCGCGCATCCGGCGGGCCCCCGAGGCGGCGAGGCCGTGCAGGAGCGTGCGCAGGGCGGCGAGCGCGGCGGGGGCCGGCATCGGCGCGAGCCAGAGTGGGGCGGCCGGGGTTGCGATGGCGAGCTGGAGCGCCGGAAGAAGCGTGTCTTGGGCGCCTTCCGACATCGCTCGCCGCCATGTGCGCGTCTCCTCTCCCCGCCCGCTGGGAGAGGAGAAAACTCGCGCCTGAGACGGCGACATCGAGGTGAGGGGGCACCTTTCGTCGAATGCCACCTGCACCCAGACATCCGCCTCGACCGGCCCGAGCCCGCCCGCCGCATCCTCCACCGCCACCAGGGTCTTTGCCGGCAGCCCCGCGATCTCCCGTCCGATCGCCTCCACGGCCGCGACCACGGCGAGGACATCCGCCCCCGCAAGCGGCGCGTCGAGGGTCAGGCGCTGCGGTCCGCCGTCCTGGCGCGCGTCGCCGAGGCCTGCCGCCGCGAGAATCCCGACCACGCCTCCGTGGCTCTCCGCCGTCACGCCGCGGATCTGCAGGTTGCCCCGGGCCGTCACGTCGAGGAGGCCGTTCCCGCCCTCGCGGGCCGCACGGGCCGCCGCGCGAACCTGCCCGGCCGAGAGCCGGCCGGAGACCGGGTGGAGGCGCACGAGGAGCCCGTCGCCGGTCGGCATCGGCCGGGCGAGGCCGGGGCACCAGCCGCGGCGGGGCGCCGGGTCCACGCTCATTCCGCGGCCTCGCGAGGCTCGAGGGCGGCGAGCGAGTTGCGCCGGCTCTGCCACAGGCCGCGGTCGCGCAGCTCGGCGAAGCGGGACCGGAGCGCCTCGGCGACGCCGGGATTCGCCTCCTCGATCGCCGCCAGCACCTCGGGGTCGCCGAGATAGGCGTCGTAGAGCCGGTCGATCTCGGCATCCGCCACAGCGTCCGTGGCCGCCGCCATGACGAAGACGGCGTCGAGCCCCTGGGCCAGTTCCTGCGCCCCGCGCCAGCCGTGGCGGAGCTGCGCGGCGATCCAGCGCGGATGGGTCAGCCGCCCGCGCACCAGGCGGGCGACGTCCTCGCGGGCGGTGCGGGCCTTCGGCGCCTCGGGCCGGCTGGTGTCGAGGCTGTAGAGCGCGGGCGCCGCCCCGAGCGAGGCCGCCGCGGCCGAGAAGCCGCCCATCGCGTCGGCGCCGGCATCGCCGTCGAGAAGGTCGCGCTCGGCGACGTCGAAGGCGTGCAGGTAGGCGTCCGCCGCCGCGACCCGGGCGGCGAAATCGGCATCCTCCGCTCCCGTCGCCTCCGCGGTGGCGTCGAGGTAGGCGCGGGCGAGGTCGCCGCGCCCGGACCACTCGCCGTCGAGGGCGAGCGACGCGGTGCCGGCACCGTAGCGGCCCGGCGCGGCGCCGAAGACCCGTGCGGGCGCCTCGCCCCGGCGGCGGGCGGCCGCCAGCGGGTTGTCGGCATCCTCCTCCTCGCGCGACGCGACCGCCCGGGCGGCCCGGTCGAGGAGCGCCAGGGTGTCGGGAAAGGTGTCGCGGAAGGCACCGGACACCCGCACCGTCACGTCGATCCGCGGCCGGTCGAGAAGGGCGAGGGGCAGCACCTCGAATCCGGTCACCCGGGTCGAGGCGTGGTCCCAGGTCGGGCGCACGCCCATCAGCGCGAGCGCCTGCGCCACGTCCTCGCCGCCGGTGCGCAGAGTCGGAGAGGCCCACAGGTCCATGACGAGGCGGGCCGGGTACTCGCCCTCGTCCTGCAGGTAGCGCCGCACCACCTCGGCCGCGGCCTTGTCGCCGAGCATCGTGGCGGCCCTGGTCGGGAGGGCACGGGGATCGAGGGTCGCGAGGTTGCGCCCGGTGGGCAGCACGTCGGCCCGGCCGCGGGCCGGCGAGCCGGCGGGCCCCGGGGCTACGAAGCGGCCATCGAGGGCGGCGAGCAGCCCCGCCCGCTCCGCCGGCCCGCATTCGGCATGGGCCTCCGGCGCCTCGCCAAAGACGTGCAGCCCGTCGCGCATCGTCACCTCGGCGAGGTCGCACAGATGCGCGTCGAGGGCGGCCAGCGCGTCGGGCATCGGGGTGTCGCGGTCGATGCCGGCCGCCGCCAGCAGCCCCGAATCTCCGGCCCGCTCGAGGATGCCGCGGGCGATCAGGGCGGCGCGGCGCGGATCGAGCACGGTGGCGGCGGAATACTCCTCGACCAGCTCGCGCAGGGTGGCGGCCTCCGGGTCGAGCCCGGCAGCCGCCGTCTCGGGCGGCAGGTGGCCGATCGTGACGGCGCCGATCCGCCGCTTGGCCGGCGCCGCCTCGCCCGGATCGTCGACGATGAACGGATAGACCACCGGCAGCGCCCCGACCGCGAGGGCCGGCCAGCAGGCGGGCGAGAGCGCCACCGCCTTGCCGGGCAGCCACTCGGTGGTGCCGTGGGTGCCGAGATGGATCAGCGCATCCGCCTCGCCGCGCAGGGCGAGGTGGAACGCCAGGTAGGCGTGGCAGGGCACCGCGTCGGGGTCGTGGTAGCCGGCCTTGCGGTCGCCCTTGTGGCCCCGGTCGGGCTGGAGCGCCACCAGCACCCGGCCGGCCCGCACCGCCCGGAACCGGAAGGCGCCGTCCCGGACGCTCGCGTCGTCCGCAGGCATCCCCCATTCCGCGGCGAGCGCCGCGCGCGCCTCCGCCGGCAGCCGGGAGCGCCAGGCCTCGTAGGCGGCAAGCGGCACCGCGAGGTCCGGCGCATCCTCGGTGAGCCGGCGCATCAGGGCGTCGGCCTCGGGGATGTCCGTGACGGCGTAGCCCTCGCGGCGGAGCAGGTCGAGGATCGCCGTCGTGCTCGCGGGCGTGTCGAGCCCGACCGCGAATCCGGCCCTGCCACCCCGGGCCGGGTAATCGGACAGGACGAGGGCGAGGCGGCGCTCTCCCCGCGGGATGCCGGCGAGGCGGGCCCAGGCGGCGGCCCGGTCGGCCGTGGCGGCAATGCCGGCGAAATCCGGCACCGCCCGGCGCTCGCGGAACCCCTCGACCTCCGGCGCCTCCTCCTTGTGGGAGATCGGGAAACCGGAGAGGCGCCCGTCGAATTCCGGCAGGGCGACCTGCATGGCGAGGTCGGCGGCGTTGAGCCCCCGGGCGGAGGCCGCCCAGGCGTCCCGGCCCGAGCCGACCGTGAAGGCCTGGACCACCGGGCAATCGGCGACATCGAGGACGAAGCCGGCATCGTCCCGGGCCGAGAAGGCGGTGGCGGCGACGATCACGGCGGGCCGGTGCCGGGCCAGCGCGTCGCGCACGACCGCCACCGCCTCCGGGTCCTTCAGGCTCGCGACGGCGACGATGGTGGGGCTGAGCCCCCGCTCCCACAGGGCAGCGGCGAGTGCGGCAGCCGGCGCGGTATCGCCGCCGAGAATCGCCGAGCGATAGACCAGCACCAGGGCGCGGGGCAGGGGCGAGGCGGGGCCGAGCGCGTCGAGGGGGCCGCAGCCCGGGCACCAGGCGAATCCCCGCGGCAGGGCCCGGGGCGGCGTGGCGACGACCGGCCGGCCGAGCTCGGCGGCGATCCGGGTCAGGAGCCCGCGCAGGTTCTCGATCCCGCCGGCCCGGACGTAGCCGTCGAGGGCGTCGCGCAGCTCCGGCGCGACGGTCGAGATGGCGGCCAGCCGCGGATCAGGCCGGTCGCAGCCCGGCAGCACGACGAAGGGGATACCATGGGCCCGGCAGGTCTCGGCCAGCCGCTCGAGGCCGTAGCGCCAGTAATCCATCCCGCCGAGGCAGCGCACCAGCACGAAGCGCGCCCGGGCGATCACCGCGTCGGCGTAGAGGTCGACGGAGAGCGGGTGGCGCAGCTGCGCCATCTTGGCGAGCCGCAGGCTCGGCCAGTCGCCGGACAACGACGCGTAGGCGCCGGCGAGTCCGGCGAGGTCGGAATCGGTGAAGGACAGGGCGACGATGTCGCCGGGCGCCTGGCCCAGATCGACCGCCGCCTCGCCCTCGTCGAGGGAGACCGTATCGACGCGCAGCAGGTGCATCCTAGTCCCCGGTCCCAGAGACGAGGCGGGGCCGCGCCGGGAAGGCGACGCCGTCATAGACGTCTGCCAGCGCCAGGGTCATGCCGAACTCGGGTAGATCGAACGTCCCGTCGAGCCCCGTCACGAAGCGACGCTTCCAGACCCCGTCCGCATCCCGGTGCCACAGGGCGATCTCGGGCGCGTTCGGCTCGACCAGCAGGATCGCCGCGAGGCTCGGCAGCGTCTTGTACTCTTCCAGCTTGCCGAACGCCTCGAAGTCTCGCGTGGAAGGCGGCAGCACCTCGACGACGAACCGCGGCTCGGCCGCGCTCAGCCCGTCCGGATCACGGGGCCCGCAATCGACGCCGAGATCGGGCCGGCGAATCTGGCCGGGCAGGGTCTCGATGCTGCCGTCGCCGGTGAAGGGCCGGCGCGGCGTGCCGCGCAGGCGCGTGCGGAACTCCGCCACGAGGTTGACGACGATGTCGTCGTGAACGTTGCGGGCGCCCGCCATCAGGCGCACCGGCACCCCCCCGACCAGCTCGTAGCGCTCGGGCTGCTGTTCCTGCCAGGAGAAGAAGTCCTGCACGCTCCAGGGCCGCGGCGCCGGCTCCGACATGGGATGGCCCTCCGGGGCTGGG
This sequence comes from Methylobacterium ajmalii, assembly GCF_036448855.1. Lineage (NCBI taxonomy): Bacteria > Pseudomonadati > Pseudomonadota > Alphaproteobacteria > Hyphomicrobiales > Methylobacteriaceae > Methylobacterium > Methylobacterium ajmalii. Next base: position 86,956 of record NZ_JAZFXT010000060.1, read on the forward strand.
GGTTTCGACAGTCGAGGTTCGGCCTCATCCCGACGCCATGGCGTCAGGCATCCCGCTTCGAAAGTAAAGCGCGGGTCCCTCCTCTCCCCGCGGGCGGGGAGAGGGGAGATCCGCGCTTCTTCCCGACACGGACGGCCTGTCGCAGGCCGCGAGACCTGGTACGCCGGAACTGGCGTACCGATCCCTCAGCCCTTCAGCGCCGCCGTCACCGCCGCCTTGTCGAAGCCGGTGAGCCCGATCACCACCAGCGTGCCGTCGCGGTGCTCGGCCGGGCGCCAGGGGCGGTCGTAATGATGGGCGATGCGGCGGCCGACGCCCTGGACGACGAGGCGCATCGGCTTGTCGGCGACGGCGCAGAAGCCCTTGATGCGCAGCACGCCCGCGACCTCGGCGGCCTTGGCGACCCGGGCGGCCAGATCCTCGGGCGAGCCGGCGGCCGCCACGGGGATCGCCACGCTCTCGAAGTCGTCGTGGTCGTGGTCCTCTTCCGTCTCGTGGTGCGAGGGGCGGGCGGCGAGGTCGTCCTCGGCCGCGGCGTTGAGGCCGAGCAGCACGCGGGGATCGAGAGCGCCGTGGGCGGTCTCGACGAGCTTGACGGCGCGCGGCAGGTGCGCCTCGACCTCGGCGCGGACGCGCGCCCGCTCGCCCTCGTCGAGGAGGTCGGACTTGTTCATCACCACGAGGTCGGCGCAGAGGAGCTGGTCCTCGAACACCTCCTCGAGCGGGTTCTCGTGGTCGACGCTGGCATCGGCCGCGCGCTGCTCGGCCAGTGCCTCCGGATCGTCCGCGAAGGCGCCGGACGCCACCGCCGGGCCGTCCACCACCGCCACCACGCCGTCCACCGTGACCCGCGAGCGGATCGCCGGCCAGTTGAAGGCCTGGACGAGGGGCTTGGGCAGGGCGAGGCCCGAGGTCTCGATCAGGATGTGCTCGGGCGGCTCGGGCCGGTCGAGGAGCTTGTTGAGCGCCGGAACGAAATCGTCCGCGACAGTGCAGCAGATGCAGCCGTTCGGCAGTTCCACCACCGCATCGGCGTCGCAGCCCGGGATGCCGCATTCGGCGAGAAGCGACCCGTCGAAGCCGACATCGCCGAACTCGTTGACGATGATGGCGAGCCGCCGGCCGTCGTTGTGCTCGATCGCGTGGCGCACGAGCGTCGTCTTGCCGGCGCCGAGGAAGCCCGTGACGATGGTGCAGGGGATCTTGTTGAGGATGGTCATGCGTTCACCGGCGCGGGAGGGATGCGGGCGACGACACCCTTGCGGAACTCCTGCGGACGCTCGCGCCAGGGCACGATGCCGTCCGGCGTCCCGGCATAGAGGCCGATGCCGTCGAGGATGACCTCGGCGGAGGCCGCCGGGTCGAGGTCGCCGTAGACGTAGGTCCAGCGGCCGGGGCTCGCGACCGCGACCGTGCAGGACCGCTTGCAGACCGAGAGGCACTCCACCGGCTCGATCGTCACCGGCGCGCCGGGCCGTGCGGCCAGCGCGGCGGCCAGCGCCTCGTGCAGGCGGGCCCCGGCGCGGGGGCCGTCGGCCGGGTCGGCCGCGTCGCGGCAGGTGGTGCAGACGTAGAGGACGCAGATATCGGGGGAGATGGGATCGCTCACGCCGCCACCCCGCCGCGGACGGAATCTCTCGTCCGTCCCGCCACCGCCCCCCAGGCCCAGCCGAAGGCGAGGCCGAGCACCGCCCAGAAGGTGAAGCCGATGGCGAGCGACCGGGCGGCGAACTGCGCCGCGAAGACCGGCGGCATGGCGGAGATCTCTTCCGGCCCGTGCGGCGCGCCCCAGACATGCGGCGCGACGAGGAGGGCGAGGCCGACCGCGATCGCCGCCGGGCCGCGGCGGATCGCGATCAGGTAGAGGCCGATACCCGTGGCGAGGGCGGTCGCCACCCACCAGAGCTGGCGCGATTCGAGGCCCGCCGCGGCGATGCCGGGCAGTTCCGGCGGCAACCCGATCGCGGGAGCCAGGCCGGCGGCCAGGAAGCCGCCGATGCCGAACTTGAGCGCTTCGCCCGGCGTCACGGTGCGGCCGGTCGCGACCAGGACGGCGCCGAGCAGCAAGGCGTAGCCGACGCCGCTCACCAGGGTGGCGAGCGCCGTGAAGGCGAGGCGCGGCAGGCCGGGGGCGGGCTGCCATTGCGGCTCGCCGCCATGGTCGTGTCCGGCATGGGCCAGCACGATCAGCGGGTTAGCGAAGGCCCTGCCGGCGAAGGCCGGCTCGGCGGTCTCGGCCGTCTCGTACTTCTCCGCCGCCAGGATCAGCGGCGAGGTGAGGGCGAATTGCAGCACGGACGCCACGCAGGCGGCCAGGAAGCCGGCGACCAGGGCCGCGGCGAGCAGTCGTTTCGTCATCGAGGGATCACCTGCACGACCAACGGGAAACGGGCCCGCTCCCCGTGAAGGGCGCAGGCCGCGCAGCCGCGTTCGGTCAAGCCCTGGTCAGTGGCAGGGGAAGTTGGCGGAGTGGCGCCAGTCGTGCGCGGCGTTGTGCAGGGCGACCACGGGCGCGAAGCCCGAGACGAACAGCAGGCCGACGCCGAGGGTGGCGGCCAGGAGCACGGCGCTCAGGCGCTCGCCGACCAGGTCGGGGGAGAGGGTACGGGTGATCGCGACCATGACGAAGCTCCTGCCGCCCCACCGGCGGCGTCGAGATGAAAGGATGACGGCAGGTCTCCTGGCTCGCGGGCTCTCAACACCGGCCCACCGCCTTCCCGGATCGCTCCAGTGGCCGATGGCGGGCCGTAATCGTCCGCTCACAGTTGCGGGGGCAGCCGCGGCAGGCCGAGACGATCCCGGTTTCCGCGTTCCCTTTTCACCTCGTGATCGAGGCACCGTCTCCTCGACCCTAGCCGCTCGCCTGCGGGCTTGCAATCGCCGCGCCGTGCCCCGACACCCCCAATTCGATGGATTTCCACCCGACCCCCGCGCCCGAGGAGAGTTCCGTGCCGGACGAGACCCGCGCCGCGCCGCGCCTGACCCTGGTGCTGGGCGGTGCCCGCTCGGGCAAGAGCGCCCATGCCGAGGGGCTGGTCTCGGCGCAGGCCGGCCCCTGGCTCTACGTCGCGACGGCGCAAGGGTGGGACGACGAGATGCGAGAGCGCATCGCCCTCCACCGCGCCCGCCGGCCGCCGCCCTGGGAGACCGTGGATGCGCCCCGCGACCTCGCCGGGGCGATCCGCCGGGCGCCGCCGGGCCGGCCGGTGCTGGTCGACTGCCTGACGCTGTGGCTCACCAACGCGATGCTGGACGAGGAGGCCGACCTCGCCGCCGAGGTCGCGGACCTGCTCGCGGCCTGCGCCGCGGCGCCCGGGCCCCTGGTGCTGGTCTCGAACGAGGTCGGGTTCGGCATCGTGCCCGAGAACGCGCTCGCCCGCCGGTTCCGCGACGAGGCCGGCCGCCTGCACCAGCGCTTGGGCGCGCTCGCCGACCGGGTGGTGCTGGTGGTGGCGGGCCTACCCATGACGATCAAGGGAGAGACACGATGAGCGACGACGAGGCGGCGCGCCACCGCGCCAAGATGGAGAAGCGCAAGGCGGTCCAGGACGCCGAGGTGGCGGGTAAGACGATCGAGAAGGGGCTGCTCATCGTCCATACCGGCCCCGGCAAGGGCAAGTCGACCGCGGCCTTCGGGCTGATGCTGCGGGCGCTCGGCCGCGGCTGGCGGGTCGGGGTGGTGCAGTACATCAAGGGCGCCTGGGAGACCGGCGAGCGCTTCGCCCTCGACCGCTTCGCCGACCAGGTCGAGTGGCACACGATGGGGGAGGGCTTCACCTGGGAGACGCAGGACCGCGACCGCGACGTCGCGGCCGCCCGCGCCGCCTGGGCGAGGACCGAGGCGCTGATGGCCGATCCGGCGATCCGGCTCCTCGTCCTCGACGAGCTCAACATCGCGCTGCGCTACGACTACCTGCCGCTCGCCGAGGTGGTGGAGGCACTGAGCCGGCGCAGGCCCGACCTGCACGTCGTGGTCACCGGCCGCAACGCCAAGCCGGAGCTGATCGCCGCCGCCGACCTCGTGACCGAGATGGCGGTCGTCAAGCATCACTTCGCCGCCGGGGTGAAGGCGCAGGAGGGGATCGAGTTCTAACTGAATGGGGCCGATTGACGGTGCCGGCCGGCTGAGGCTACAGGCTCGGCCATGACCAGCGCCCTCCCGACCGGACTCTATCCCGCGCCGCATCCTTAAGCGGCGGAGTGCTCGTCATCTCTCAACCGCTGCGACGTGTCGGCGGTTGAGGCTTTTTCCCGAAAGTTCCAGGCCCGCCGACCTCGCCCACCGCCGAGGTCTCCCCGTGCCGTTTCCCCTCGACACCCCCGTTTCGGTCGGCCTGATCGGCTTCGGCGCCTTCGGCCGCCTCGTCGCCGCGCATCTGGAGCCGCACGCCGACCTGTGCGTCCACGACCCGTTCGTGCCCTCGGGCGTGATCGCGGAGGCCGGCGCCGCGCCCGCCATGCTCGCCGAGGCCGCCGCCTGCCCGGTGGTGATCCTGGCCACCCCCGTCTCGACCCTCGCCGCGGTGGTGGAGGGCATGACCCCGCACCTGCGGCCGGGTGCCCTCGTCCTCGATGTCGGCTCGGTGAAGGTGCGCCCGGCCGAGATCATGCGGGCGGGACTGCCGAAAGACGTCGACATCGTCGCCACCCACCCGCTCTTCGGGCCGCAGAGCGCGCGCGACGGCCTGCGCGGGCTCAAGATCGCGGTCTGCCCGGTGCGGGGCGAGCGGGCGCGCCGTGTCGGCGCGTTCCTGCGCCGCGCCCTCGGCCTCACTGTGATCCTGACCACGCCCGAGGCGCATGACCGCGAGGCGGCGGCGGTGCAGGGCCTGACCCATCTCATCGCCAAGGTGCTGGTGGCGATGGAGCCGCTGCCGACCCGGATGACGACCCGCAGCTTCGACCTGGTGATGCAGGCGGTCGGGATGGTCCGGCACGACGCCCCGGAGGTCTACCACGCGATCGAGCGCGAGAACCCGTTCTCGGCCGAGGTGCGGCGGCGGTTCTTCGACCTGGCGGCGGGAATGAATGCGGAACTCGGCGAGGGAGACTCCCGCCTCGAGGCATGAGCCGCCGACGCGAAAAAGCGGGACGCTCGCGCGCCCCGCTCCCGTCTCGCTCGATCGACGTTCAGTTGCTCGCGAGGTGCGGCATCGGGTCGACCGGGGTCGCGCCCTTGCGGATCTCGAAGTGCAGCTGCGGCGAGGTCACGTTGCCGGACGCGCCGGACTTCGCGATGGTCTGGCCGCGCTTCACCTTCTCGCCCGGCCGCACGTCGATCTCGCCGTTATGGGCGTAGGCCGAGACGTAGCCGTTGGAGTGGCGCACCAGGACGAGCTTGCCGTAGCCCTTCACGTCGCTGCCGGCATAGGCCACGGTGCCCTCCTCGGCGGCCTTGACCGGGGTGCCTTCCGGCACCGCGATGTTGATGCCCTCGTTGCCGCTCGAGCCGTAGCCGTTGATCACCCGGCCGCGGGCCGGCCAGCGGAAGGTCGATTGCGGCTCGGGCGCAGCCGGGGCGACCGCGGGCGCCGGCGCGGGCTCGGGCGCCTTCTCGGGCAGGGCCGCGACCTTCACGGGCTTGGCCGGCTCCGGCTTCGGCTCCGGCTTCGCCTCGGCGACCTTCTTCGGCTCGGGCTTCTTCACCTCGGCCTTGGCCTCGACCAGCTTCGGCTCGGGCTTCTTGGCCTCGACCTTCGCCTCGACCTGCCTGGCCTCGACCTTCTTGGGCTCGGGCTTGTGCAGCTCGGCGACCTTCTTCACCTCGGGCTTCGCCTTCTCGGCGACCTTCTCGGGCTTGTGCTCGGCCTTCGGCTCCGGCTTCCGGGCCTCGACCTTGACGGCCTTCGGCTTGGCGGCGGTCCTGTCGTCCTCGTCGTCATCCTGCTGGCGCGCGGCGACCTTGGCGGCGGCCTTCGCCTGCGCCTTGACGGCGACCCGCTCCTCTTCCTCGCGCGGCTCGGGCTTGCGCAGGTTGAGCTTGGCGGCGCGCTCGGCGGCGGCCGCGGGCACCGGCTTCGCCTCGGCCTGGCCGGGGCGGACGGGGGCCTTGCGGGCGGGCTCCGGCTCGCGGCGCGGGGGCTCGGCCCGGACAGGCTCGGGACGGGGCGCGACCTCGGCCACCCGGCGCACCGGCTCGGGGGCGCGGGTCTCGACCGGGCGGGCCTCGGCGACCTGCACCCGCGGGGCGGGCGGCACCGTGCGGGCGCTCATCGCCGGCACGCCGCCGGCATGGTAGACCGGGATCACGATCTGGCGACCGGCGGTGACCTGCGCGGCGCTCGACAGGCCGTTGGCCTGGAGGATCGCGGCGGACGGGACGCCGAAGCGGGTCGACATCTGGTTCAGGCTGTCGTTGGCGCCGACCGTGATGGTGGTGCCGCCGGCGGCCGACCAGCCGGCCGGGCCGCCGGTCACCGGCGCGGTGGCGGCGACGCGGGGCGTCAGCACCGGGGCGGCGGCGAGCGGCCGGCTCGTGACCGGCGGGGCCAGCGGCGCGGCGAGCGGCCGCGACTGGATCGGCGCCGAGCGCACCGGCGCCGTCAGCGCCTCACCCTCGGGCAGGCTGCCGGTGGCCCCGGGTTCCCCGCTGGCGCTCGATGAGAACGGGTTCGAGAACGGATCGAGCCGCACCGCATCGGTGCTGCAGGCCGCCGTGGCGCCCCCGATCAGCCCGATGAGGGCGAAGCGCGACAGTGTCCGCATCCCCTTGCCTGTCCCGCGATCCCGCATCGACGCACCCGTACATCCACGCAACCCTATGACCGGGATTCAAACAGGATTCAGGTTAAGCTTCCGTTGCGGGGCGGTGTTTCGGGCTCATCAAGCGGGGCGGCGGCGGGAACGGACGCGGCTGCGCGTCAGAGCGCCGCCGCGAGGCCGGGCGTCAGCGGGCCGATGCGCAACGGCGTCTCGCGCACCTGCCGCCACGGGCCGTCGGCCTCCTGGGCGATGGCGACGAGCCGCGGCCCCGCCGGCGTGGTGAGGGCGCCGACGAGGCGCCCGCCGGGGTTCAGCCGCGCCAGCAGTCCCTCGGGCAGGTCGCGCAGCGTGCCGTTGACGAGGATCCGGTCGAACCCGCCGGCCTCGTCCGGCGGCGCGTATCCGTCGGCCAGCGCCACCATCGCGGCGTCGAAGCCGAGCGCGTCGAGGCGCGAGCGGGCGTTGCGGGCGAGCGTCGCGTAGCGCTCCAGGCTGACCACCTCGGCGGCGCCGAGGCGCAGCAGCAGGGCGGTGGCGTAGCCCGAGCCGGTGCCGATCTCGAGCACCCGGGCCCCCTGCGGGGTGAGCGCCGCCAGCATCGTGGCGATGACGCTCGGCGCCGTCATGGTCTGGCCGCAGGGAAGCGGCAGCGCGAGGTCGCGGCGGGCGAGGTCGCGGAAGGCCAGGGGGGCGAAGGCCTCCCGCGGCACCCGTTCCATCGCGCCGAGCACCGCGGCGTCGCGCACGCCGCGGGCCCTGAGACCCAGCACGAAGGCCGCGGTCTCGACCGCGCCGGCAGAGGCCTCGCCCGGCTCCCTGACCGATTCCGTCCCGGGTTCGCCGTCCGGCGGCCCGGCGCTCACGCGAGGGCCTGGGCGTAGCGCGTCAGCGTCGGCTCGTCGGTGAGGTCGAGGCGCAGCGGCGTCACCGAGATGAATCCGTCGGCGATCGCCTTCAGGTCGGTGCCGTGGCCCGGCTCGAACCGCGCCTTGGCGAAGGCGAGCCAGAAATACGGGTTGCCGCGCCCGTCCATCCGCGCGTCGATCGAGAGCAGCGCCTGGTTGCGCACGCCCTGTGCCGCCACCGCGAGGCCCTTGACGTCGTCGGGCTCGCAATCGGGAAAGTTGACGTTGACCAGGATGCCGGGCTCGATCCCGACGTCGAGGATGCGCCGGACCGTCGCGGCGCCGTGCTGGGCGGCGGTGTGCCACTTCACGTTGGCCCGCCCGCCGATGCCGTAGGCCTGGCTCAGCGCGATCGCCTTCACGCCGAGGATCGTCGCCTCCATGGCGCCCGCGATGGTGCCCGAGTAGGTCACGTCCTCGGCGACGTTCTGACCGCGGTTGACGCCGGACAGCACCAGGTCGGGCCCGTGGTCCTTCAGGATGTGGCGGATGCCCATGATGATGCAGTCGGAGGGCGTGCCCTTCACCGCGAAGCGCTTCTCGCCGGCCTGGCGCAGGCGTAAGGGATCGTTGAGCGAGAGCGAGTGCGACACGCCGCTCTGGTCGGTCTCGGGCGCGACCACCCAGACGTCGTCCGAGAGCTGCCCGGCGATCTCCTCCAGGCAGCGCAGGCCCGGCGCGTGGATGCCGTCGTCGTTGGTGACGAGAATGCGCATCACCGATGTCCTTCGATGCGGTTGAGGCCGCCCATGTAGGGCGCGAGGGCCGACGGGATGGTGATGCTGCCGTCGGGGTTCTGGTAATTCTCCATCACGGCGATGAGCGCGCGGCCGACCGCGACGCCCGAGCCGTTGAGGGTGTGGACGTAAGCCACGCCCTTGCCCTCCTTGGGGCGGTAGCGCGCCTCCATCCGGCGGGCCTGGAAGTCGCCGCAGACCGAGCAGGACGAGATCTCGCGATAGGTCTTCTGGCCCGGCAGCCAGGCCTCGATGTCGTAGGTCTTGGCGGCGGCGAAGCCCATGTCGCCGGTGCAGAGCGTGACGACCCGAAAAGGAATGTCGAGACGCTTCAGCACGGCCTCGGCGCAGGCCAGCATCCGCTCGTGCTCCTCGGTCGAGCGCTCGGGCGCGGTGACCGAGACGAGCTCGACCTTGCTGAACTGGTGCTGGCGCAGCATGCCGCGGGTGTCGCGCCCCGCCGCCCCGGCTTCGGCCCGGAAGCAGGGGGTCAGCGCGGTGAAGCGGAGCGGCAGCTCGTCCTCGGCGAGGATCGCTTCGCGCACGAGGTTGGTGAGCGGCACCTCGGCGGTCGGGATCAGCCAGCGGTTCGGCGCGCCGCTCTCCTGGGCGATCTCGGGAGAGCCCTGGATCGCCGCGAACTGGTCGTCGCGGAACTTCGGCAGCTGGGCGGTGCCGAACATCGCCTCGTCGCGCACGAGCAACGGCGGCACCACCTCGGTGTAGCCGTGCTCGCCGGTGTGCAGGTCGAGCATGAACTGGCCGAGCGCCCGCTCCAGCCGGGCGATCTGGCCCTTCAGCACCACGAAGCGCGAGCCGGAGAGCTTCGCCGCGGTCTCGAAGTCCATCAGGCCCATGGCCTCGCCGAGCTCGAAATGCTGGCGGCCTTCTTGCGCGAGGCCGCGGCCCTCGAACCGGCTCTTCTCGACGTTGTCGTGCTCGTCGCGGCCCTCCGGCACGTCGGCGCCCGGGAGGTTGGGAATCGCCGCCAGGCGCTCGGCGAGCGCCTTGCCCGCCGCGTCGGCGGCGGCGTCGAGGCCCGGCGCCTCCTCCTTGAGGCGGGCGACCTCGGCCATCAGCTCTTGGGCGCGGGCCTCGTCCTTCGCCTTCTTGGCCGCGCCGATCTCCTTCGACAGGGCGTTGCGCTTCTCCTGGGCCCCCTGCGCCGCCGAGATCGCCGCCTTGCGCGCGTCGTCGAGGCCGATCAGGGCGGTGGAGAGCGGCTCCAGCCCGCGGCGCGCCAGTCCCTTGTCGAAGGCGGCCGGGTTGTCGCGGATGGCCCGGATGTCGTGCATGGCGCGGTCCGAATCGTTTGTCTCAGAGGGCCGGAGAGTCCGGCGATGACGCTCGGACGCTTTGCAGCATCGGCTCCGCGGCGACAAGGGAGAGAACGGGGATGTTCGGCTGGCCTCGCGAGTGGCTGCCGCTCGTTTCTGAAATCCAAATCGTTGAAAAGGCAGGCGCTTTCCCCTCCCCCTTGTGGGGAGGGGGTAGGGGTGGGGCCGGAAGAGACGTCGCGGTGCCTCCTGCACCACCCCCACCCCCAGCCCCTCCCCACAAGGGGGAGGGGAAGTGGCTTACCTTCATATCGACGAGGTGGTCTCCACTGGCTCCGCTTGCCGCCGCCCGCCCCGGCGTGAGAAGAGCCCCCCGTGCAGGCTGAGGCCCCTTCGTCCCGGCCGGCCCGAACTTTGCAGAACTGGTCAACGCATGAACATCTTCGCCGCCTTCGAGGCCCGCATCGGCGAGGCGCTCGAGACGCTCACCCGCGCCGGCACCCTGCCGGAGGGGCTGGACCGCGCCCGCGTGGTGGTCGAGCCGCCGCGCGATCCGAGCCACGGCGACCTCGCCACCAACGCCGCCCTGGTACTGGCCAAGGAGGCCCGCACCAACCCGAAGGCGCTCGCCGAGGCGCTGGCCGCCGACCTGCGCACCGATCCCCGCGTGACGGAAGCCAGCGTCGCCGGGCCGGGCTTCATCAACCTGCGGCTCGACCCCGCGCTCTACGGCGAGGTGGTGCGGGCGGCGCTCCGCGACGGCGACGCCTACGGCCGCGGCGCCAAGGTGCCGGGCGGGGTCAACGTCGAGTACGTCTCGGCCAACCCGACCGGGCCGATGCATGTCGGCCACGGCCGCGGCGCGGTGTTCGGCGACGCGCTGGCGAACCTCCTCGTCGCCGCCGGCCGCGACGTGACCCGCGAGTACTACATCAACGATGCCGGCGCCCAGGTCGACGTGCTCGCCCGCTCGGCCTTCCTGCGCTACCGCGAAGCACTCGGCGAGACGGTGACGATCCCGGACGGCCTCTATCCGGGCGACTACCTCGTGCCGGTCGGCGAGGCGCTGAAGGCCGAGTACGGCGAGACGCTGCGCGACAAGCCCGAATCCGAGTGGCTGCCGCTGGTGCGCGACTTCGCCATCGACCGGATGATGGACCGGATCCGCGAGGACCTGGCGGCCATCGGCATCCACCACGACGTGTTCTTCTCCGAGCGCACGCTCCAGGGCGGGGGCAACGGCGGCGCCGTGGCGGCGCTGATCGCCGACCTGCGCGAGAAGGGCCTCGTCTACGAGGGCCGCCTGCCTCCGCCGAAGGGCCAGCTGCCCGAGGATTGGGAGGACCGCGAGCAGACGCTGTTTCGTGCCACCGCCTTCGGCGACGACATCGACCGGCCGCTCCTGAAATCCGACGGCAGCTTCACCTACTTCGCCTCGGACATCGCCTATCACCGCTCCAAGGTCGAGCGCGGCGCCGTCGAGCTGATCGACGTGCTCGGCGCCGACCATGGCGGCTACGTCAAGCGCATGCAGGCGGCCGTGAAGGCGGTCTCGGACGGACGCGCGGCGCTCGACGTCAAGCTGTGCCAGCTCGTGCGCCTGCTGCGCGGTGGCGAGCCGGTGAAGATGTCGAAGCGGGCGGGCGAGTTCGTCACCCTGCGCGAGGTGATCGACGAGGTCGGCCGCGACCCCGTGCGGTTCATGATGCTGTACCGGAAGAACGACGCCACCCTCGATTTCGACCTCGCCAAGGTGGTCGAGCAGTCGAAGGACAATCCGGTCTTCTACGTCCAGTACGCGCATGCCCGCGCCGCCTCGGTGTTCCGCCAGGCCCGCGAGGCCTTTCCCGACCTCGACCTCTCGCCGGCCGCGCTGGCGCGGGCCGACCTGTCGGGCCTGACCGATTCGGGCGAGCTCGACATGATGCGCCTGATCGCCCAGGTGCCCCGGGTGATCGAGGCGGCCGCCGCCGCCCACGAGCCGCATCGCCTCGCCTTCCACCTCTACGAGCTGGCCAGCGCGTTCCATAGTTTCTGGAACAAGGGCAAAGACTTGCCGCAATTACGGTTTGTTAATCAAACCGACAGAAAGTCCACGGAGGCGAGGCTGGCCCTCGTCGCCGCCCTCAAGGGCGTGGTCGCGTCCAATCTCGGGATCCTCGGCGTCGGTGCACCCGACGAGATGCGCTGAGGCTCGGCGCCGGGATCGGCGCGCGACCGGACGCCGCGGGAGGCGCGAAGGCGCGTGCCGCGGCGGGACGCGAGCGATGGGATCTGCCGGCCGCCCTCCCCATATCGGGGTGGGCGGCCGATGTCGCCGAGCCGGCCTGACAACAGCCGCGAGGTGACGCGAGGGCGAACAGGATGGTGCTGCCATGACGTCGAATGCTTCCCGGGTTCCCGTCGATTACGACGGCTTCGAGCACGATCGGCAGCCGGCTCCCGCCCAGACGGGTGCGCGGCCCGACCCGCTCGCCGAGCTCGCCCGCATCGTCGGCCAGGACGATCCGTTCCGCGCGCTGCTGGAGGCCAAGGAAGCCAAGGAGGCGACCCGCGCCGCGGAAAGCCGTGGCCGCGTCGAGCCGGTGATGCCGAACTACGGCGAGGCGGGCTTCTCCGCGCCCGACGGCGCCCTCGCCCCCGGCCGCTCCGAGCCCACGATGGGGGGGCCGTCGCATCCTCCGGCCGGCGCCTTCAACCAGTATCTCGCGGCGTCCGAGCACGAGGCCGTCGCCGATCCGGCCACGATGGCCGTCGAGGCGGAGCCCGGTCTCGCCGCCGAGCCGCGGCCCCGCGGCCGCCGGCGCATCGCCCTGGTGGGCACCGCGCTCGGCATCGTCGCCGCGTCGATCGGCGGCGCCCTGACCTGGAAGGCGTTCCACCACGGCCGTTCCGGCGCACCGATCCTGGTCATGGCCGACCAGGCGCCGCTCAAGGTCGCGCCGCAGAATGCCGGCGGCGTCGAGATCCCCGATCAGAACAAGCAGATCTACGAGCGCGGCCCGATCGCCAAGGACGGGCAGATCCGCATCGTCAACCGCGAGGAGCAGCCCCTCGACGTGAAGCAGGCGGCCCGCGCCCTCGTGGCCGAAGCCGGCCCCGCCGCCTCGCCCGCCACCCCCGGCAACGCGCTCACCGAATCCCTCGGCGAGCCGCGCCGGGTGCGCACCGTCTCGGTGCGGCCCGAGCCGTCGCCGGCCGAGGCGCAGCGCGCCGCGCAGGAAGCCCAGCAGAAGGCCGCGCAGGCGCAAGGCGCCGCCGCGTCGCCGATTCCGACCATGACCCTGCCGACCGAGGCGACCGGCTCGACGCCGGCCGCGGCGCCGGTCACGCCGCGCAGCAGCGCCCGGGTCGTGCCGATCGCGCCCCAGACCCCGGCGGCCGCGGCGGAGACCCCGGCGCCCGAGACCCCGGTGCAGAGGCCGCCCCAGCGCGTCGCCTCCGCCGAGCCGCCGGTCACCACCCAGGCGGTGCCGACGCCGCAGGCGCCGGTCGGCGGCTTCTCGGTGCAGCTCTCGGTGCGCGCCACCGAGAAGGAGGCCGAGGTCGCGTTCAAGCAGGCCCGCGAGCGCTACGCCGCCGTCCTCGGCAACCAGTCGCCGCTGATCCGCCAGGCCGAGGTCAACGGCAAGTCGATCTACCGCGTCCGCGTCGGGCCGATGTCAAAGGAGAGCGCCGACGGCCTGTGCGGCAAGCTCAAGTCGGCCGGCGCGGCCTGCTTCGTGGCCAAGAACTAGTTTTCTCGGCCACCGGGTTTCTTGTTCGCCCGAGCCGGACTCCGTCGAAGCGAGGCCGCCTCGCCTCCGTCGGGCTTCCGGAAGCCCTGCCGCTGTGGCGCTGTGCCGACAGCCCCGCACCGGTCAGGCGCGCTAGAAACCGACCCCTCGAATCTGCCGGTCCGCCCGTCGGCGTCCATGCGCCGGGGCGGGGTGGCGTCCCCGTTCCAGCCCCCGAACCGACGAGAGTCGCCGTCGATGACGAGCCTTGCCCTGATCCTCGGCTGCGCCGGCCCGGTCCTGAGCGCCGACGAGGCCGCCTTCTTCCGCGCGGCGCAGCCCTGGGGCTTCATCCTGTTCAAGCGCAACATTGAGAGCCCTGAGCAGGTCCGCGCCCTCACGGAGGCGCTTCGCGAGACCGTCGGCCGGGCCGACGCCCCGGTCCTGATCGACCAGGAAGGCGGGCGGGTGCAGCGCATGACCCGGCCGCACTGGAACGCCTATCCGGCCGGCCGGACCTACCTGCGCGCCGGCGGACCCGAGAACGGCCCGGCGCTCGCGCATCTCGGCGCCCGCCTGATGGCGCACGACCTCGCGGCGGTCGGCATCAACGTCGATTGCGCCCCCGTGCTCGACGTGCCGGTGCCGGGCGCCCACGACGTCATCGGCGACCGGGCCTACGGCACCGAGCCGGGCGTGGTGGCGGCCTTCGGCCGCGCGGTGGCCGAGGGCCTGATGGCCGGCGGCGTGCTGCCGGTGATGAAGCACGTGCCCGGCCACGGCCGCGCCGGCGCCGACAGCCACCACGCCCTGCCGGTGGTCGAGGCGAGCCTGGCCGAGCTCGACGCGCACGACTTCCAGCCGTTCCGGGCGCTCGCCGACCTGCCGATGGCGATGTCGGCCCACGTCGTGTTCCGCGCCCTCGACCCGGAGAACCCCGCGACCACCTCCGCGACGGTGATCCGCGAGATCGTGCGCGGTCGCATCGGGTTCGACGGTCTGCTGATGACCGACGACCTGTCGATGAACGCGCTCGCCGGCGGCTTTCGCGACCGCGCCGCCGCCGCCTTCCGGGCCGGCTGCGACGTCGGCCTGCACTGCAACGGCGTCCGGGCCGAGATGGAGGAGGTCGTGGCCGCAGCCCCGGTCCTCGCCGGCGAGGCCCTGCGCCGGGCCGAGGCCGCCCTGGCGCGGCTCACCCCCGACACGGCGTCCTTCGACCCCGCCGAGGCCCGCGCCCGCCTCGATGCCGGGCTCGCCGCCGCGGCCTGACGGGACGCGGCGATGCGGCGGGACGAGGCCGCGCGGGAGATCGACGAGGACGCGCCCGAGGGCGCGGCCTTCGTGGTCGACGTCGACGGCTTCGAGGGCCCCCTCGACCTGCTGCTGGAACTCGCCCGCCGCCAGAAGGTCGATCTCGCCCGGATCTCGATCCTGGCCCTGGTCGAGCAGTACCTCGCCTTCATCGACGAGGCGCGGCGCCTGCGGCTCGAGCTGGCGGCGGACTACCTGGTGATGGCGGCCTGGCTCGCCTACCTCAAGTCGCGCCTGCTGCTGCCCGCTCCGCCCCGCGGCCCCGAGCCCGCAGGCAGCGACCTCGCCGAGGCGCTGGCCGTGCGGCTGCGCCGCCTCGAAGCCATCCGGGCCGCCGCCCTGATGCTGTCGCAGCGCGAGCAGCTCGGCCGCGACGTGTTCGGCCGCGGCGCCGCCCTGCCGGAGCCCGCGGCCGGGGAGGGGGGAGCCTTCGCCGTCACCCTGCACGACCTGATCGCCGCCTATGCCCGCCAGTGCCAGGAGCGGGCCCGCGCGCAGGTTACCCTCCCGCCCCGCAACGTCTGGTCGCTGATCGACGCCCGCACCGCCCTGGAGCGCCTGGTCGGCCCCTGGGACGACTGGACCGACCTCGATTCCTGCCTGTCACAGTACCTCGCCGACCCGAAGAGCCGCGCCACCGTGCGCGCCTCCTCGCTCTCGGCGGTTCTGGAGCTCGCCCGCGAGGGCCGGCTGCTGCTGCGCCAGGACGCCCCCTACGCGGCGATCCAGATCCGCCCGGCCGGCCCGTGAGCGCAAAACCCTCCCGCACGCCCGAGCCGCCCGTCCCCCCGTATGTCGTGCGCCTCGCCGAGGCGTTGATCTTCAGCGCGCCGGCGCCGCTCGGGCCGGCCGCGCTCGCCGCCCGGCTGCCGCCCGGCACCGACGTGCCGGCGGTCGTCGCCGAGATCGCCCGGGCCTACGGATCCCGGGGCCTGACCCTCGTCCGGGTGGCCGGCGGCTACGCCTTCCGCACCGCGCCCGACCTCGCCGGGGCCCTGCGGGGCGACGCGCCCGAGCCGCGCAAGCTGTCGCGGGCCGCGCTCGAGACCCTGGCGATCGTCGCCTACCACCAGCCGGTGACCCGGGCCGAGATCGAGGAGATCCGCGGCGTCACCACCTCGAAGGGCTCTCTCGACCTCCTGCTCGAGACCGGCTGGGTGCGCCTGCGCGGTCGCCGCCGCACGCCGGGCCGGCCGGTGACCTACGGCACCACCCCGGCCTTCCTCGACCATTTCGGCCTCGATGCCGTCTCCGACCTGCCGGGGCTCGACGAGCTGAAGGGCCTCGGCCTGATCGAGGGGCGGTTGCCGGCGGGATTCCGGGTGCCCCAGCCCGGCGACGGCGCCGATCCCGACGACGATCCGCCGCCCGGCGAGGGCGAGCCGAGCGGGTAGATTCCCCGACGCGGCATTCCGGTGCTCTCTGAGGAAGCGCCGGAGGAAACGCTTGTTTTCGCCTCCTGGCGTCCTTAGGTTCCGGCCGGACCGCGCGCGCTCGGCTCAGCCGGTGCGGCGACGATGAGCGTGCGGGATCAGAGGTTTGGGGCGTCCGCGAACGCCCCGTGACGAGTGCGGCAGCGAAACTGACGCTGCGCGGGAGAGAACCATGGGCGGCGCGAGTATCTGGCACTGGATCGTCGTCGGCGTGATCATCATGCTGCTGTTCGGACGCGGCAAGGTGTCCGACCTGATGGGCGACGTCGCCAAGGGCATCAAGGCGTTCAAGAAGGGCATGGCCGACGACGAGCAGGCCCCGACCACGACCGCGCAGGTGCCACACGCCCAGGTGCCGCCGGTCCAGGTGCCGCCCCCGGTCGTGCACCCCGCCCCGGTGCAGCCGGTCCACGCGCCGACCGCGGCGCCGCACACCGTGCCGACCGCCCAGATGCCGCCGCTCACCCCCCAGCCGAACACCGACCACAAGGTCGGCTGAGCCGCCGCCGTCGCGGAGGGGTGTGCGCGGCCCGGCCCGCCGCCCGTCCGCGTCGAAGATCGAAGGCCGGCGCAGGACCGCCCGCGGGCCCCGCCTCTCAACCGGAACCTGCGCGGCGCCGACTGGCGCCGGCGCCGCGGCGTGCTAGACAGCCCGCGCGGGGCGCCCGCCCGAGAGTCGCGCCGCGCGAGTAGCAGGGCCGTCACGCCATGTTCGATATGAGTTGGGGCGAGGTGATGCTGATCGGCGGCGTCGCGCTCGTCGTCATCGGCCCCAAGGATCTGCCCAGGGCCCTGCGCACCGTCGGCCAGGTCACCGGCCGCCTCAAGCGCATGGCCGGCGAGTTCCAGAGCCAGTTCAGCGAGGCGATGCGCGAGGCCGAGCTCGACGACGTCCGCCGCGAGGTCGAGGGCATCAACCGCAGCGTCGCCTCGGCGACGGCGACGGGATTCAACCCGGTCCAGACCATCCGCAACGAGATCAAGGGCGCGGTCGACGGCACGGCGGCCTACAAGCCGGCGACCCAGGCGCTGCCGGGCACCGACCCGCTGGCCGACCCCTATGCCGCGACGATCCCCGAGCCGGCGCCCGTCGACCCGGCCGCGCCGCCGGCCTACCAGGCGCCCGAGCCCGCCGCCGAGAAGCCGACCCACGAGGCCCTGGCCGCCGCGACCGCGCATCTCAAGGCCGATGCCGCCCGGGCGGCGCCGGAGCCGTCATCCTCCGCCACCCCGACGGCGGAGCCGTCACCCTCGACTCCTCACGACACCGCCAGCACGGGCCGCAGCGCATGATGACCGAGGCCGATGAAGCCGAGATCGAGGCCTCGCGCGCACCCCTGATCGAGCACCTGATCGAGCTGCGTTCGCGGCTGATCAAGTCGATGCTCGCCTTCGGGGTGATGTTCTTTATCTGCTTCTTCTTCGCCCAGCACATCTACAACGTGCTGGTCTATCCCTACGTGAGCGTGGTCGGGGCCGACAAGGCGCGGCTGATCGCGACCCACTTCCTCGAGCAGGTCTTCACCAACATCAAGCTGAGCGTGTTCGGCGCCGGCTTCCTGTCCTTCCCGGTGGTCGCGACCCAGCTCTACGCCTTCGTGGCGCCGGGCCTCTACCGCAACGAGCGCCGGGCCTTCCTGCCCTACCTCGTCGCCACGCCGATCTTTTTTCTGCTCGGTGCCCTCGTCGTCTATTTCCTGGCGATGCCGCTGCTGATCAAGTTCTCGGTCAGCCTGCAGCAGATCGGCCAGCCCGGCGAGGCGACGATCGAACTCCTGCCGAAGGTGGACGAGTATCTCTCGCTCATCATGACGCTGATCTTCGCCTTCGGCATCGCGTTCCAGCTGCCGGTGATCCTGACCCTGCTGGGCCAGATCGGCCTGATCGATTCGAAGTTCCTGAAGGAGCGGCGCCGCTACGCGATCGTGCTGGTCTTCGTCGCCGCCGCGGTGCTGACCCCGCCCGACGTGATCAGCCAGCTCTCGCTCGCGATCCCGATGCTGCTCCTCTACGAGGCATCGATCATCTCGGTCCGCGCGATGGAGAAGCGCCGCGAGCGCGAGCGGGCGGCCGAGGAGGCGGGGGGCTGAGCCCTCCCGCCCGGTGCCTGGGCAGCCCCCGGGGCCGCGCGAGCGGGCGCCCGGGTCTATAACCCTCAGTCGAGCCGCTGACCCAGCCGCCCGGCGAGGTCCTGGATGTACTGGAACGCCGTGCGGCCCGAGCGCGCGCCGCGGGTGGTCGACCATTCGAGCGCCTCGGCCCGCAATTGCTCGGGCGCGATCGTCAGGCCGTGGCGGGCGACGTAGGCGTCGATCATCGCCAGGTACTCGTCCTGGCTGCACTTGTGGAAGCCGAGCCAGAGGCCGAACCGGTCGGACAGCGAGACCTTCTCCTCCACCGCCTCGCCGGGGTTGATCGCGGTGGAGCGCTCGTTCTCCATCATGTCGCGGGCGAGCAGGTGGCGCCGGTTCGACGTGGCGTAGAAGATCACGTTGTCGGGCCGGCCCTCGATGCCGCCGTCGAGCGCCGCCTTCAGCGACTTGTAGGACGTGTCGTCGCCGTCGAACGACAGGTCGTCGCAGAACACCACGAAGCGGTGCGGATCGGGCCGCAGCCATCCCATCAGGGCGGGCAGGCCCTCGATGTCCTCCCGGTGGATCTCGACGAGCTTGAGCGGCCGCTCCGGCCCGCTCGCGTTGATCTCGGCGTGGACCGCCTTGACGAGCGACGACTTGCCCATGCCGCGGGCGCCCCACAGCAGCGCGTTGTTCGCCGGCAGCCCGCGGGCGAAGCGCGCGGTGTTGTCGAACAGGGTGTCGCGCATCCGGTCGATGCCGCGAAGAAGGCCCATCTCGACCCGGTTGACCCGCGGCACCGGCTGCAGCCGCCCCTCGGGCTGCCACACGAAGGCGTCGGCCGCCGCGAAATCGGGGGCGGGGATCGCCGGCGGCGCGGCGCGCTCCAGGGCCGCGGCGATGCGCAGCAGCACGGGCATCAGATCGGAGACGGGGGAGGGGGTCTGATCGGTCATCGCGGAGATGCGGGCTCCTTGCGCGGGGGCGGACGAGCGGGTGGCGCCTCATAATCCCAAGGCACCGCGAACGAAAACCCGGCCGGATCGGCCGGGGACGCCCACCACCCCGCCGTTGCTTTCGGGTCGTCCGTGGCTATAGTCCGCGCGCTTTTGCAAGGCCGGCGGGGACCCGCCCGGCCCGTTTTCGTCTTGTTTCGGGAGACCTCGAGAGTGATCACGCCCGCCTTCGCGCAGGGAGCCGGGGCGACCGGCGGCACGGACATCCTCGTGCAGGTCGTCCCCTTCATCCTGATCTTCGTGATCATGTACTTCCTGATCCTGCGCCCGCAGCAGCGCCGCGCCAAGGACCACCAGGACATGGTCAAGAACGTGCGCCGCGGCGACACGGTGGTGACCACCGGCGGCATCGTCGGCCGGGTCGCCAAGGTGACCGAGGCCCCGGAGATCGAGGTCGAGATCGCCCCGAACGTCCAGGTCAAGGTGGTCCGCACCATGATCGCCGAGGTCCGGGCCAAGGGCGAGCCGGTCAAGGCCGCCTGAGCCCGCGCTGACGCTGGGAGAGGCCCGGACAAAAAGGCGCCGGGCCGCCCTATCTGACCTCCATTCGAGACCGGTTGGGACGCCGCGGATGCTCCGTATTTCCACCACGAAGGCCGTCGCGACGCTCGCCGTGATCCTCGTCGGCCTGATGCTCGCCGTGCCGAGCTTCTTCACGGCCGATCAGCGCAGCGGCTTCATCAAGTCCCTGCCGTCCTGGTTCCCGACCTGGATCGTGCCGACCCGTGCCATCGTGCTCGGCCTCGATCTCCAGGGCGGCTCGCAGATCGTGCTGGAGGTCGACCGCAACGACCTCGGCCGTACCATGGCGCAGGGCCTGCGCGACGACGTGCGCCAGGCGCTGCGCGAATCCGGCGTCCAGGCCGACGGCGGCATCCAGCTCCAGCCGCGCGGCGTGCAGCTGCGCGTCGGCGATGCCGCCAACCGCGCCAAGGTGATGCCGAAGCTGCAGGCCCTGTCGCAGCCCGTCACCGACGCCACCCTCGGCCAGACCGGCGCCCGCACCCTCGACGTGCGCGAGGAACCGAACGGCCTGATCCAGCTCGCCTACACCGATGCGGGCTTCAACGCCCGGACCCGCCGGGCGGTGCAGCAGGCGATCGAGGTGGTGCGCCGCCGCATCGACGTGACCGGCACCACCGAGCCGTCGATCCAGCAGCAGGGCACCGACCGGATCCTGGTCCAGCTTCCCGGCGTGCAGGATCCGCAGCGGATCGAGACCCTGCTGCAGGGCACCGCCAAGCTCGAGTTCCGGCTCCTCGCCGACAGCCCGGCCGGCGACGTCGACATGCTGGTGTCCAAGGACGCCAACGGCCAGAAGGTGCCGGTGGAGCGCCGGGTGCTCGCCGACGGCTCCGACCTGACCGACGCCCAGCCGGGCTTCGACTCGAAGTCGAACGAGCCGATCGTCAACTTCAAGTTCAACCTGCGCGGCGCCCAGCGCTTCGGGCAGGCGACGAGCGAGAATGTCGGCCGCGCACTCGCCATCGTCCTCGACAACGAGGTCGTGTCGGCGCCCCGCATCCTGCAGCCGATCACCGGCGGCCAGGGCCAGATCTCCGGCCGCTTCACGGTGCAGCAGGCCAACGACCTCTCGATCCTGCTGCGCGCCGGCGCCCTGCCGGCCAAGCTCACCATCATCGAGCGCCGGACCGTCGGTCCGGGCCTCGGCCGCGATTCGATCGAGGCCGGCAAGCACGCCACCATCGTGGCGACGATCCTTGTCGTCGTGCTGATGTTCGCCGCCTACGGCGTGTTCGGCCTCTTCGCCAACATCGCGCTGCTGGTCCATGTGGGCCTGATCCTCGGCCTGATGTCGGTGCTGGAAGCCACCATGACCCTCCCGGGCATCGCCGGCATCGTGCTCACCATCGGCACCGCGGTCGATTCCAACGTGCTGATCTACGAGCGCGTGCGCGAGGAGGTGCGGGCCGGCCGCTCGATCCCGTCGGCGCTGCAGGCCGGCTTCGACCGCGCCTTCGCCACCATCGTCGATTCGAACTCCACCATGGCGATCGCCGCGGTGATCCTGTTCTTCCTCGGCTCTGGCCCGGTGAAGGGCTTCGCGGTGGTGTTCATCCTCGGCATCCTGACCACGGTCATCACCGCCGTGACCCTGACCCGGATGATGATCGCCCTCTGGTACCAGCGCCTGCGGCCCAAGACCCTGCCGATCTGACGTCCTGCCAGCCGGGTGGCTACGAGCCACCCGGCTCATGCGCTGCGCTCCGGGCAAAGGGGCGCGCCGACACACCCTTCCGAGACCGACGATGCGCCTCCTCCGCCTCTGGCCCGACGAATCCCACTTCGACTTCATGCGCCTGCGGCGCCTCAGCTTCCCGCTCTCGGCCTTCATCTCGGTCGCCACGGTGGTGCTGTTCCTGCAGATCGGGCTCAATTTCGGCATCGACTTCAAGGGCGGTACCCTGGTCGAGCTGCGGCCGAAGCCCGGCGTCACCTCCGACGTCGGCGCGGTGCGCCACACCGCCAACGATTTCGGCTTCGGCGAGACCGAGGTCCAGGAGCTCGGACAGGGCTCGATCTCGGTCCGCTTCCCGCTCCAGGCCGGCGGCGAGACCGGCCAGACCCTGGTGATGCAGAAGGCCCACGCCGCCTTCGACAAGGACTACGCCTTCGACCGCGTCGAGACCGTCGGCCCCCGCGTGTCGGGCGAGCTGGTGCAATCGGGCACGATCGGCGTCGTGCTCTCGGTCGTGGCGGTGCTGCTCTACCTGTGGTTCCGGTTCGAGCGCGAGCTGGCGCTCGGCGCCATCGTCGGCACCCTGCACGACATCGTCATCACGGTCGGGCTGTTCGTGATCACCCGGATCGAGTTCAACATGACCTCGATCGCCGCGATTCTGACGATCGTCGGCTACTCGCTCAACGAGACGGTGGTGGTGTTCGACCGCACCCGCGAGCTGATGCGCCGCTACAAGACCATGCCGACCGAGGAGCTGCTCAACCTCTCGATCAACTCCACCATGTCGCGCACCGTGATGACCGCGATGTCGACCGCCCTGTCGTTGCTCGCCCTGGTGCTGTTCGGCGGCGAGGCGATCAAGGGCTTCTCGGTGGTGATGCTGGCCGGCGTGGTGATCTGCACCTACTCGGCGATCTTCGTCTCGACCCCGTTCCTGATCTATATCGGGCTCCAGGCCGGCGGCCGCTCGCAGGCGCGCGACACCTCCAGCCTGAAGCAGGCGGCCGAGTAGTGGCGGGCGAGGGCGCCTCCGGGTCCGGGCGGCTGCATGACGGCTTCGTCCCGGGCCGCTACCCGATCGACGCCTATGGCGGCGGCGGCTTCCGCTTCGCCGACATGTCGCATCGCGGCTCGATCCTGGCGCTGCCCTCCGGCGTCCGGGCCTGGGACGTGACCGACCCGGACGGGATCACCCCGGAGAGCCTGGCACCCCTCCTGGCCGAGGCCGGCGAGGCCAACCTCCTGCTGCTCGGCACCGGGGCCGAGATCGTGTTCGTGCCCGACTCCCTGCGCCAGCACCTGAAGCAGGCCGGGATCGGCCTCGACGTAATGCAGACCGGCGCGGCGGCGCGGACCTACAACATCCTGATGGCCGAGAACCGCAAGGTCGCGGCCGCCCTGATCGCGGTACCCTGAGACCATCATGAGCGAGGCCGAGCCCCGGGATCCGGCCTGGGCCTACGCCCACTGCGAGGCGCTGGTCCGCGAGGGCGATCCCGATCGCTGGTACGCCAGCCTCTACGCGCCGGCCGAGAAGCGCCCGCACCTCCATGCGCTCGCCGCCTTCAGCCTGGAGGTGGCACGGGTGCGGGAAGCGGTGTCGAGCCCGATGCCGGGGGAATTGCGCCTGCAATGGTGGCGCGACGCTCTCCAGGGCGAGGCGCGGGGCGATGTCCGCGCGCACCCGGTCGCCGCCGCCCTCGACGATACGCTCGTCAAGGCGCGCCTGCCGCGCCAGCCCCTCGTCGATCTCGTCGATGCCCGGGTCTTCGATCTCTACGACGACCCGGTGCCCTCGACGAACGACCTCGAGGGCTATTGCGGCGAGACCGCCTCCTGCCTCATCCGCCTCGGCAGCCTGATCCTGGCGGACGGCTCGGAGCCCGGGGGCGCCGCCGCCGCGGGCCATGCCGGCGTCGCCTACGCGGTGACCGGGCTGTTGCGGGCGCTGCCCTGGCACGCGCGCAGCGGCCAGGTCTACCTGCCGGCCGACGTGCTGGCCGCTCACGGCGTCACCCGCGAGGACATCGTGGCGGGCCGCGGCGGCCCGGGCCTCGCCGGCGCCTGCGCCGACCTGCGGGCGCTCGCCCGCCGCCACCTCGCCGCCTACGCGGCCGAGCGTCACACGATCGCCGCCGTCGCCGCCCCCGCCTTCCTGCCGGTCGCGATGGTCGAGACCTATCTCGGGGCGATGGAGCGGCCCGGCTACGACCCGCTCTCGACCGTGATCGAGGTGCCGAACTGGCGCCGGATCTGGCGGCTGTGGCGGGCGGCGCGGTCGGTCAAGTAGTGCACGGCTTCGTCCGCCCGGCGACAACTCTCCGGGTCATCCCGGGGCCGCGTCGCGGAAGCCGGACTCCATAGTCGCGGACGCGGACGCGGACCGGCGAAGCGAAACGCGTTTCGCCTATCCCTGAATTCTCGGCGGTTCCGGATCCCGGGTGCTCGACTTCGTCGAGCCCCGGGATGCCGCGGGGGGCAAGAGGGGCGACTGCCCCCAGGGAGATTGCGGCCGGGGCTACTCCGCCGCCTCGGCCGGCAGCGGCTCCGGCGCCTCGCCGAGCCATTCGCCGAGCGCGGCCCGGGCGCGGTCGGTCATCGCCCGCTTCTTGGCCTGGGCCTTCTCGGGGCCGCGCAGGCGCTTGCCGTCCGGTGCCTTCGGGGCCCGGTCGAGCGGCGGGAAGAGACCGAAATTGACGTTCATCGGCTGGAACGAGCGTGGCTTGCCGGCGTCCTCGGCGGCGGTCGCGTCGTCGGAGATGTGCCCGCCGGTGATGTGGCCGATCAGCGCCCCGAGCGCCGTCGTGACCGGCAGCGGCTCGAGCGAGCGCCCCGCCCGCTCGGCGGCGGCGAAGCGGCCGGCCATCAGGCCGATCGCCGCGCTCTCGACGTAGCCCTCGCAGCCGGTGATCTGGCCGGCGAAGCGCAGGCGCGGCTCGGCCTTGAGCCGCAGGGTCGCGTCGAGGAGGCGCGGGCTGTCGAGGTAGGTGTTGCGGTGCAGGCCGCCGAGCCGGGCGAACTCGGCATTCTCCAGGCCGGGAATCGTGCGGAAGACCCGGACTTGCTCGGCATGGCGCAGCTTCGTCTGGAAGCCGACCATGTTGTAGAGCGTGCCGAGCGCGTTGTCCTGGCGCAGCTGGACGATGGCGTAGGCCTTGACCGTCGGGTTGTGCGGGTTGGTCAGCCCGAAGGGCTTCATCGGGCCGTGGCGCAGGGTCTCGGCCCCGCGCTCGGCCATCACCTCGATCGGCAGGCAGCCGTCGAAATAGGGGGTCGAGGCCTCCCACTCCTTGAACGAGGTCTTCTCGCCGTCGACGAGGGCCTGGATGAAGGCGGCGTATTGCTCGCGGTCGAGCGGGCAGTTGATGTAGTCGGCACCGGTGCCGCCCGGGCCCGCCTTGTCGTAGCGGGACTGGAACCACGCCTTGCCCATGTCGATCGAGTCGCGGTGCACGATCGGCGCGATGGCGTCGAAGAAGGCGAGCGATTCGGCGCCGGTGAGCCCGCGGATGCCCTCGGCGAGGCCGGGCGCGGTGAGCGGGCCGGTCGCCACGATCACGCTGTCCCAGGAGGCCGGCGGCAGCCCGTCGATCTCCTCGCGGGCGATGGCGACGTTCGGGTGCGCCTCCAGCGCCGCCGTGACCGCGCGGCTGAAGCCCTCGCGGTCGACGGCGAGCGCGCCGCCCGCCGGCACCTGGTGGGCATCGCCGCAGCGCATGATCAGCGAGCCCAGGCGGCGCATCTCCTGGTGCAGCAGCCCGACGGCGTTGAGCGACGCATCGTCGGAGCGGAAGGAGTTGGAGCAGACCAGCTCGGCGAGGCCGTCGGTCTGGTGCGCCTCGGTGCCGCGCAGGGGCCGCATCTCGTGCAGCACCACCGGCAGGCCGGCCTCGGCGATCTGCCAGGCGGCTTCCGAGCCGGCGAGGCCGCCGCCGACGACGTGAATGGGAAGGGATCCGGACATGACGCGGCATATCGGATCGGGCGCCACGGACGCAACACCGCCGATGCGCGGCGAATGGCGGGGCCCGGACAAGCGAACGCCCGCCGGAAGGGGCGGGCGCGCGAGACGATGGTGAGCCGGATGGCTTCGATCGACTTGGGGTACTCGGGTACGCGGTAGCTTAACGGTACGCGTGACGGTGAGCTTAGGCGACCGAGCGGGCGATGCCCTGGATCTCGAAACGGCTGATGCCGAGATCGTCGAGCTCGCGGTCGGACAGACGCGACAGCTCGTGGACGGTCTCGCGGTAGCGGAGGTAGGAGCGGATCTTGCTGAGGATGAGGGAGACGAACATCGGTTTTGACCTCTGAGCGGGCATCCGGTGCGAACCGTTTCGGCACCGACCGCCTGCTTCTGTTGCAACGCACCATATGGGAGTTGGCTGCCGTGGTGTGAGACGGGACTGCGTAAGCCAGCCATGCACGATTCACATGCAGCGGTCAGGGAATCGTCAACAATCCCGGATGCTCGCCGATTTGGCAGCACTCTGGCGCATGAAGCGCAATTCCCACGGGGATTTAGGCACTATGCTGCAGGGCCCCAAGGGAGCGGGCTGACGCTGGGATCGGAGTGCCGCGGGATCGTACGGACGCGCGATCGAGGCAGTCGCTGGCGACATGGTGTGCAGTGCAATGCCGGCCCATCGCAGTGCCGATGTTTTGGGCATTCCGGGACCCGAGCCGCGCGGCCCCGGCTCCTCATCGGGTCGCCCGCTCGGCGGTCGCGACGCGCGTCGACGGGTCGGTCGGCCGGTACGGGAGCGTCGGCGATCCTGCGAGACGGTCGAGGAGGCGATAGCCGAGATCGGAGCCGCGCACCGCGAGCAGGATCGCGAGGCCGGCGACGAGATGGCCCGCCACGACGTCCATCACGTAGTGCCCGCCGCAGCCGACGGTGGCGACGGACATGATCCCGTCGAGGGCGATGGCGGGCAGGCGCAGGGACCGGAAGCACCAGAACGACCATGCCGACAGGACCGCCGAGGCGGCATGGAAGCTCGGAAAGGAGATGATCCCGAGTTCGGGCCGGACCGAGAGATCGCGCAGCGCTCCCGACCGCAGCGCATCGTAGGCCGCGACGTCCGTCGCGCCGTGGGGCCATGACGGGGTGCCGCGCCAGGCCGGATCGAGAAAGGCGACGATGCCGCGCGTCGGCGCCGCGATGCTCAGGATCGACGTGAGGAAGATCGCGATGGCGAAGGCGGCGAGATAGCGGTCGAGCGCGCGATACCGACCGGATGCGGCGTAGAGGCCGATCACCACGACCATCTGCGGGATCATGCAGCGATAGGACACGTCCAGGACGGCCCGGATCCCCGGATTGGCATCGAGCCACCGCATCCAGGCGACGTGATCGAAGCCGAGCGCCAGATCGATCTCCCTGATCGTGTCGTCCACGAGCGGCAGCGCGAAGGCCTGTACCTGCCACGGGAAGACGAGGGTGAAGTCGCAGATCGCCACCACGGCGACGCAGTTCTGCAGCGGTCCCGTGAGCCGATCCCGCATCCCCGATCCCGACGGCAGGCACAAGGCGCAGCACAGGCCGGCCAGGACTGCGAGCAGCCACAGATCGGTCCTCCGTATCGTGAACCCGAAGAAGGTTGTCATGCCTTGCATCATGATGCTGCACAGGCAAAGCAACGCGAGCAGAAATGGAGAAAGCGACGCAGTGGGCGCCGTAACGTGGGATGTCGATGCCATATCACGGCGACCTGCAAGATAGGAAGCCCATCAGGCGTGGGGCCGATTAATTTGAAATGAAAATCATCTCGGTGGATATGCGGTAATCTGAAGATATGACAGATATAACGAGACCAATATCAGGTATCTATAGTGATACTTGAGGCGTGAATTGCTCTAACAATATTAAGCGAAGTCGATCGATGCCGCCGTCAAGACGAAACAATTCGCGATTTTTTTTGACCGCTCGATCGGGCAGGCCGCGCCGGCCTCGGTGCCGGTGGAGCGCGCGGGACGGCGAACAGCGCAGACGCGATCCCGCGGCCGCCGATGTCGGTCGGGGAGGGAGCCGCCTGCGGACCATCCTGCCGCTCCGGGCGCCGCTTGGCGGTCGGCCGCGCGCGGCGCCAAAAGACCGGCCCGGAGTCCCGAGCCGGTTCCGTCGCGCCTCAGTGCAGCCGCGGCGCGACCAGGAAGGTCGCGCGGTCGGCCGAGACGACCGGGATGCTGAGCGTGCGGCCGTCGCGGTGCACGGTCAGCGGCACGGTGATGCCGGCCGGGCCCAGCGCCCAGACGGCGCGCAGGAAGCCCGCGAGGTCGCCGACTTCCTCCTGTCCCACCGCCATCAGGATGTCGCCGGCGCGCAGGTCGGCGACCTCGGCGGGCGCCCGGGGCGACAGGCCCATCACCACGACCTGGTCGTCGATCTCGGTGGCGTAGAGGCCGAGCCAGGGCCGGGGCGGGCCCGAGACCCGCCCGAGGGTCGTCAGGTCGGCCAGGATCGGCTTCAGGAGGTCGATCGGCACCGACATGTTGATCGGGCGCCCGTCGCGGCCGCTCTGCTGCAGCTGCAGCGAGCCGATGCCGGTGAGTTCGCCGGCCGGGCCGATCAGCGCCGCCCCGCCCCAATGCGGGTGGGCGGGCGAGGTGAAGATCGCGTCGTCGAGGAGGTACTCCCAGTATCCGGCGAATTCCTGCACCGCGACCACCTCGGCGGCCACGGAGCGGGAACGGCCGCCGGCTCCGGCCATCACCAGCTTGTCGCCGACGCGCAGGGACGCGGCGCTGCCGATCGGCAGGTGCGGCAGGTCGAGCGACCCCAGGGCCTGCACCAGGCCCAGGCCCGTGGCGGCGTCGTAGCCGACGACGTGGCCGGGCAGGGTGCGCCCGTCATGGGCGGTGAGCCAGACGGTGTCGGCCTCGGTGATCAGGTAGCCGATGGTGAGCACCAGGCCGTCCTCACCGATGACGACGCCGTTGCCGGCCCGCTCGGTGCCGAGGATCTCGGCCGTGTAGGCGCCGTCCGGCACCCGCGAGGACAGGGCGACGATCGCCGTCAAGGTCTGGTCGAGGTCGTACGAGTAGGCCGCCGGGCGGGGCTGCACCGAGGAGGGGATCTTCCAGTCGCCGGGCGCCGCCATCATGGTCTCCTGC
The DNA here is from genome assembly GCF_036448855.1 of Methylobacterium ajmalii. NCBI lineage: Bacteria > Pseudomonadati > Pseudomonadota > Alphaproteobacteria > Hyphomicrobiales > Methylobacteriaceae > Methylobacterium > Methylobacterium ajmalii. The sequence goes on from NZ_JAZFXT010000060.1 coordinate 115,450, forward strand.
CGGGGCTCGGCGCCCCGCGCGTCACATCTCGAAGGGCGTCGGGGCTCCGACGGCCCAGTCCGCACGCTCCACGTTATAGGTCGCGGGGTCCCGGCCCGACAGGCGCCCGCAACGCAGAACGCCCGGCTCGCGACGAGCCGGGCGCCGGACGGGCCTCGCCGCGGCGAGGCCCGGGGATCGCGTGCGCGATCGGTTCTTCGATCAGTACTTGCGGATGAGCGGGACCGGCGCCGGCTCGGGCGCGGCCGCCACGGTGTAGAGCGGGGCGACGACGCGGAACCAGCCCTCGGTCGAGTAGGCCTCGCGGTTCGTCGCCAGGCCGGTGACCGGCGAGATCTGGCGCGCCGAGGTGGCGACGTCGCGGGCGACCCAGGCCTGGACCGTGAACTTGCCGAAATCGTAGCCGACGAGGCCGCCGAGGGCGAAGCGGCCGCCGCCGCCGCCCACCACCGTGCCGCAGGTGGCGAAGTTGCCGTTGCACGGCGCGCCGAAGGCGAGCTGGCTGCGGTTCGGCAGGTTGGCGGTGCCGTAGCCGATCGCGCCGATCTCGAACTTGCCGAACTTCTTGGTCGCGGTCAGGTCGAGGTTGAGGGCGTCGGTCGGGTACTGGCTGCCGTAGAAGCCCGGGATGCCGCCGCGGCCGCCGAAGCGGGCCGGCGTGTCGTAGAAGTTGTAGGTCAGGTTGGCGGTGACGTTCCAGCCGTCGCCGGTGTAGCTGATGGCGAAGCCCTGGCGGTAGGTGTTCGAGGCCAGGATCGGCAGGCCGCCGCCGCGGCCGGCATTCAGCTCGTTCAGGTACACGCCGGCCAGGTAGCTGACGCCGATGTTGTTGCCGAGATCCCAGGCGAAGATGCCGCCGACGAAGGTGCCGACGTTGATGCTGGTGTCCCGCCCGCCCGGAGCGCGAGAGAAGGTGAATACGGTCGGCGGAGCGACGGCGAGCTCGACGCGGGCGCCGAACACCTTCCAGGGGGTCGACCAGACCAGGACCGGGATGTTGACCGCGGTGTCGGTCGAGGTGAGGTTCGGGCCGTCCGGGCTGCGATAGGTGAACGTGTTGATCGCGTACACGCCCTCGGGCAGCGGCGCGCCGATCGCGAGGCCGACCTGCTCGCCGGGCACCGTCGTCGTCTGCGCGTAGGATGCCGTCGCCGACATGCCGAGGGACAGGGCAGCCGCCCCCGCGGCGAGCCAATACTTGACCATGAGATTTCCTTCCCAGCTACTCTCGGGAAGGGACCGCCGCTCATGCATCGACGTCGCGCGCTATGAAGTGCGCACGTGAATCGACACCTCGCTCCGTGCGGCCCCCGCCGTGTTGCGCAGTCTGAACGGGATAATCTTCCAACAGCCACGCTCCGAACGCCAGCCCTTTGCCCAGGCGGGTTGCAGAGGTTGCCTGGCCGTTGCGCAAATGACGCATTTCCGACACAGACGGGGACGGTGGAGCCGCACGATTACTGCGGCGTATTTTCGGAAAAAACATCCGCTTGCTGCGCCGCACAAGCCGCTTCGCGGCCTTGGCGGCGCAGGTTCATGGGTGTTTTGCCGGAGAACGGGCCGCCTGAGGCTACTCGGCGGCTTGCTTGCCGGGCGCCTTCCGGTTGGCCTGCTTGCCGGGAGCGGCCTTGTCGGCGACGGCTTTGCGCGGCGACGCCGCCGGGCGGCGGGCCAGGACCTCGCGCAGGAACCGGCCGGTATGGCTCGCCGCCGATTCGGCGATGGCCTCGGGGGTCCCTTCCGCCACGATGGTGCCGCCGCCGTCGCCCCCCTCGGGGCCCATGTCGATCACCCAGTCGGCGGTCTTGATGACCTCGAGGTTGTGCTCGATGACGACGACGCTGTTGCCCTGGTCGACCAGCTCGTGGAGCACCTCCATCAGCTTGGCGACGTCGTGGAAGTGCAGGCCGGTGGTCGGCTCGTCGAGGATGTAGAGGGTGCGGCCGGTGGCGCGCTTCGACAGCTCCTTGGAGAGCTTCACCCGCTGCGCCTCGCCGCCCGACAGCGTGGTGGCCTGCTGGCCGACCCGGACGTAGCCGAGGCCGACCCGGGCCAGGGTCTCGAGCTTCTCGCGGATCGCCGGCACCGCCTTGAACAGCTCGGCCGCCTCCTCCACCGTCATGTCGAGCACGTCGGCGATCGAGCGCTCGCGGTACTTCACCTCCAGGGTCTCGCGGTCGTAGCGCTTGCCCTTGCAGACGTCGCAGGTGACGTAGACGTCGGGCAGGAAGTGCATCTCGATCTTGATGACGCCGTCGCCCGAGCAGGCCTCGCAGCGCCCGCCCTTGACGTTGAACGAGAACCGGCCGGGCTGGTAGCCGCGGGCCTTGGCCTCGGGCAGGCCGGCGAACCAGTCGCGGATCGGCGTGAAGGCGCCGATATAGGTCGCGGGGTTCGACCGCGGGGTGCGGCCGATCGGCGACTGGTCGATGTCGATGACCTTGTCGAGATGCTCCAGCCCCTCGATCCGGTCGTGCGGTGCCGGGTGCTCCATCGCGCCGTTCAGCTTGCGCGCCACCGCCTTGTAGAGCGTGTCGACGACGAGCGTCGACTTGCCGCCGCCCGACACCCCGGTGATGCACGTGAAGGTGCCGAGCGGGATCGCCGCGGTCACGTCCTTCAGGTTGTTGCCGCGCGCGCCGACGAGGCGGAGCATCTGCGGCTCGGGCTCGCCGGCCTTGGCGGCCGGATTCCGCTTGGCCTTGCGGCGCATCTTCGGCACCCGCACCGACAGGGCACCGGTGAGGTACTTCGCCGTCAGCGAGTTCGGGTCGGCGAGCAGCTCGGCCGGCGTGCCCTGCGCCACGATCTGCCCGCCATGGATGCCGGCGCCGGGGCCGACATCGACGACGTAGTCGGCCTGCAGGATCGCGTCCTCGTCGTGCTCGACGACGATCACCGAGTTGCCGAGGTCGCGCAGGCGCTTGAGCGTGCCAAGCAGCCGCTCGTTGTCGCGCTGGTGCAGGCCGATCGAGGGCTCGTCGAGGACGTAGAGGACGCCGGTCAGCCCCGAGCCGATCTGCGAGGCGAGCCGGATGCGCTGGCTCTCGCCGCCCGACAGCGAGCCGGAGCCGCGCGCGAGCGTCAGGTATTCGAGCCCGACATCGACCAGGAAGGTCAGCCGGTCGCGGATCTCCTTCAGGATGCGGGCCGCGATCTCGTTGTGCTTCGCGCTCAGGTGCCCGGGCAATTCGCCGAACCAGCGATGGGCGTCCCGCACCGACAGCACCGTGGCGTCGCCGATGTCGGAGCCGGCGATCTTCACCGCCAGGGCCTCGGGCTTCAGCCGCTTGCCGCCGCAGGCCGAGCACGGCGTCTCGGCCATGAACCGGCCGATGTCCTCGCGGGCCGCGTCGCTGTCGGTCTCCTTGTAGCGCCGCTCCAGGTTCGGGATCACGCCCTCGAACGGCTTAGAGACCTCGTAGGCGCGAAGCCCGTCGTTGTAGGCGAAGCGCACCTCGTCGCCGTCCGAGCCGTAGAGCACGACCTGGCGGGCAGCCGCGGTGAGCTTCGACCACGGCGTGTCGGTGCGGAAGCGGTAATGACGCGCCAAGGCCTCCAGGGTCTGGCCGTAATAGGGCGAGGTCGATTTCGCCCAGGGCGCGACGGCGCCGCGCGACAGGCTCAGGGCCTCGTCGGCGATGACCAGCGTCGGGTCGATCCGCATCTCGTGGCCGATCCCGCCGCAGGTCGGGCAGGCACCGAACGGATTGTTGAAGGAAAAGAGTCGGGGCTCGATCTCGGGAATCGTGAAGCCGGAGACCGGGCAGGCGAAGCGCGACGAGAAGGTGATCGGCTCGGGGGACGCGCCGTCCTCGGGGGCATCCGCGAACGACACGACCGCGATGCCGTCGGCGAGCTCCAGCGCGGTCTCGAACGAATCGGCGAGCCGCGAGGCCATGTCGGCCCGCACCACGATCCGGTCGACCACCACGTCGATGTCGTGCTTGAGTTTCTTGTCGAGCTTCGGCACGTCGTCGATGGCGTAGTACTCGCCGTCGATGCGCAGTCGCTGAAAACCCTTCTTCTGGAACTCGGCGATCTCCTTGCGGTACTCGCCCTTGCGGCCGCGCACCACGGGGGCCAGCAGGTAGAGCCGGGTCTTCTCGGGCAGCGCCAGCACCCGGTCGACCATCTGGCTGACGGTCTGGCTCTCGATCGGCAGGCCGGTGGCCGGGGAGTACGGGATGCCGACCCGCGCCCACAGGAGGCGCATGTAGTCGTAGATCTCCGTGACGGTGCCGACCGTCGAGCGCGGGTTCTTCGAGGTGGTCTTCTGCTCGATCGAGATCGCCGGCGACAGCCCGTCGATCTGGTCGACGTCGGGCTTCGACATCATCTCGAGGAACTGGCGCGCATAGGCCGAGAGCGATTCGACGTAGCGGCGCTGCCCCTCGGCATAGATGGTGTCGAAGGCGAGCGACGACTTGCCCGATCCCGATAGGCCGGTGAACACCACCAGCCTGTCGCGGGGGATCGTCAGGTCGACGTTCTTGAGGTTGTGCTCGCGGGCGCCCCTCACCGAGATCACGCGGGTCTCCGCGGAACGGTCGAAGAGCTTGTCGAGAGAGGCCATGCGGGAAGGCTCCGGGCCGCCAGCGACGGGGCGCGGCTAGGCTTGATGGGACCGGGGACCGGCCGGGAGCCCGCGGGGACGAGAACCCTGTCGACCGTGATGGTGACCAGATGGGGCCGCCCTGACGGATAACCAGATGGGGCTCCCGGGGCGGGGCGCCGGGCAAGTCTTCGTTTACGATTAGAACAAACTGCGTACAGCGGCAACCGCCGCGATCTCACAGGCTGAGCGGCGCGTTGTCGACCACCTCCTTCATGACGAAGAAGGTCCGGGTCTGGCGCACGCCGGGCAGGGCGATCAGCGTCTCGCTGTGCAGCCGGTTGAAGTCGGCCATGTCGGAGACGCGGATCTTGAGGAAGTAGTCGAAGTCGCCGGCGACGAGGTGGCAGTCTAGCACCGTCGGCATGGCGAGCGCCGCCGCCTCGAAAGCGGAGAAGCTCTCGGGGGTGGACCGGTCGAGGACCACGCCGACGAGGACCAGCGAGCCGCGCCCGACCTTCTCGGGCGCCACCACGGCGCGAACGCCGCGCAGGTAGCCGTCGTCGAACAGGCGTTGGGTGCGGCGGTGGCAGGTCGCCGGGCTGGTGTTCACGCGCTTGGCGAGCTCGGCGTTGCCGATGCGGCCATCCTCTTGCAGGAGCCGGAGAATTTTCAGGTCGATGCGGTCGAGGCCGTCCGCCATGGAAGATCCTTCCGTTTCGTCGCTTCTGCGTGAACGTCTCTAGCACGAAGCTTGGCTTTCGCCTTCCGTCGTTGCAGCGAGACGGGTAAGTTCGAGAGCACCTTTCATGCGATCGCGGCTAGGATGAAGGCGCTTCCACTGAGGACCCCGGCGATGATTCCTTCGATGCTGTCGCAGTTCGAGCGCTACCCCCTGACCTTCGGGCCGACCCCAATCGAGCACCTGCCGCGCCTGACCGCGCATCTGGGCGGCGACGTGCAGATCTACGCCAAGCGCGACGACTGCAACTCGGGCCTCGCCTATGGCGGCAACAAGCTGCGCAAGCTCGAATACATCGTGCCGGACGCGATCGCCTCGGGCGCCGACACGCTGGTGTCGATCGGCGGCGTGCAGTCGAACCACACCCGCATGGTGGCGGCGGTGGCGGCCAAGATCGGCATGAAGTGCCGGGTGATCCAGGAAGCCTGGGTGCCGCACGAGGACGCGGTCTACGACCGGGTCGGCAACATCATGCTGACGCGGATCATGGGCGCCGAGTCTCAGCTCGTGGATGACGGCTTCGACATCGGCATCCGCGACAGCTGGAAGCAGGCGATCGAGGACGTGAAGGCCAAGGGCGGCAAGCCCTACGCGATTCCCGCCGGCGCCTCGGTGCACAAGTTCGGCGGCCTCGGCTATGTCGGCTTCGCCGAGGAGGTGCGCCGGCAGGAGGCCGAGATGGGCCTCCACTTCGACTACATCGTGGTCTGCACCGTCACCGGCTCGACCCACGCCGGCATGCTGGTCGGCTTCTCGGCGGACGGCCGCGCCCGCAACGTCATCGGCATCGACGCTTCCTGCACCCCGGCCCAGACACGGGCGCAGGTGCTGGAGATCGCCCGCAACACTGCGGCTCTGGTCGGGGCCGGCGAGATCGTCGCCGACGACGTGGTGATCAAGGAGGACTACGCCTATCCGGTCTACGGCGTGCCCTCGAAGGAGACCGTCGAGGCGATCCGCCTCGCCGCCCGGCTCGAGGCGATGATCACCGACCCGGTCTACGAGGGCAAGTCGATGCAGGGCATGATCGACCTCGTGCAGAAGGGCTTCTTCCCCAAGGGCTCGAAGGTGCTATACGCCCATCTCGGCGGCGCACCGGCGCTGAACGGCTACAGCTACACGTTCCGCAACGGGTGAGGCGGCGAGGGTTTGTTCGACATCGTCTCGCTCGTCGAACAAACCCCGGACCTGCCCACCTCCGCGTCATCCCGGGGCCGCGCAGCGGAACCCGGGATCCACAAACGCTGACGGTTCAAGATGAAGCGGGACGCAATCCGCCTCGTCCTCCAGCCTCGGCGGTCATGGATCCCGGGTTCCCGGCTGCGCCGAGCCCCGGGATGACATCGAGGGCTTCAGTGGGCTTGCGAGAACTCATCGGCTCCAATGAAGAAGCCCGGTCGCTCGTCGCGGACCGGGCTTCCTCGTTGCCAGTACTCGGTCCAGCGTCACTTGTCGGTGCACAGCCCCGCGGCCGAGAGCCGGCGGTGGTTGCGGGGGTCGCAGTCGGTGGCCAGGAACGAGGCCCATTCGGCCTTGGTGCCGTAGAAGGCGTTGCGGTCGACGTCGCCGCGCACGCCCGGCACCCGGCCGGTCGAGGTGAACTGCCACAGCATCCAGTCGCGGTTGACGTAGCGCTGCTCCGGCTCGGCCGCGGTGGAGCGCACCCAGTGCGGGTAATCCGGCAGCTCACCCTCCAGCACGTCCTTGTGGAAGGTGATGTCGGTGTAGATGATCGGCCGCTTGCCGGTATAGGCTTCCATCTCCCGCAGCATGTACTCGGTCATGGCGAGCGCCTGGGCCTTGGGCAGCTTCTTGGGGCAGAGCTGCGAATGGCCGTTCCACTCGACGTCGAGGACCGGGGGGAGGGCGGTCGGGTCGTTGGGGACGTTGCGCTTGAACCAGTCCATCTGGTCCTTGGCCGAGCGGCACCAGAACACGAAGTGGTAGGCGCCCCGCGGCACGCCGGCCCGGCCGGCCCCGTCCCAGTTCTCGCGGAACCGGTCGTCGACGTGGTCGCCGCCCTCGGTCGCCTTGATGTAGGCGAACTGGGTGCCGGCGCCCTTCACCGAGGTCCAGTCGATCGGGCCCTGCCACTTCGAGACGTCGATGCCCTGGATCGGGTGAAGCTTCGCCTTGGCGACGCCCGGATGGGGCTTCGCGTCGCCCTTGGTCGGGTAGAAATCGGCTCCGCCGCCGGCGCAGGCCGCCAGCGTCGCGAGGCTCGCCGCCGCGAGCGCGCGCCTGCCCCACAGGACGCCGCGCGACAGGACGGAGGACCACGGGGCGGAGGGGATCGTCGACTCCATCGGCATCGGGGCGCGGCCTGACTTCACGCTGAACACTATGGATATTCGATGCGGTAGGGCCGGTTAATGGAAGCTTGACGGAATTGGGACGGAATTTCGAAACCCGTGGCGCCAGCGCCACATAGGCCTAGGCCGCGGCTCGTCGCGGCCTTCACCGTCGGGCATAAGCCCCGGCAGGGACTGGGATTTGTCGAGACGCCGCATGGACAAGGTTCTGTTTACCATCGGGTACGAAGGCGCCGATACCGAGCGTTTCGCCGCGGCCCTGCGCGGTGCCGGGGTGGCGACGCTCGCCGACGTGCGGGCGGTGGCGGCCTCGCGCAAGCGCGGCTTCTCGAAGAGCGCGCTCGCCGCCGGCCTCACCGAGGCCGGGATCGGCTACCGGCACCTGCGCAGCCTCGGCACGCCGAAGGCCGGCCGCGAGGCCGCCCGCGCCCACGACGCCGCGCTGATGCGCCGGATCTACTGCGAGGAGGTGCTGGAGACCGGCACCGGCCAGGCCGCCCTCGACGAGCTGGCGGCCTTGGCCGAGGCCGGGCCGACATGCCTGCTGTGCTTCGAGCGCGACCCGGAGCGTTGCCACCGGCGGGTGCTGAGCGAGCGGCTGGCGGGGAGGGGTTTCGAGGTGGTCGATCTGTTCGCGTGAGGCGGCCGGGTCCGATCGCTTCGGAAACGGCTTGGTCAGCCCTCGCCGACCCGCGGCAGGGAAGCGGGCGCCTCGCCCGGCAGTGGCAATCCGATGCGCCGGCGTCGCCGCTTCGTCGCGCCCTCGGCATGGGCGGCCTCGATGTTGCCGTAGAACTGGTCGGCGCTCGCCTCCCAGGTGTAGCGCAGGGCCTCCGTCCGGCAGGCCTCGCGGGGGATCGCCAAGGCCGCCCGGGCGGCTGCACCAAGGTCGTGGTCGAGGACCCCGACGCTCGTGCCGCCGATCACGTCGAGGGGGCCGGTGACGGGATAGGCGGCGACCGGCAGGCCGCTCGCCAGGGCTTCCAGCAGCACGATGCCGAAGGTGTCGGTCAGGCTCGGGAAGACGAAGACGTCGCAGGCCGCGTAGACCCGGGCCAGGGCCTCGCCGGTGAGCGTGCCGAGGAACCGGGCGGTGGGATCGACGGCGGAGAGCCGGGCCCGGTCGGGTCCGTCGCCGACGATGAGCTTGGTGCCGGGCAGATCGAGACGCAGGAACGCCTCGACGTTCTTCTCCACCGCGAGCCGACCGACGAACAGGAAGAACGGGCGGGGCAGGCCGGCGAGCGCGTCCGGCGCCGCCTCGCCGTCGCGGGGGCGGAACAGCTCGGTGTCGACGCCGCGGGTCCAGCGCATCAGCCGGGTGAAGCCGCGCCCCGACAAATCGCGCTCGAGCGAGGGCGTGCTCACCATGGTGCCGCTCGCCGCGCCGTGGAAGCGGCGTAGCCAGGCGTAGCTCCAGCGCTCCGGCACCGGCAGGCGGGCGGCGAGGTACTCGGGAAAGCGGGTGTGGTAGCTCGTGGTGAAGGGCCGGCCCTGCGCCAGGCAGACCCGGCGGGTCGCGAGCCCGATCGGCCCCTCGGTGGCGATGTGGACGTGGCTGGGCGCCAGCGCCGGGAACCGCCGCGCGACGCCGCGGGCGGTCACCAGCGACAGCCGGATCTCGGAATAGCCCGGCAGCGGCACGCTGGCGAAGTCGAGCGGCGTCAGCATCACCGGGTCGTGGCCGCGCCGGCGACCCGCCGCGACCATGTGCTCGAGGGAGCGGACGACGCCGTTGACCTGGGGATGCCAGGCATCGGTCGCGACGAGGAGCCTCACGCGACGGCCCGGGTGTTCACGATCGGATGCTCCGGCATGGAGCGGGCGGCGGGCGCCAGTTCCTCGACCGGGGCGAGCGGGCGGCTGCGGGAGGTCAGCGGCACCGGCGCCTCGGCGCTGGCGCGCTTCCAGTCGGCGAAGCGGATCACCTCCATGGTGCCGTCGTAGTGCTCGACCACCGCCGTGCAGGATTCCACCCAATCGCCGGTGTTGAGGTAGTGCATGTCGCCGACCATGCGGCTCGCCGCGTGGTGGATGTGGCCGCAGATCACCCCGTTCGCGTCGGCCCGGCGGGCCTCGGCGATCAGGAACTCCTCGAACCGGCCGATGAAGTTGACGGCGTTCTTCACCTTCAGCTTGGCCCAGGCCGACAGCGACCAGTAGGTCAGGCCGAGGCGCCGGCGCACCCAGTTGAGGTGGGTGTTGACGAAGAGCGCCGCCGTGTAGGCGCCGTCGCCCAGCAGGGCGAGCCAGCGGGCGTGGCGCACCACGAGATCGAACTGGTCGCCGTGGATGACGAGGTAGCGCTTGCCGTCCGCCGCCTCGTGCAGGACCTGGTCCTGGATCTCGATGCCGCCGAAATGCATGTCGAGGAAGTCGCGCAGGAACTCGTCGTGGTTGCCCGGCACGTAGACGAGGCGAGACCCTTTTCGCACCTTCCGCAGCAGCTTCTGCACGACGTCGTTGTGCGATTGCGGCCAGTACCAGCCGGAGCGCAGCTTCCAGCCGTCGACGATGTCGCCGACCAGGTAGATTTCGTCGGCGTCCACTTCCCGCATGAAGTCGAGCAGTAGCTCGGCCTGGCAGCCCTTGGTGCCCAGATGGAGGTCCGAGAGGAACAGGGTTCGCACGCGAAGCGCGTCGGCATCCTCGGCCACGTGCAATCTCCTTGGCGGCGTCTCGCGCCAGCCAAACCCCATTCGCGTATCACTTTGATGACGCGCGGGCAGAGCGTCGAACCTCGGCCGGGGATGCAGGCCGAGATTCGTTTGCGGAGACTTAAAGACGACCATGCGGATCGCGCAGGTCAGCCGCTCGGGGAGGCCTCTACCTCGGCCGTGCCGATTCGTGGTTCTGACAGGACGCCGCGATCGACGCGACCGTGCCTTCCCCGCTCCGCCAAGAAAAAGCGCCCCGCCCATGGCAGCCCCCCTCGTCGTCCCCGGCCGGTCGGTCACCGGAGCTGGCGCGTCGGGGCGCGGTGCCGCCCGGCCCTATCTCGGCATCGGTCTCAAGGTCCTGTCGGCGCTCGCCTTCACGCTGATGTCCGCCGGCGTGAAGACCCTGGCGGACCGGTTCCCGACCGGCGAGATCGTGTTCTTCCGCTCCTTCATCGCCATCGCGCCGCTGCTGGTGTGGCTGCGCTGGCAGGGCGGCGTGATCGAGGCGGTGCGCACGCAGAACCTCAAGGGGCACATGCTGCGCAGCATCATCGGCGCCTGCGGCATGTTCGCGGGCTTTGCCGGCCTGTCCTTCCTGCCGCTCTCCGACGCGGTGGCGATCGGCTACGCCTCGCCGCTCCTCGTCGTGGTGCTCGCGGCCATCGTGCTGCGCGAGAAGGTCCAGGCCTATCGCTGGGCCGGCGTCAGCGTCGGCTTCCTCGGCGTCCTGATCACGCTCGCCCCGCATCTCGAATTCGGCGGCGCGGGCGGGGGCGGCACCACCGGCGCGCTGTTCGCGATCCTGGCGGCGGCCTGCTCGGCGGCGGCCACCATCCAGGTGCGCAAGCTCACCGGCACCGAGCGCACCGGCGCCATCGTACTGTACTTCTTCCTGTTCACCTCGCTGCTCGGCCTCTCGACGGTCGTGCTCGGCTGGAAGATGCCGGGCTGGACCGACCTCGCGCTGTTCGTCGTCGTCGGCGTGCTCGGCGGCATCGGCCAGATCCTGCTCACCGAGAGCTACCGCCACGGCGACGCTTCGCTGGTCGCGCCCTTCGAGTACACCACGATGCTGTGGTCGGTGCTGATCGGCTGGTTCGTGTTCGGCCAGCTGCCCACCGCCTCGATCGCGCTCGGCGGCGGCATCGTGGCGGCGGCCGGCGTGTTCGTGGTCTGGCGCGAGCGGCGCCTGGTGGTCGAGCGGGCCCGCGAGGCCGCGGCTGGCGGGGCCCGGGCGGGCTGAGGACCCGGCGAGCCGGGTGCCCGTTGACGCCCGCGCTCGCCCGCCCTTACTCCGGGAGAAACGCCACGACGGCTCTCGCCCGATAGGAATGCCCGCCATGTCCGCACGCCGCCCCACGCCCAGCGCGGGAACCCGCCCGTGAGCGCCGGCCCGGCATCCGTCCCGGCCGCCACCGTGCCGGTGGACCTGCGGCTCTACGGCCTGCTCGATGTCGGGGTCTGCGGCGGCGACGCCGGGCACCTCGCCCGGATGGCGGCCGAGGCGGCGGCCGGGGGCTGCACCCTGCTGCAATACCGCGAAAAAACCATCGCCAACGCGCGCGAGACGGTGGAGCGGCTGCGCCGGATCCACGCGGCGCTCGAGGGCACCGGCGTGCCGCTCCTCGTCAACGACCGGGTCGACCTGGCGCTCGCCGTGGGCGCCGAGGGCGTGCATCTCGGCCAGGAGGACATGCACCCAGCCGACGCCAAGCGCCTTCTGCCGCGCGGCGCGATCGTCGGTCTCACGGTCAAGAATGCCGCCCAGGCCGACGAGCTCTATCGCCTGCCGGTCGACTACGCCTGCATCGGCGGCGTCTTCTCCACCACCAGCAAGGACAATCCGGACCCGCCGGTCGGGCTCGACGGGCTCAACCGCATCGTCTTCCGGGCACGGCTCGCCCGCGGCGCCACCCTTCCGGTCGGGGCGATCGCGGGCATCGACCGCAGCAACGCCGCCGCGACGATCGGAGCGGGCGCCGACGGGATCGCGCTGATCTCGGCCCTGTTCGGCACCGGGCAGGACGTCGAGGCAAGGGCCCGCGACCTGCGGGCGGTCGTCGACGGCGCTCTGGCGGCCCGGGGGGCGGCATGATCGGACTTTGGTCGATCTTCGGCACGATCGGAGAGAAAGCATGATCGCCGTCACGATCGCGGGCTCGGATTCCGGCGGCGGCGCCGGCATCCAGGCCGACCTCAAGACCTTCTCGGCGCTCGGCGTCTACGGCGCCAGCGTGATCACCGCGCTCACCGCCCAGAACACCCGCGGCGTCCAGGCGATCCACGACGTCGAGCCGGAATTCGTGGCGCGCCAGATCGAGAGCGTCTTCACCGACCTCGACGTGAAGGCGCTGAAGATCGGCATGCTGTCGCGCAGCCCGACGATCGCGGCGGTGGCCGAGGGCCTCGCCCGCCACGCCGCCGGCCTGCCCCTGGTGCTCGACCCCGTGATGGTGGCCACGAGCGGCGACCGGCTCCTCGCCGACGATGCCGTCTCGGCGTTGCGGGCCAAGCTCGTGCCCCACGCCGCGGTGCTGACCCCGAACCTGCCCGAGGCCGCCGTGCTCCTGGGGGAGGGGATCGCGGAGACGGAGGCCGCGATGCTGGACCAGGGGCGGCTCCTCCTGGCGCTCGGGCCGCGCGCCGTGCTGATGAAGGGCGGCCACGGCACCGGCGCCGAGAGCGTCGATCTCCTGGTCGGACCGGGCGAGGCGGTGCTGCGGCTCGCCGGACCCAGGATCAAGACCCGCAACACCCACGGCACCGGCTGCACCCTGTCGGCGGCGCTCGCCGCCGGGCTCGCCCGCGGCCTGCCGCTGCCGGAAGCCGCCCGCGCCGCCAAGGCGTATTTGAGCGCGGCGCTCGCGGCGTCCGGCCAGCTGCGGATCGGCCACGGCAACGGCCCGGTCCACCACTTCCATGCGTGGTGGAACTGACGCCCGTCCCGTAAGAAACACCCTGCGCGGCCCGATGGACCCTTGCGTGCTCCCGGCGATTGCGTTTGATGGAGCGTACGGGCGTTCGGTATGCGGAACGCCCGGCGGTGATCCAGCGGGGTTCGGGGGCAGGCGATGGGCGTCGAGCGGGGGCGGGAGCGCACCAAGGACCTGTTGACCGGGGCGCAGGTGCTGTCGGGTCAGCTCGGAAAGACCATCCAGCGGCTGCGCAAGGCCTACAACCTGTCGCTGTCGGAACTCGCCGAGCAGTCCGGCGTCGCGAAGTCGATCATCAGCCAGATCGAGCGCAACGAGACCAACCCGACGCTGGCGACGATCTGGCGCCTGAGCCAGGCCCTCGACGTCTCGATCGAGCGGGTGCTCGCCACCGGCGACGAGGAGCCCTTCATCGAGAAGTCCTCCCGGGCCGATACGCCGATCCTCGTCTCCGACGACGGCCGGATGCGGCTCGCGATCGTCGGCTGGATCAAGACCGTCGAGTGGCTGCAATGGTACGACCTCTCGGCCGATCCGGGCGGCGTGCTCGATTCGGATGCCCACCAGCGCGGGTCGGTGGAATCCCTCTCGGTCCTCGAGGGCGAGTTCGAGGTCGACGTGGCCGGCGCGGTGCAGCGCGCGAGGGCCGGCGAGACCCTGCGCTACCGCTGTGACCGTCCCCACACCGTGCGCTGCGTCAGCGAGACGACCGGGCGCGCCATGATGGTGGTCATCATGAAGGCGGCCGTGATGGAGTGACCGCACGAACCGTCGGTCGATTCTGCCGGCGGATATTCGCGGGACGCCACCGGATCGGCGGGAAGACCTGGACGGCGCGGGCGAACTTCCGAGCCGCCCGTGCTCGCCGCCACCGACTTCCGCCCGCGGATGAATTTCCGGTCGAATATCGCCGGCCTCGCCTCCCGCCCGACGAGGCGGGCGGCACCGCCTTCATCGCCCCGGGCGCCGGACGGCGTCGTCAGGCCGCCGTGCCGACCCACCGCACGATGTCGGCGAGCACGGTCGAGAGCGCCCGGTCGAGCCCGTTCGCCGCGACGCCGGCATTGACCTCGGCGACGGGCACGCGGGCCTGGAAGATCCGGGCGGCCACCACCTTGCCGGTGGCGTCGGCGACGAGCTTGGCCGAGATGTCGACCACCGCCTCGCGCGAGCCTGCCGCGATGTCGAAGGCGCGGATCTCGGTCACCAGGATCGTGTCGGCCACGACCTTGTCGCCGGGTCGGCTCACCGAGCGCAGGCGGCCGGTATTCTCCAGGCTCTGGACCAGGCGGGCCTGCATCAGGCGAGGCAGGCGATCGGCCCACTGGCCGCCGCCGAGGAACGACAGCGAGCCGCCGGCTTCGCGCACGATGATGCGGTCGGCCTCGAAGGGCTGGAGCCCGACCGGCTCCGCCACCACGATCGAACGCCGCGCCGCGCCCCCGCGGGCCGCGCCCGGGAGGGCGGTGAGGTCGAAGGTCGTGGGCACCGCACCGCTGCCGCAGGCCCCGACGGCGAGCGCCAGGAGGGCGGCGAGGACCGGGCCGGACCGGCGGGCGCGGCGGGAAACCGGGGAGGCCGTGATCGTCATGGCGGCGAGGGGACCGAGGACGGGGTGGGCCGGAACCGGCCCGGAAGCGTGACCGAACATGCCCGGACAACGCGCGGGCCCGCGCGCGGGTGCAATGCCCGCGATGCTGCACGGCAACATGGTCAGCGACCGTTGTATTCCGGCAACGTCGGCTTGCCGCCGAAGATCACCTGGGACGGGTCGCGCTCGATGTTGCGCACGGCGTTGTTGAGGGTGTTGAGGGTGCGCTGACCGTCGGTCGAGAGCGATTGCACCTCGCGCCGCCCGGCGCCGCTGAGGCGGCTGACGCTCTGGGTCAGGGTGGCCGTGCGCTTGTCGAGGTTCTCCGACATGGTGCGGAAGGCGCGGCCGGCATCGCGGATCGAGACCGCGGCGTCGCGGACCTCGGCGAAGGTGCTCTTGCCGGCATCCCCCGAGGCCGAGCCGAGGAAGCCCTCGGCGCCCTTTAGCACGGCGTCGAGCCGGTCGGCGGAGGCGTTGAGCTTGCCGGCGAGCGTGCGGGCATCGTGCACCCCGGCCTGCACGTCCGGCGAGGCGGCGGCGAGCGCGGTCGAGAACCGGTCGACGTTGTCGATGAGGCTGGCGAGCTTGCGCCCGTCCACCGCCTTGGTCAGGGCGTCGAGGGCCGGCGCGCTGTCGCCGAGCGTCTTCGAGAACCGCTCGACGTTGGCGAGCGTCCGGTTGATCGCGCCCTCGTTGCCGGTGACCACCCGGTCGAGGCGCTGGAGCATGTCGTCGGCGCGCTGCGCGATGGTGCGGGCGGCCGCCATCAGGTCCTGGATGTCGGAGGCGTCGGCATAGATCGTCGGGACCGGGTCGTCCTTGGTCGGCGCCAGCTGCGGCGCGTCGGCGCTGCCCCCGACGAGGGCGATCGACGCCACGCCGGTCAGCATGGTCATGTCGAGGCGCGCGCGGGTGTCGACGCGCAGGGGCGTGCCGCGGTTGACCTCGACGATCGCCGTCACCCGGCGCGGGTCCTGCGGCAAGAGCCGCACATCGGTCGCCTCGCCGACCCGGATGCCGTTGAAGGTGACGACCGCCCCCTTGGCCAGGCCCCCGACGCCGCCCGAGAACACGATGCGCACCGGCATCCGGGCCTGGTTCGACGAGGACCCGCGCAGCCAGAACGCGAAGGCGAAGCCGAGCGCGATCACCGCTAGCGTGAAGGCGCCGATCAGGACGTTGTTGGCGCGGGTTTCCATGCCTTAACGGTTTCCATGCGCGTGCGGGGTAAAGGCGGGGGCCGGCAGGGACGGGGCGAGGAGCCCGCGAGCCGGATGCTCCCGAGCGGGCATCGCGGCGCAGCCTGACGAGAGAAGCTTAAGCGGGCCCGGGCGGCGGGCGGGTGCGGCATCGCACATCAGGCGACGCCCTCCACGATTCCGCGGGATGACGGCGCTTCCGGCACCATGATCGAGCGGGCGCGCTTGCCGTGGAAGTAGGAGCGCAGCCAGGGATGGTCGGAGGCGAGCATCGCGTCGATCGGCCCCTCGGCGATGATCTGGCCGTCGCCGAGCGCGGCGATGCGGTCGCAGGCGGTGTAGAGGCTGTCGAGGTCGTGGGTCACCATGAACACGGTGAGCCCCAGCGTGCGTTGCAGCGTCGCCACCAGCTCGTCGAACTCGCCCGCCCCGATCGGGTCGAGGCCGGAGGTCGGCTCGTCGAGGAAGAGCACCTCGGGGTCGAGGGCGAGCGCCCGGGCCAGCGCCGCGCGCTTGATCATGCCGCCCGACAGCTCGGAGGGCAGCTTGTCGGCGGCGTCGGGCTTTAGGCCCACCATCTCGATCTTGAGCCGGGCGAACTCGTCGAGCAGGCGCTCGGAGAGCTTCAGGTGCTCGCGCATCGGCACCTGGATGTTCTGCTTGACGGTGAGCGCCGAGAACAGCGCGCCCTGCTGGAACAGCACGCCCCAGCGCCGCTCGATCACCCGGCGCTGGGCGAGGGTCAGGCGGTCGACGTCCTCGCCGAAGACCTCGATCGTGCCCGAGCGCTTCGGCACGAGACCCAGCAGGGTGCGGGTGAGCACCGACTTGCCCTGGCCGGAGGGCCCGACGAAGCCGAGGATCTCGCCGCGACGGATGTCGAGGTCGAGCCCCTTCAGCACGGTCCGCTCGCCGAACGCGACCACGAGGTCGCGCACGCGGATCAGCGGATCGTGCGCGCCGGGCAGGCGGCCGGGAGCGGCCGACGGGGCTGTATGGGGATGGTGCAAGGGAAAGGCTCGCCTCGCTCAGAAATCGATGGCCGCGAAGAACACCGCGAAGAGTCCATCGAGGACGATGACCATGAAGATAGACTTGACGACTGAGGCAGTGACGTGGCGGCCGAGCGATTCGGCCGAACCCTCGACCAGGAATCCCTCCACCGAGGCGATGATGCCGATGATCAGCGCCATGAACGGCGCCTTGATCAGGCCGATCAGGACGTGGCGCAGCCCGATCGCGTTCTGGAGCCGGAACGCGAAGGCCTCGAGGGAGAGCCCGCCATAGAGCCAGGAGGTCAGCGCGCCGCCGGCGAGCGCCGCGAGGTCGGCCAGGAAGGCCAGCATCGGCAGCGCCACCATCAGGGCGATGATCCGCGGGACGATCAGGATCTCGATCGGGTCGAGGCCCATGACGCGCAGGGCATCGACCTCCTCGCGCATCCGCATCGAGCCGATCTCGGCCGTGAAGGCCGAGCCGGAGCGCCCCGCCACCATGATCGAGGTCAGCAGCACCCCGAGCTCGCGCAGCGACAGGATGCCGATCATGTTGACGACGTAGCTCTGGGCACCGAAGCGCTGGAGCTGGATGATGCCCTGCTGGGTGACGATGCAGCCGACCAGGAAGGCGATCAGCATGATGATCGGCGCGCCGCGCAGGGCGATCTGCTCGACCTGGTTGATGAGCGCCGGGCCGCGGAAGCTGCGCGGCCGGGCGAGCACCCGCAGGCAGCCCGCCACCACCTCGCCCAGGAAGGCGAGGCCGGCCAGCCCCTGATGGCCGAGGCTGCGCACGCCCGAGCCCAGGTTCGCCACCGGATCGAGGGGGTGGAAGCGCCGGGCGCGCGCCGACGGCGCGGCCTCCCGGTAGGCGACCTCGCGCAGCAGGATCAGGTGCTCGGGCGAGGCCCCCGCATAGGCCGTGCCGTCGGGCAGGGCCGCGCGGGTGCGCTCCAGCACCCAGGCGCCGAGCGTGTCGAGGCGCGACAGGCCGGAGAGATCGATGATCAGGGGTGCGCCGGCGGCGCCGGCCAGCATCGCGGCGGCGGCGCCCTCGACGGCGGGCGCCTGGTCGGCGGTCCAGCGGCCGGTGAGGCGCGCGGCGAGGCCGTCGCGGACGCGCTCGAGCGCGGCGTGGGCCGGTTCGGCCCCCCGCGTCATCGGTTCGGTCGGCACGGGCCGGCCTCCCTCGTTCGCCACAGATCCCCTCGGGCCGGTCCTATACCCCGGCCTGCTAACAATTCGCAAACCATCGGAGCCGGCGGGCTCACCGCCGTGCCGCCCGCACCGCCGCGAGCGTGAAGACGAGGCCGAGGCCCGCCACCGGCAGCATCAGCCCGAAGGCGAGCGTCCCGCCGCCGGCCCGGTAGGCCGCGCCGCTCGCCAGCGTGGCGGAGGCCGAGGCGAGGGCGGCGCAGGCGGCGTAGGTCCCTTGCGCGGCGCCGCGGCCGCCTTCGGGGGCGAGGCGCGACAGGGCCGCCATGACGCCGAGCTGCGTCGCCCCGAAGGTGAGGGCGTGCAGGGCCTGGAGCGGCAGCACCAGGGCCGGCAGGCCGGCGGCAGCGAGGAGCCCGCCCCAGCGCAGGAGCGCGGCGAGCGCCCCCAGGGCGAGCAGACGGAACGGCGCGTCGCGCAAGTACGGGACGCGTCCGGCGACCGCGAAGAACCCGATCTCGGCGACGACGCCGACGCCCCAGGCGATCCCGGTCTCGGCCGGCGACAGGCCGAGGCCGACCCAGTGGATCGAGCCGAAGGCGTAGACGGCGGCGTGGCTCGCCTGGATCGCCGCGCCGGCCGCGATGGCGAGCCACAGGGCGGCGGGCAGGCGCACCCGGCCGGCGGCACGGCGGGCCGGAGCGGACGCGGTCTCGCGGCGCAGCAGCAGCACGGCGCCGCAGGCGGAGACGAGCTCGAGGGCCGCGAGGAAGCCCGGGATGCCGCCCGTGCCGACGAGGCCGAGGAGCCAGCCGCCGAGGAGCGTCGCGGCCAGGAAGCCGAGCGAGCCGCCGAGCCGGATCCGGGCGTAGTCGAGCCCCGGCCGGCGCCGCACCGCCGCGAGGCTCTGGTAGTCGAGGCAGGGCACGAGCGACGCGCCGGCGACGGCGTTGAGGACGATCACCCCGGCGAGCGCAAGCCAGGACAGGGAGGCCGCGAGCGGCATCAGGGCCCAGGTCGCGGCGAGGCCGAGGCTGCCGGCCACCATCAGGGTGCGGGGCGGCACGCCCCGGTCGATCAAGCCGACGAGCGGCGCGGTCGCGACGATCCGCACCAGGATCGGCAGGGCGACGAGGGCCCCGATCAGCTCGGGCCCGAGCCCGAGGCCGGCGAGCCAGAGCGGCAGGAACGGCATCGCCACGCCGATTCCGGCGAAGACCGCCGCGTAGAGCAGGGCGAGGCGCAGGCCGTCGCGGGGGGAGGGCGGGGGGACCGTCACGGAAACCTTTGGGCGGCGGGACCGAATCAGCCGCCCCGGGGCGGGCCTGGCGTAAGCCGCCGTTAACGCCGGGATGTCAAGCCTTAACGACGACACGCCTGATCGGGCGACGCCGCGCCGGCCGATCCGGCGGGCGATTGACAGGGCAGGTGAGATGGCCGGGACTCCTTCGCTCCCCATGCCGCGGGAAGAGTACGACGTCATCGAGGGCGCGATGCTGGAGACCGCGCGCGGGCGCTGGTTCCTAGGCGAGTTCGCGCGGCGCAACCGCCACGCCGATACCGACGTGCTGCTCCAGGCGATCGGCCGGATCGAGACGGTCGTCACGGCCGAGCGCGGCCCGCCCGGGATGGAGCGCCTGCGCTTCGACCTGATCGAGATGGCGAAGGCGATCAGCCGCACCAAGTCCGAGATCGCGGCGATCCATACGCCCGACCACGACCAGAGCCAGCTCGGCGCCGCCTCCGAGGCCCTCGACGGCATCGTGCGCACCACCGAGCGCGCCACCTCCGACATCCTGCAGGCCGCCGAGGAGGTCCAGGAGGTCGCCTGGACCCTGCGCGAGACCGGCGCCGAGAGCGCCGTCTGCGACCGCCTCGACCACAACGCGACGCAGATCTACACCGCCTGCTCGTTCCAGGACCTGACGGCGCAGCGCACCAGCCGCATCGTCAACACCCTGCGCTACCTCGAGCAGCGCCTGATCGCGATGATCGAGATCTGGGCCAGCGAGGACGATCCGCCGGCCCAGGCCGGGCAGCGCGCCGAGATGCCCGAGACCGCCCTCGACCAGGACGACGTCGACGAGATCGTCGCAACCGGGCGGGGCAGGGGACGGGAGGCCGACGCGGAGGAGGCCGAGCCCGCGCCGCGGCTGCGCCTCGTCGAGCCCGCGCTCGCCGACGACGACATCGCCTTCGTGCCGGTGCGCGAGGAGGCGGCCCCTGTCGACGAGACGGTCGACCTCGCGGACGCCTTTGCCGAGATCGACGACCTCGCGGTCAACGAGAAGCTCGCCCGCTTCACCTGAGCGGTGGCGCCGCCCCCTCTCGACACGCGGCCGTCAGCCTCGCGGCGAGAGCCCGGCTCTCGCGGCGAGTGCGCTGCCCTCGCGGCGCCACGATCGCCGCGCAGGGAGCCCGCGCCCCAGCTCCCCATCCCAGGCCGCGATGTCCCTGCATCTCCTCAAGCTCTGCGTCGGCTGCGAGTCCATCGCCGATCTCGAGGAGTGGATCGCCGCGCGCCGGGCCGAGGC
The DNA here is from genome assembly GCF_036448855.1 of Methylobacterium ajmalii. Taxonomy (NCBI): domain Bacteria; kingdom Pseudomonadati; phylum Pseudomonadota; class Alphaproteobacteria; order Hyphomicrobiales; family Methylobacteriaceae; genus Methylobacterium; species Methylobacterium ajmalii. The sequence goes on from NZ_JAZFXT010000060.1 coordinate 136,132, forward strand.
CCTGCGCCAGGGCCGCCCGCCCGAGCAGGCCCACATCACCCGCATGGTGCCCAAGCGCGGCGACGAGATCGTCGGCACCGGCTCGCTCTACTGGGTGATCCGCGGTCTCATCGCCTGCCGCCAGCCGGTGCTGGCGATCCGCCCGTTCACCGACGCCGAGGGCGTCGGCCGCTGCCGCCTCGTCCTCGACCCGGCGGTGACGCCGGTCGAGCCCCGGCCCTGCCGCCCGTTCCAGGGCTGGCGCTACCTCGCCCCCGCCGACGCTCCCCGCGACATCTCCCGGAGTGCCGCCGGCGACCTCGCGGCGATGCCGGAGTCGATGCGGCGGGAACTGGCCTCGCTCGGGCTGCTCTGACGGAACGCCGACGGCCGCGGACGCACGTCATCGATCCCGGCCCCGCCGGTCCGATCGGGCAGGGCCTTCACCGCGAGTTTCGATCCGAAGCACGGCCAGCGTCGCGCCTCCCGACGGATCGTCGGTGAGACGCGAAGCCTGCGCCGTCGAAGCCCCACCGGCGCCGACCGCACCCGCGGCGGTGTCCGGCCGCCTCGCGGGCGGGCACGGAGCCATCGGCGGCCGCAGTGTCGGCGAACGCCACGATTGATTTTCCCCGAGGCCACATCGCCGGCTAGCGCGAATCCCAAGGACCGAATCCCGACGAAAAAGACCCCTCCGACCCGGGTAAGGGCCGGAAGGGCCTGTTCGCATCGGAACGGGAGGGGGCGCGTCAGGCGCCCTCGAACCGTCCGCTGGCATGGGCGAGCATCGTGTAGACCTTGCCGCTCTCCGAGGTGAGGTAGGCGTTGGCCCGGCGCGGGTCCTGGTCGGTGCGGGAGACCTCGCCGAGCAGGCGTTCGAACTCCCGCACGTAGTGGTCGACGGTCCGGCGGAAATCCGGCTCGGCGCGATAGCGGCGATGGATCTCGTCGAAGGTCCGCTGGCCCTCCGCCGTGTAGAGGCGGCGGGTGAACAGGTTGGTCTCGCCGCGCCGGTAGCGCTCCCACAGATCGACCGCGGCCGGATGCTCGATCATCCGGGCGATGTTGCTCGAGATCGAGTCGATCGCCGCGGCGCCCGCGTCGTCGGCGGATCCGCCGGCCCTGGCCGTCGCGGCCGATCCGATCGCCGATCCCTTGCCCTTCTCGCCGGCCTTGTCCGCGCTCTTGTCCCCGGTCCTGGCGAGCGGCGGCACGTCCTCGTCGTCGTCCAGGGAGGCGCGCGAGAGGAGGTCGGAGAGCCAGCCGCCGGAGCCGTTGCGGCCTTGTGCGTCGCCGCCGGTGCGGGCCGCAGCCTGCGGCGCGGCCGGACGGTTCTGCCCCGCCGGGGCCTTGCCGGCGTCGGCCGAAGGCCGGGCCGTCGCGATCGGCGGCTTGACGGCGGGCGCCTGGGCCTTGGCCGGCGGAGCCGCCGGCTTGGGAGCCTGCGCCGGAGCTTGGGCCGAAGCTTGGGCCGCGGGCGTCGCGGCCTGCACCGGCGCCTTGGCGACGGTCGGCTGCGGCCGCGGGGCCGCTGCGACCGGAGCCGCGGGCTTCGGTGCCGGTGCCGCCGGGGCGGCGGCCGAGGCGGAGCGGCCGGCCTCGGCGACGCGGGGCTGCGTCACGTCGACCGAACGCGGCGAGCGCTGGACCAGGGCCGAGAGCTCGTTCAGCGCCTTGATCTGCTCGGCCACCACCCGGCGCATCTCGCCGGTGGCGTCCTGGGCCTCCTGGGGGATGGAGGTCACGCCGCGCTGCAGGTCGCCGCGGATCTCCTCCAGGGTCTGGCGGATCTCGCCCGCCATGGCGCGCATCGACTCGACCGTGCCCTGGAAGCGCTCGGCGGCATCGCCGAAGGCGGTCCGCATCTCGCCCGAGGCGCCCGCCACGGCCTGGCGGACCGTCTCGGCCGCCCGCTCGCCCTCCTGGCCGGTGCCGGCGCGCAGGCGCTCGAACGCCTCCGTTACCGCGCTGCCGGCCTGGCGGGCGCCGGTCTCGATCTCGCGGCCGAGCGCCTGGGTGCGGGCCTCGATCGTCTTCAGGGTCGCCTCGACCCGGGCGCCGACGCCCTCGGTGGCGGCCGCGAGGGCTGCCGAGCGGGCGTCGATGCTGCCCAGCAGGGTGTCGATCTCGGCCCGGCGCTCGCCCAGCGCGGCGCTCACCCGGCCCTCGGCGCCTTCCAGGGCGCCGGTGGCGGCGGTGAGGTCGCCAATATGCTGGCGGGCGGTCTCGGTCAGGGCCTTGCCGCGGGCGTCCAGCGTCGCGGCGAGGCCCGCGGCCTGGCGCAGGGCACCGGTCGCCGCGCCCTGGAGCGCGCCGACCTGCTCGGCGACCCGGTCCGAGGCCTTGGCCGTCTCGGCCGCGATCTCGGAGAGCGCCGCCTGGATCTCCTGCACCCTGCCCGACAGCCCGCCCTCGATCGCCGAGAAGCTCTCGTCCGAACGGCCGATCAGCTCCTGCAGCGCGCCGCTGGCCGCCTCGATGCGGCCGACCAGGCCGCCGAGCTCGCCGCCCAGCCGCTGGTTGACCCGGTTGAGGGCCTCGACCGCCCGGGCCGCGCCCTCGTCGGCCGACCGGCGCAGGGTCTCGGCTGCCTCGCGGGAGAGGGCCGCCAGGGCCTCGGCCCGCTCGGCGAGGTGCACGGCCGCACCGCCCATCCCCTCGGTCACCGCCCGCTCCAGCGCCTCGCTGCGCTCGGCCAGGACCGAGACCAGCTCGCTGCCGGGGCCCTCGACCAGGCCGCGCAGCTGCGCCACCTGGCGGTCGAGCCCGTCGACCGTCTCGCCGCTCGCCGCCAGCGCCGCCACCAGGGCGTTGCCGCGCTGGTCGATGGTCCGGTGCAGCGAGGCGGTGGTCGCCTCGAGGCGCTGGCCGAGCGCGCCGCCGCGCTCGTCGACGATCTGGCGCAGGGCCTCGACCCGTTCGGCGAGGTCGCGGTTGAGCTCGCCGCCGCGGCCGTCGATCGCTTCGGACAGCTCCTTGGCGGTCTCGGCGAGCGCCCGGGTGAGGGTGGTCCCGCGCTGGTCGATCAGCGTCGCGAAGGCCGCGGCGCGGCGGTCGAAGCCCGAGCCGAGCTGGGCGCTGCGCTCGTCCATCGCCGCGGCGAGGGCCGCGGCGCGCTCCTGCACGGCCGCCGCGAGGGCCGCGGAGCGCTCGTCCATGACGCCGTGCAGGTTCGCCACCCGCTCGTCGAGGGCGGCGGTGAGGGCCGCCGTGCGGGCGTCGACCAGGGCCGCGTAGGCGTCGCTGCGGTCATCGAAGGCGTCGGCGAGCGCCTCGCCGCGGGACGCCACCAGGGCCGCGAAGGCGCGCATCCTGCCGTCGATGCGGGCCGTGAAGGCGGCCGAGCGCTCGTCGACGCTGCCCGACAGGGCCTCGGTGCGGGCCTGCATCAGGGCGGCGAGCTCCGCCGCCTTGGCGTCGACCAGGGCGCCGAAGGCGTGCGCCCGCTCATCGACGGTACCGCCGAGGAGCGCGAGCCCGTTCTGCAGGCGGTCGGACACCGCCTCGCCGCCGGCCTCGAGCTGGCGGGAGAGGGCTTCGACCTGCCCGCCGAGCACCGCGTCGAGGGCGGCGCGGCTGCGCTCGAGGGCGGAGGACAGCTCCGCCACCCGGTCGTCGAGCAGGGCGGTGAGCGCCGCGCCGCGGCCATCGAAGGTCTCGGCGAGGTCGGCGTTGCGGGAATCCAGCAGGCCGGCGAGCGCGTCGCCGCCGCTGCGGATCGTGGAGGCGAGCACGTCGATGCGCTCCTGGACCCGCCGGGCCAGCACGTCGCCGGCACCGGTCAGCTCGGCGAGCGCCCGCTGGCGGCCGTCGATCAGGCGCACGAGGTTGCCGCCGCCCTGCTCGATCGTGCCGGCGATCGCCGCCTCGCGCTCGGAGAGCAGGGCCGCCAGGGCCTCGACGCGCTCGCCGAGCGTCCGGGCGAAGGCGTCGCGGTGCTCGTCGAGGGCGTCGCCGAGGCCGGCCTCGCGCTCGGCCAGCAGGCCGGCGACAGCCCGGGTGCCGCGGGACACGGCGTCCTCCAGGGTCGCGACGCGGGAGTCGAGGAGGCCGGCGACCTCCTCGCCCCGGGCGGCGATCGTGCCGGCCAGGGTCTCGCCGCGGCGCTCCAGGCTGGTCTCGACGGCCTGGGCGCGCATCTCGATCAGCGCGTCGAGGTCGGCGAGTGCCGCGTCGACCCGCCCCGAGAGGTGGGTGCCGCCGGCCTCGGCCGCCGCCGCGAAGGCGTGGGTGCGGGCGTCGATGAGCCCGGCCAGCGCCTGGGCCCGGGCCTCCACCGCCTCGGCGAACGCCGCGCCGCGGCTCTCGACCAGGTGGTCGAGGGCGGCGAGGCGGTCGTCGAACAGGCTGGAGAGGGCATGGGTGCGGGAATCGAGGGTGCCGACCGCCCGGCCGACCCGCTCCTCGAGGGTCGAGGCCAGGCTGTCGCCGCCCTCGGCGAGCACGCCGCGCAGGGTGCCGACCCGGTCGTCGAGCAGGCCGCGCACGGCGACGGCCCGCTCCTCGAGCGCGTCGTGCAAGGCGCGGATCCGGTCGTCGAGCCCGGCCTGCAGCGCCTCGGAGCCGCCGTCCAGCAGGCTGCGCATCGTCGCGGCCTGCTCGTCGATGAGGTGGCCGAGCGCCCGCAGCCGCTCGCCGAACAGGCGATCGACCACGGCCTCGCGCTCGTCGAGGAGCGTCGCCAGCGCGGTCGAGCGGTCGCCGAGCGCCGTCTCGAGGCGGCCGGAGCCCTCCGCGAGCACCCGGTCGGCCTCCTCCACGGTGCCCTGCAGGGCGGCCAGCACGGTCTCGCCGCGCTTGCCGATGAGGTCGGAGAGGGCGAGGCCGCCGCGGTCGAACAGCCGCGCCAGCTCGGTCATGCGGTTGGCCAGCGTGCCGAACATCGCCCGGCCGCGCTCGTCGATCTCCTGGGACATCGCGGCGATGCGCTCGTCGACGAGGGCCGCCAGGGTCTCGGTGCGGCCGTCGAAGGCGGCGCGGATCGCGTCGGCCTGGGTCGCGAGGTCGCGGCTCGCCTCGCCGCTGTGGCTCTCCACGAAGGTGACGAGTTCGCGGGTGCGGGCGCCGAGCTCCTGATCGAGGCCGCGGGTGCGGGCCTCGATCAGCCGCAGGGCCTCCTCCGCCTTCACGCCGAAGGTTTCGTCGACGATCCGGCCGCGCTCGTCGAGGGTCTGGGCCAGGCCCTCGAGGCGGGCGATGACGCGGTCGTCGAATCGGGCGGCGCCGGCATCGAGCGAACGGGTCAGCTCCTCGGTGCGGCGGCCGAGCTCGTCGCCGATCTCGTCGACGCGGGCGGTCAGGGCGTCGCTCATCGCCTGGCTGCGGGCCGTGATGGCGCGCGCCAGTTCGTCGGCGCGGCCGTCAAGCGCCTGGGCGACCTCGCGGCCGCCCTCGGCCATCACCCGGGCCATCTCGCCGGCCCGCACGATCAGGGCCTCGTTCAGCGCCGTGGCGCGGGCGCCGATATGCTGGTCGACATGCGCCACCATGGTGCTGAAGGTCGCGCCGATCTCGGCGGTGCGCTTGGCCGAGCGGTCCTCGAGCGCGCCGAGTTGGGCCTCGACGGCCTCCCGGGCCTCGCGGGTACGCTCCGCGATGGTCTCGGCGACGGCGCGGCCCTGGACCGTGATGAGGCGGTCCATCTCCTCCAGCCGCCCGGCGACGCTCTGCGTGAGGTCGTGGGTGTCGCGGGAGATGCGGTCGGCCAGGATGTCGCCGCGGGCGATCGCGTCCTGGAGCGCCGCGAGGCGGTTCGTCAGCACCTCGTCGACGGCGCGGCCGCCGGTCTCGGCGGCGCTCGCCAGCGCGGTACCGGTCGTCTCCAGCGCCTCGTTGACGCGCGCGCCCTGGCTCGCCACCGCCACGACGATGTCGCGGCCGGCCGCGGTCAGGCGGGTCTGCGCCTCGTCGGCGTGCAGGTCGATCATGTCGGTCAGCGCGCGGCTGTGGCCGTCGAAGGCCGCACCGACCTCGGCGAGGCGGGTGTCGAGGTCGCCCGCCGCGCTCTCGGCGGCGAGCGCCAGCGCCGCCGATACGTCCTCGGCCTGGCGCGTCAGGTGCTCGACCGCGGCGCGCAGGGTCGCCCCGGTGGCGTCGGTGCGCTCCGCGACGAGGCGGCCGGCCTCGTCCGCCGCCGCGGCGAACGCCGCGGTCGCTGCCAGCGTCCGCGCGTCGAGCGCGCCCGTCGTCCGCTCGGCCGCCGCCGCGATCGCCAACGCCGCTTCCTCGGCCCGGCCCGCCAGAC
>NZ_JAZFXT010000061.1:0-28306 GCF_036448855.1 Methylobacterium ajmalii
CCGAGCGGGCCGAGAAGGGCGAGCGGCTGGAGAAGCACCTGATCCTCACCCGCTACGACCCCACCCGGGCCGAGCGCGGCGAGATGCTGAAGATCGACGACGTGCTCGAGATCCTGTCGATCCCGCTTCTGGCGGTGATCCCGGAGAGCGAGGAGGTGCTGAAGGCCTCGAACCTCGGCAGCCCGGTGACGCTGAACGCGCCGCAGAGCGCGCCGGCGCGGGCCTACGCGGATGCGGTGCGCCGGCTCAAGGGCGAGACGGTGGCGATGACCGTTCCGAGCGAGAAGCGGTCTCTCCTGGGCAAGCTGTTCACCAGGAGGGCGGCATGAACCTGCTGAGCTTCCTGTCGCGGCGCGGGACGGCGCCGGTGGCGCGCGAGCGCCTTCAGATCCTGCTGGCGCACGAGCGCACCGCCTTCGGGCGCTCGGACCTGGTGGCGGTGCTGCGCGAGGAGATCCTCGCGGTCATCGCCAAGCACGTCGCCATCGACAAGGACAAGGTCAAGGTGACGATGGAGCGGGGCGACGCGGTCTCGACGCTCGGCGTCGACATCGAACTGCCGGACAACAAGGTCGCCCGGCTCGCCAGCGCCTGAGACCGTCGCCTCGCCGGCGAGAGCATACTATAGGCCGGTCGGGCGCGGGGTTCCCGGCGCCCGACCGCAAGAGGTCGAGGTCATGCCGGACGCGCCCACCATCTACGCCAACACCCTGATGGCGCTCAGCCTGCGCCGTCCGGGCATCCTGCAGGTCACCCTCGGCACCGCCGGCTTCAGCGGCGACGACGTCGAGGTCGCGGTGCGGCTCGCCGTGCCGGAGGACACCGCCGTCGAGATCGTCGAGGCCCTGGTCGAGGGCCTGCAGGCGGCCGCGGAAGCCGACGAGGACGAGGACGACGAAGTCCCCGAGCCCTACGAGGCCTCGGTCGGGGACGTCGCCACCGCGGGGCTGCTCGCCACGACCCTCGCCACCGCCATGGGCGACGCCCTCGACCTGCTCGCCGCGCGCCCCGATTTCCTCGAGCGCCTGACCGAGATCGAGGACCGCGCAGTGCTCACCACCCGCAACTCCGTCTCCGAGGGCGTCTCGGTCGACGACGAGGCGAAGGCCGTGCGCGACACCGTGGCGGTGCTCCAGAGCCTCTTCGCCCAGTGGCGCAAGGACCACGTTCCGCCGGCCCCGGATGCCCCTCCGGATTCTCCCGCCCCCGATTCTTCGCCGGAGGACGACACCCCGAAGATCTGAAACCTTGGATCGTTCGGTCCCCGCGCGATCCAGGCTCCGATCGGGCGCCGCTCACGGGAGGGGCCGGCCCGGGGATCGCCTCCGGGCCGGCCTTCGCCATTCCTTCCGATCCGCGGTCAGGCCGCCCGGACGGTCGCCAGGAACCGGTGCACCTCCGCGGTCAGCTGCTCGGACTGGCGCGACAGGGCCGAGGCCGAGGTCAGCACCTGCGTCGCCGCCATCCCGGTCGTCTCCGAGGCCTGCGCCACCCCGGCGATGTTGCCGGTCACCGCGCTCGTCCCCACCGAGGCTTGGGCGACGTTGCGCACGATCTCCTGCGTCGCCGCTCCCTGCTGCTCCACCGCCGCCGCGATCGACGTCGCCACCACGTCGATCTCCCGGATCAGCGCCGTGATCGTCTCGATCGCTCCCACCGTCTGGTCCGTCACGCCCCGGACCTCGCCGATCTGGCGCGCGATCTCGTCGGTGGCCCGCGCCGTCTGGTTGGCCAGTTCCTTGACCTCGGCGGCCACCACCGCAAAGCCCCGGCCCGCCTCGCCGGCCCGCGCCGCCTCGATCGTGGCGTTGAGCGCCAGCAGGTTGGTCTGGCTGGCGATGTTCGAGATCAGCCCGACCATGTCGCCGATCTTCGCCGAGGTCTGGCCGAGGGCCTGCACGAACTGCGTGGTGTGATCGGCCTCCGACACCGCCCGCTGGGCGAGCTGCGCCGAGCCGGACACCTGACGGCCGATCTCCGAGATCGAGGCGCCGAGCTCCTCGGCCGCCGCCGCCACCGTGCCGACATTGGTCGCCGCCTCCTCGGCCGCCGCCGCGACGCTGGTCGACTGCGCCGCCGTCTGGGTGGCGGTCGCGGTCATCGACTGGGCGGTGACCTGCAGCTCGGAGGCCGAGGACGACACCGCGCCGACGATGCCGCCGACCGCGGCCTCGAAGCCGTCGGCCATCTCGATCATGGCGGTCTGGCGGGCGGCGGCCGCCGCCGCGTCGGCGATCTGGCGCCGCTCCAGGTCCTCGGCGGCCTTGCGGGCGACCATCGTCTTGATGCTCTCGACCGCGCGGCCGAGGGCGCCGATCTCGTCGCCGCGGCGGGCCTCCGCGATGGTGGCGTCGATCTCGCCGGCGGCCATGCGCTCGAGCACGGCGACGAGGCGGGTGAGCGGGCGCTGGATGTTGAGCATCAGCAGGAGCGCGGCGCCGAGCAGGCTCAGCAGCATGGCCGCCCCGGCCAGGAGGCCGAGCCGCGTCGCCGCGTCGATCCGCTCGGCGGCGGTCGTCATGGCGGCCTCGGTGAAGCGGTTGGCGTTGGCGACCGATTCGCCGATCGTCTTCTCGGCCCGGGCGGTCAGGGCGGCGATCTCCTCGCGCGACGCGCTGGCCGCTGCGGCATCGACGGGCCGGCCGTAGAGGTCGGCGCGGCCGGCCTGCGCGAAGCGCTGGACCGCGCCGGCGAGGTCGTGGACCGAGCGCTCGCTCTCGCGCAGGACGTCCGGCTTGATGGCGATGGCGATCGGCTGCGCGAGGCTCGCGGACGCCTTGCGCGCCTCGTCGAGGGCGGCCGCGACGGCGGCGTCGGCCGCGGCGGCGCTGCGCGCCAGCTCGACGGTCTTCTGGCCGAGCTGGATGCGGGCCACCGCCATCTGCGCCTGCGAGACTCCGCGCAGGATGGTCTCCTCGCGTGCCAGCGCGTCGTTCGCCGCGCGGATCTCTCTATTGCTGGACCATTGGTTGTAGACGGCCCCGGCGACGAACAACGCGGTGACCGCGGAAGACAGCGCCAGCTTGCGCCCGATGCTGAGCCTGACCATCGTCGAATCCAATGCCCCGAACACGATAGAACGTTTCCAGGCCTGAATGAGTAGGATCCGGCCGTTAACAAGATGTCACGCCCTCGAAAACCGGAGCAAAATTATTTTCTCGCTCTTTGGGGAACCGAAGACGATCTGGCATCTCGACCCAGCGGCAGGCGTCTCGATCAGCTGGTGTTCGATCGGGCCGCCCCGGGTTCTCGATGGGTCGTCGCGCGTCCGGATCGGCGGCGGGCCGGCGGTGGTCGTGCGACGCGGATAATCGGGACGGGACCGGCCGGCTTTCCGCCACGGCCTGTTCGGCCTTAAGAGGACGCGACCCCGGCAGCCAGGATCTCCGATGACCGTTCCCACCGCCCCCCTCGCCCTCGGCATCGTCGGTGCCGGCATCATGGGCGAGCGCATGATGAACGCCGTCCTCGGGCAGGACGCCCCCCTGGTCCGCATCGCGGCCCTGTGGGACCCGGCGCTGGCGGCGCGGGAGCGGATCGCCGCGCGCTATCCCGGCGTGCCGGTGGTCGCCGACGCCGCCGCCGTGGTGGCGGCGAGCGATTGCGTCTACGTCGCCTCGCCGCCGGCCTCGCATCTCGGCCATGCCCGGGCGGCGCTGGCGGCCGGGCGCAGCGTGTTCTGCGAGAAGCCCCTCGCCGTCGACCTCGCCGAGGCCCGCGCCTTCGTGGCCGAGGCCGGGAAACGGGGCGCCGTGAACTTTCCGTTCGCCTCCTCGCTCGGCGTCGCCGCCCTGGCGCAGTGGATCGCCGAGGGCGCCGTCGGCACGCCGCGCCGGCTGACGATCGAGGTCGCCTTCGCGCGCTGGCCGCGGCCGTGGCAGGAGGATGCCGCCGCCTGGCTCGACGCGCCGCGGGAGGGAGGCTTCACCCGCGAGGTGGTGTCGCACTTCCTGTTCCTGAGCCGCCGCCTGCTCGGCCCCCTCGACGGCCTGGACGGCCACGCGGTCTTTCCCGAGCCCGGCCGGTCGGAGCGCGCGGTCGAGGCGACGTTCCGGGCCGGGGGCGTGCCCGTCCGGCTGCGCGGGCGGGTCGGCGAGACGCCGCCCGACGCGCACAATGCCGACGACCACAACACCTGGACGCTCGAAGGCGAAGCCGGCACGGTCCGCCTGCGCGACTGGGCGATCGCCGAGCGGCGCGGCGCGGACGGCCGCTTCGCCCCCGCCGCCGACGCGATGCCGAACGAGCGCGCCCGCCCGATCGCCCTGCGGCGCCAGCTCGAGGGCGTGGTGCGGATGACCCGCGGCGAGCCCCACGCCCTCGCCACCCTGGCCGAGGCGCTGGAGGTGCAGGAGGTCGTCGAGGCGATCCTGGCCTCGCGCGGCGCGTGACGCCCGCCTCCGGGCGCGGGCATCGGAGCGCGGACATCGGGTCGCACCCCGGTACCCGGTCCCGGAGCCCGGACCACCTCGATCGGGAGCCCGCCCGGGCCGGCAGCACGCGCAGGCCGCTGCAATCGCAGCCTTATCCCGATCACTGGTCGATTTTCCCGATCGTTTCCCGATCCGTTGGCGCATAGTCGAAATGTCGCGGCCGGCCGCGTCGGTAGTTCACCGCGCCTGAACGCTTTCCGAGTCACGCGTTATCTGAGTACGGCATCGTCGAAGACGGTTCCGGCTGTGCTCGACAGTACGATCGGGCAGGGTCGGCTCGTCTCGCGACGACGCGGCGCACGGCTGGGAACTGCGTGTCGCGTGCCTCGCGCATCGCGCATCGCGGCAGATCATCGCCCGGACCGGTCGCCAGGAGAGGATCGCGGTTTGTCAGCGTCGATCATCAGCACGGACCGTTCGCGCACCTCCGCGGCGCCGACGGCCGACGGAGGTGCCCCGCTGCGCGTCCTCGTCGCCCACAACCGCTACCAGGTCCGCGGCGGGGAGGATGCCGCAGTGGCCCGCGACCTCGCGGCCCTGGAGCGCGCCGGCTGCGCCGTCGAGGCGGTGTTCCTCGACAACGACGCGATCGATTCCGCGCCCGCGCGGCTGCGGGCGGCTTTCTCCGCGACCCACGCGCCGGACGGAATCAGCCGGGTCATGGCGGCGGCACGGCGCTTTCGCCCGGACGTGGTCCACGTCCACAATTTCTTCCCGCTCCTCTCGCCCGGCATCCACGCCGCCGCCCGGGCGGCGGGCCACGCCACGGTACAGACCCTGCACAATTACCGCCTGGCCTGCGCCAACGGCTTCCTGATGCGGGACGGCGCGCCGTGCGAGCGGTGCGTGACCGGCTCGCCGTACCGGGCGGTCCTCCATGCCTGCTACCGCGGCTCGCGGATCGGCTCGCTGGCGGTGGCGCGCATGATCGACCACCACCGCAGGGCCGGGACCTGGCGGCGCGACGTCGACCGGTTCGTCGCCCTGACGCCCTTCGCCCGCGAGCGTTTCGCGGCCGCGGGGGTCCCGGCCGAGCGGATCCGCATCCGGCCCAACGGCCTGCCCGATCCGGGCCCGCCCCCGGGCGGCCCGCGCGACGGCCTCCTCTTCGTCGGCCGGCTCAGCCACGAGAAGGGCGTGCTCGTCCTCGCCGAGGCGGCCGCCGCGGCGGGGCTGCGGATCACCGCGATCGGCGAGGGACCGCTCGCCGGCGCCCTCGCCGGCCATCCGGGACTCGACCTCGCGGGCGCCCGGAGCCCCGAGGCGGTCCAGGCGGCGATGGGCCGGGCCGCCGCCGTGGTGGTGCCCTCGCTCTGGTACGAGGGATTGCCGATGGTGGTGGCGGAGGCCTACGCCGCCGGGACCCCGGTCGTCGCCTCGCGGATCGGGGCGCTGGCCGGCCTCGTCGCCGACGGGGCGACCGGGCTCCTCGCCGCGCCCGGGGATGCGGGCGACCTCGGCCGGGCACTCGCCCGCGTGGCGGCCGATCCTGCGGGCGCCGCCGCCATGGGCCGGGCCGCCCGCACCGTCTACGAGCGCGAGTGGCGCGAGGACGTCACGACCCGCGCCCTCCTCGAGATCTACCGGGACGCCGTCGCCGCGCGCGCGGCGGACGCGTCCCTCGCCAGAACGGGAAGCTGACACGTGGCACACGATCCCCTCGTCCCCTCCTTCGCGATCGGCGACGTGCCGGTCTCGGCGACCGACATGGCCGGGCTGATCGCCGCCCTCGGGCGCCGGCTCGCCGGCGGCGCGGACCAGCCCGGCACCTTCGTGGTGTTCCGCGACGCGCACGGCGTCGTCCGGGCCCAGAAGGACCCCGTCCTCAAGGCGGCCCACCACGACGCGCTCCTCGTCTGCGCCGACGGGCGGCCCCTGAGCTGGATCGGCCGCTGGCGCGGGCTCTCCGGCATGCAGCAGGTGCCGGGGATCGAATCCGTCGAGGCGGTGTGCCGGGCGGGCGTTGCCCCCGGCTGGCGCCACTACTTCCTCGGCGGCGGCGAGGGCGTGGCCGCCCAGCTCGCCGAGACGATGCGGGCCCGCATCCCGGGCCTGCAGGTGGCCGGCATCGAGACCCCGCCCTTCCGCCCTCTCGACGCCGCCGAGACCGAGGCGATGCGCGCCCGCATCCGGGACTCGGGGGCGCAGATCGTCTGGGTCGGCCTCGGCACGCCCAAGCAGGAGCTGTTCATGGCGGCCCACGCGCCGCACCTGCCCGGCACGATCGGCATGGGGGTGGGCGCCGCCTTCGACGTCGCCACCGGCCGCATCCCGCGGGCGCCCAAGGCCTTCCAGGTCGCGGGCCTCGAATGGGCCTACCGCCTCGCCCGCGAGCCGCGGCGGCTGTGGCGGCGCTATCTCGACACCATCCCTCGCTTCCTGCTGATCGCGGCGCGCGACGCCCTCAGCGCGCGAAAGGCGCCCCCGCCGCGCGCTCCCGGCGCATCCGGGCGAACGGGATCGCCGGCAGCCTGAGCCCGGTCCCCTGCGCGAGCGTGGCGAAGTCCTGCGGATCGACGGAGGTACGCGCCAGCGCGGCGAGGTCGGCGGGGGGATGCGCCGGCCCGCGGTTGCGGGTCTGGACCTGCTCGGCCGCCTGGCCGCCGTCGGTGAAGCGGAACGGCTCGCTCAGGGCGAGCAGATTGTCGCTCAGCACGTTCCCGCTCGCCACCGCCGGGCGGTCGTAGAGCAGCCCGGGCAGGCCCGGATAGCGCGCCCGCCAGAGGGGGGAGTCCACCGGCATCGCCGCGTAGGCGGCGCGCAGCTGCGAGTCCGGATCGGTGATCGCGTCCCGCGCCCAGGTCTGCCCCCGGGAATCGACGTGGATCGCCGGGCTCGACGCCACGAAGACGTTGCCCTCGACGCGGTTGTCGCGCCCGCCGCCGATGAAGACCGGCTGGTCGACCCGCAGGAAGAGGTTGCCCGAGACGGCAAAGCCGCTCGCCATGTCGTCGAGGTAGACGCCCTTGACCTCGCGCTCCCCCCCGCCCCGGATGTCGTGCAGGAAATTGTTCGCGATCACGTTGCCGCGCGCGGTCCAGTCCCGGCCGGAATAGATCGCGCCGCTGTCGGTCGCCCCGGCGAGGAGCCGGGCGACCTCGTTGCCCGTGACCCGGTGGTCGTTGCCCCGGAGATGGATCGCGTAGGCGGGCGAATCGTGGACGAAGCTGCCCGACACCTCGGCGCCGACGCCGTCGAGGGCGACGGCCGGCGCTTGCGTCTCCCAGCGCCGCGCGTAGGCCGTGAGGCGGCTGTCGCGCAGGAAGAGCCCGCCGGGTTCGAGGGTACGGCGCTCGCCGCCCGACAGGACCACGCCCTCGGCCCCGCTCCCGGCGACGTCGCAGCGGCGCACGCCGCCGTCCCGGACGCCGAGGAACGCCGCGCCCCGCCCCCCGGACGGGCCGAGCACGCTGTCCTCGACCACCACGTCGCGCCCGCCCTGCGCGCGCACGAGGTCGCCCCGCGCCATGGCGAGGCGCAAGGCGGCGATCCGCAGGTGCTCGGTGCCCTCGGTGGCGATCAGCGTCTCGGCGATCGAGACCTCCACCGCCTCGCCGCCCCGCGGCCAGGCGAGCAGCGTGCCGGTGCGGACGTCGCGCCACCAGGCTCCGGGCTGGTCGAGGCCGGCAAGGACGTGGACGAGGCGCACCGGCGCGTCCGGCAGGATGCCCTCGTAGGGTGTGCGGTCGAGGGTCAGGCGCGTGCCCTCCCCCTCCGCCGCGGCCCTCACCACCGGCATCGCCTCGAACAGCCAGCCCCAGCGCCAGTAGCCCTCGGCCCAGAGATCCGGCTCGTCGCGCACGAGGCCGGGGGGGAGACCGTCGAGGGTGAAGGACGGCCCGGTACCGCTCGCGACCTTGCCGCCCGCGACCTTGGCGAAGCCCTCCGAGGGCCAGCGGGCGGGATGCATCGCGCCCTCGTCGTCGAAGACCTCGAAGGCCGGGGGCGTGCGCGGGCCGTCGAGGACGATCGGCGCCTGGAACCGCGCCGCCCGGGCCGAGGCCGGCAGGCGGTAGGCCCGCACCTTGCCCCGCGCGGCGGCCGGCAGGCGCGCGGCGAGCGCGGGATCGAGGGGGACGGGCGTCAGGCGCCGGCTGCCGACGAGGCGGGCCGAGCCGTCGGCGGGCCCGCGGATCGTCAGGGGCGCGGCGGCGCTGCCGCCGTCCTGGCGGCCGAGACGCAAACCGTCCGCGAGGCGATGGATGCCGGGACCGAGCGCGATGACGAGTGCGGCACCGGGATCGCGGGCGCGGCGCCGACGCGCCTCGGCCAGGGCCTCGCCCAGGGTGGCGACGCCGCCGGGTGCCGGGCGCGTGCCCTCGGCGGCGACCGTGATCTCGACCGAGGCGGCGAGGACGAGGGCTGGGGCTCCGCACAACAGGGTCGCGGCGAGGACGAGGAGGATCCGCATCGGGGAGTGCTGCCTTCGCGCGCCGTGCCGGCGTCGGACCTCGGGAACGACGGTGCCCGAGGCTGTGCGGCGCCGTGCACTCTAGGATAGGGCTCGGGGCACGATCATGCCGGATCGCGGCGGGACGCCGTCCGCCGCATCGGCCTCACGCACATGGCACCGGGCGAGCGCCCCGGTCAGGAGAGATCGTGCAGGGCCCTGCCGGTCGGAGCCCCGTGGGTGAACCCGGAGAAGACGACGTCGAGACCCGCGCGTTCGGGCGTGCAGCACATCGGGCCGACGCGATAGGACGGCGACACCGGAAACGGGGACAGCCGCATCAGGGGCCAGCGCACCCCATCCGAGGAGACCTGCAAGCGTAGCACGCCGGCCGCCACGGTCGCACGCAGCCACAAGTCGCCGGGATCGTCCGCATAGGCCGCGGTCGCCCAGTCGGACCGGCCGACGGTCAGTACGCTGCCGATCATCGTCGCACCGTCCGACAGCTCGATCCCCGCCTTGACCCAGACGTCGTCCGCGGCGCGGACCATCAGCCCGGCCTGGTCGTACAGCTCCCGGTACCGGGCCCGAACGCGGAGCTGAGCCGTGAAGTCGCCATCGGTCGCAACCGAGAGGAAATGACCGGTGTCCCGGGTGAAGCCGTAATGCGTCTCGCGCCAGAAGTCCGTGGCCCGGTCCGTGACGACGTGGAGCTCGTCGCCCTCCAGTCGCCAGGCGGCCGGTTCGTTGAGCCAGGTCGCGCCGTCGAATCCCATCGTCGTGCCTCGCCTCCAATGACCGCCCGAATCGGGACCGCCGGTGCCAATTGGCAAGCCCACCCATGCGCCCATACCGCCTCCGGTGCCTCGCGGCGCCGATGGGCGCGCGCAGCCTACTCCCCCGGCTGGGCGTCCGTCACGACGAGGCGCAGGCGGCGGTTGGTGCCGAGGCCGCGCATCGCCCGGTCGATGGCGGAGAAGCGGCTGCGGCGGGCGCTGGCGGCGAGGAGGAGCGCGGGAAGCCGCTCGTCGGCGATCAGGCGCTCGGTCGTCACGTCGCTGCCGACGAGGCCGAGATCGACCACCACGAGGTCGGCGCCGCTGCCGAGCAGCAGGTCGGGCAGGCGCGCGGCCAGCCCCCGCGGCAGGCCCTCGGCGCGGGGCAGCACCTTGAGGCCGGACGACAGGGTCACGAGGGCATCGGCCAGCGGCGTCCCGTCGCGCAGGGTCGCGGCGAGGTCGCGGTGCGGGGTCGCGGCGAGATCGCGGGTAAGCGTGCCCTTCGGGTCGGCATCGACCAGGATCACCCGCTCGCGGTCGGCCGCGGCCGAGAGCGCGAGGGAGCGGGCGAGGAGCGACTTGCCGGCCCGGTCGTCCGCCGCGCTGACGAGGACGACGAGCGGCGCCTGCCCGGGAAAGGCGGCGCCGAGGCGGTGGCGCAGGCGCGCGACCGCCACCTCGTAGCGCCCGTCGCCGCGCGTGGTGCCGATCTCGCCGTGGAGCGCCGCCGGGGCCGCGAGGGACCACGGCGCCCGCGGCACAGCGTCCAGCGCTTGGCGGCCGAGATGGCCTTCGAGGCGGCGGCGGGAGCGGACGCGGCCGGCGAGCAGCTCGAGGGCGAGGCTGCCGACGAGGCCGACGCCGAGCCCGGCCACCAGGGCGGCGACGAACACCACCGGGGTCGGCGGGCCGATGCGCTTCTCCGGCGGCGAGGCCGGCGAGATGATCCGCGAGGCCGAGGTGTCGAGGCGCTGCTGCTCCTGCAGCTCGCGGGCGCGGACCAGGAACGACTCGTAGATCGTCCGGTTCGCCTCGACCTGGCGCTCGAGCTCGCGCAGCTGCACGAACTCGTTGCCGACCTTCAGGGCGTCGGCCTTGCGCCGCTCGAGGGTGTCGGCGAGCGTGCGGGCGCTCGACAGCGCCGCCTGGTAGTCGTTGCGGCTGGCCGCCGCGATCCGGCGGGTCTCGGCCGCGATCGTGTCGCGCAGGGCCTTCTCCTGGATCAGGGCGGCCTGGTAGGTCGGGTGGCGCCGCCCCAGCGTCTCCTCGGCGTCGGCGCGCAGGCGCTCGGCCGCGGCGAGCTGGCCGCGCAGGCTCGTGATGGTGGTGTTCTGGACGATCTCGTTGACCGAGTCGGACGGTCCGCCGGAGAGCACCCCGTCGATCTGGCGCAGGCGGGCGCCGGCATCGAGGGCCTTGGCGCGGGCGGCGCCGAGCTGGTCGCTGAGCTGGGTCAGCTGCTGCTCGCTCACCAGCTGCGCGCGGGTGCCGACGATGTTGTGCTTGGCCCGGAAGGCCTGCGCCTTGTCCTCGGCCTTGCGCAGGGCGTCGCGCAGCTCGGCCAGCCGGCCCTCGATCGCCTCGCCGGCCTTCCGGGTCGTGTCGGAGCGGGTGGCGGCGTCGCGCGCCAGGTATGTCTCAGCCACCCCGCGGGCGAGGCGGGCGGCCTTCTCGCGATCCTCGGAGGTGACGCCGAGCTCGAGGACGAAGCTGCGCTCGAGGCGTCGCGCCCCGACCCGGTCGCGCAGGGCCCGCAGCGCCTTGAGCCGCGGATCGGCCGGCGGCTCGGCGCGGCCGGTGAGGCGCTGGATCTCGGCCCGGATCGCGCCGAGCAGGCTGTCGCGACCGAGGAACTCGGGGTCGCCCGCGAGGTCGAACCGGTCGACCACCCGGCCGAGCACGTCGTCGGAGGTGAGCACCCGCAGCTGGCTGTCGACGAGGAGCAGGCTGGCGTCGCTCGCCGGGTCCGGCGTGGTGAGCCCGTCCTTGACCACCTGCAGCCCGCGCGGGTCGATCAGGATCTGGGTCGAGGCGGTGAATTGCGGCGGGTTGAACGTCGTCCAGGCCGCGGCAACGGCCAGGAACAGCAGGACGGGCAACAGCACCGTGAGCCAGCGCTGGCGGACCGAGCGCAGGATCTCCCGCGGATCGAGGAACCAGGGCTCGCGCCCCTCATCCCCACGCGGGGCCGCACCGATCAGCAGCCCGTTTCGGACATTCTCGACCATGGTCATGCTGCGTCCAAGGCTTGTCGTTGCGGGTCGGAACCGTCCCGTTCCGGTACGGCCGGACCGAACGACGCTCCGTCTGCCCCCGATGCTTCAAGCCGCGGGCCAAGCGGCGTCGGCCCCGCGCAGGGCCGGGACGGACCCGGCCGCGATCGCCGCGGCCCGCTCGGAGGCCCGTACCTCGGCCTCGGCCTCGCGCCGGGCCGCCCGCGCGTAGGCGAGCACCGCCACGTAGGCGAGCACGTTGACGTTCCAGTCCTGGTACAGGCCGGGCGTCGTCATGCCGTTGAGGGCCAGCATCAGGATCAGGCAGGCGACGAGGCGGCGGGTGCCGCGGTCGGCCCGGGCGGCGAAGCGGATCGGCTCGACCAAGCACAGGACGGCGAAGGACAGGCCGACGATGCCGGTCCCGGCCCAGGCGCTCAGGAACATGTTGTGCGAGCTCGTGATGAACACCGCCTCGCGGCCGAGCTCGTCGGCGAGCCCGGTGGTGGGGATCAGGAGCTGCACGAAGCGGTCGGCCGCCGAGAAGCCGGAGCCGAGCAGGCGGTCCTGCGTCGCCGCGATGAAGACCGGCCAGAACTGGCCCCGGCCGGTGGCGTTGGCGAGCTCGACCCGGGGCTTCTGGAGGATGACCGAGAGGAGGTCGAGCAGGGCCGGGAAGGTCGACAGGCCGACCATCAGGAACAGGAACACCGCGGTCGCCGCGACCGCCAGGACGACGCCGGCGACGCGCACGCCCGGGCGGCGCGAGGCGATCATCAGGGCCGGCGCGACCGCCGCGAGCGCGCCGGTCGAGGCCGCCGACCCGGCGATGACGAACCCGGCGGCCGCCAGCACGAGGTAGCGGCCGCGCCGCGGGCTGGGCGGCCCGAACACCACCGCGAAGCCGAGGGCCGCGCAGACGAGCGGCATCATGTTGTTCTTGGCCGAGGAGAACACGATGCCGGAGGCGAGGCTCGTCAGGATCTCCGGCGTCACGAAGACGAGCCAGGCCAGCGTCACGATCGCCAGGAGGTCGGCGAGCCGGCGCCGGATGTCGGGCCGGTCGAAGATCAGGATCAGCGCGAGGGTGAAGACCGCAAGCTCCGCCGTCCGGTACAGGGTGTAGGTCGGCACGATCGACCACGCCGCGCTCAGGCCGTCCATGCCGATCATCAGGGTGAACGGCAGGTAGGGCATCGCGAAGGGCAGGAGCAGGATGCGCCGGTCGGCGGCGATCTTGGCCGCGAGGTAGAGCGCGGTGAGGCCGGTGAGCACGATGGTGACGACGTTGGAGGCCGTCAGCCCCTGCTCCAGCACGGCGTTGCCGTCCTCGCGCGGGACCGTGAAGACCAGCGGCATGAACGCGAACACGGTCACCAGGGCGAGCGGCCAGAACACCGGCGCGCCGCCCGAGGGCGGGCGGGTCTCGAGGCGGCGGCGCAGGACCGGGTAGGCGACCGCAAACCAGGTCGCGACCCCGACGGCGATCAGGACGTTCAGCATCGCTCGGAGGTCTCCGCCCGGGGAAGCGCGCCGCGGCCGAGGGCGACGACGAGCGCCAGCAGGGAGGCGCCGTGCGCGATCGCAACGACCGCCGCCGCTCCGGCGGCGCCGTAGCGGCCGATCAGCGGGTGGATCAGCACCAGCGACACCACGAAGCTGACCGCGAAGGCGCGGAAGATCACGTCGGTGCGGCGCCGGGCGCGGAAGATCTGGGCCGCCATGTCCCGCAGGAAGGTGAAGGCGACGCCGAGGGCGAGCCAGCGCAGGCAGGACGCGTAGGGGGCGTAGGGGGCGCCGAAGACGAGGCGCAGCCACAGGTCCGCCGGGGCCGCCACCACGCCGAGCAGGACGGCGACCGGCAGGCCGAGGCGGCGCGTGACGCCCAGGAGATAGCCGCGCAAGGCCGGCTCGCCGCCGGCCTCGTAGGCGCGGCTCGCGCCGGTCGGCACCACGTTCTCGGTCGCGGCGAGCATCAGCGACACGATGCCGACGAGGTACTGCGCCGCCCGCAAGCCCCCCAGGGCTTCGTCGCCCAGCGCGGCACCGGCCAGGATCCAGACCAGCTGCTCCTGCCCGAAGGTGACGAGGACCACCGGCAGGAACCAGCGCGCCATCTGCCAGTGCCGCCGGGCGGCGAGGGCGAGACGGCGCCGGCCGGGATCGGCGGCCCGGGCGAGGAGCGCGGGCAGCGTCGTCAGGAACGCCGTGAGCGCCAGGATCTCGATCAGCCGCGCCGCATCGAGGGGGATGCCGGCGGCCCACAGGGCCGCGACGCCGAGCGGGAACGCGGCCGCCCGGGCGAGGTCCATGACGAGGGCGCGGCCGCCGCCCTCGTAGGCGAAGAGCAGCCGCCGCGCGGTGAGCTGGAGGTTCTGGGCCAGGGTGAGCGCGCCGGCGGCCGTCACGAGGTCGATCGGGACCGCCTCGCCGCGGGCCTGGAAGTAGAGGGCGAGCGCCCCGGCGACGGCGAGGGCGAGGCCCGCGGCCAGCACCAGCGCACCGGCGCTGACGGCGGCGGCGTAGCGTCCCGGGTCGCGGACGGAGCCCGCGAGGGTCATCAGCGGCGCCGTGACGAGGGCGTTGTGGAGCCCCTGGGCGAAGCCCGCGACGATGAGCACGAGGGCGAAGCGCCCGAACCCCTCCATGTCGATCAGGCGGGCGGCGGCGATGCCGGCGACGAAACCGAAGCCGCTCACCGCGCCCTGGTCGAGGAGCGAGAGCAGCGCCGGGCCGCGCAGGCGGGCAAGGAGGGCGGAGGCCAGGGTCACCGGGCGAGCACCGCCCCGGCCGCCGCCGTCGCGAGACGGCTGCGCCCGTAGAGCCAGAGCGGCCCGCTCGACGCGACGTTGCGGGTGAGCCCGCGCTTGAAGTCGTAGACGCCGCGGTTGCCCGCCGGGTCGATGCCGCCGAAATCGAACACCCGGCAGCCCTCCTCGGTCCCGCGGCGCAGGAAGCTCCACACCGCCAGGTAGGCGGCGGCGTTCGCCTTGGCCCGCTCGGTGGAGGCGGTGAAGAAGTCGGTGAAGCGGTCGCGGGTCAGATGGGCGATGCGCACGAGGCAGGTCTCCCCGTCCTCCCGGATCTCCAGGATGACGTGGCGCGGGTCGTTCGCCGCGAGATCGCGGTAGGCCGCGGCGTCGAAGTCGTTCGAGAAGCCCTTGCGGGTCTTCAGGGCCGCGTACATCGCCGTGAAGGCGTCGAAGGCGGCGAGCCGCTCGGCCGGATCGTCGAGGAAGCGCACGGACAGGGCGGGGTTGCGCTCGGCCTTGCGCAGCGCCTTGCGCCAGCGCTGCTCCATCTCGGCCTGCACGGTGTCGAGGCCTCGGGTGAGGTCGACCTCCAGGGTGTGCCGGCCGGCGGTCGTCACCGGCTTGAACCCGGTCGCCAGGAGGCCGAGCACGGCGCCCGGGCTCTCGGCCCGGGCGAAATCCACCACCACGAGGTCGAGCGGCCCGAGGGCCAGGTGGGCGAGGAGGGCCCGCACGACCGCCTCGCCCTGGCGCTCGCCCTTGTCGGTGAGGAGCGGCCCGCCCTGGATGTAGGCCTGCCGCGCCGGGCCGCGCCGCCTGAGCTGCACCTGCGCCAGCCCGAGGAGGTCGCCCGATTCGTCGACGACCTGGAGCCGGGCGATTTCCGCGCCGCGCCGCGCCTTGTAGGTCCCCCAGCCCGACGCGGCGAAGATGCCGCCGCGGGCCTGCGCCCACACGGCGGCGTCCCAGGCCGGCACATCGGCCGCGGGGAGGACCCGCAATCCGCTCTCGCGTTCCGTTCCGGTCATGGAAACCCCGTGCCAGGATGCGACAGACATCGTCGTCATGCCCGGCGTCACGCAAGCGGCGCACCGCCCGATGGCTGTGCACAGTTTCGTTAGGCTTGATCCCCGAAAGATCGGGGGGACGGGGCCGCGCAGGCGGCGAACGGGCGGACCCTACGTTGTCCTTTCGGCTTGCTCCTGCGCCGGATCGATCACAACCTCGTCAGGTCGGGCCTTCTCAACGGCGGGTGAGATGCTGCAACCGTTCAAGACCCTGGCCCGCGACCATCCGGTGGTCCGTGCCGTGCTGCTGCGGGCGCTCGCACGCCTCCGCCGGCTCGCCCACGCACCGCCGGGGCTCTACGCCCTGTGCTACCACCGCGTGCCGGAGCGCCACCGGGCGGGCTTTTCGGCGCAGATCGCCTACCTGCAGCGGCACGGCCGCTTCGTCGGGGCCGACGAGGCGGTGACGCTGCTCGAGACCGGCGCTGCGACGGCCGGGCGGCACTTCCTCGTCACCTTCGACGACGGCTACGCCGACACGGTCGAGGTGGCCTTGCCGGTGCTGCGCGCGGCCGGCGTGCCGGCGATCCTGTTCCTCGTTTCCGACTGGCTCGACGCCCCGCCGGCGAACCCGCCCGGCCCCTACGTCGACCGGGCGATGGTGGCGGCCTGGCTCGCGGCCGGCATGGCGGTCGGCTCGCACGGTTGCAGCCACGCCCGCATCGCCACGCTGGGGGATGCGGCGGCCGAGCGCGAGATCGCCGGCTCGCGCGAGGTCCTGGCGGCGGCGACGGGCGTGCCGATCCGGCACTTCGCCTGCCCCTGGGGGGTCGCGGCGCGCGACTACCGGCCGGGCCGCGATCCGGACCTGGCACGGGCCTCCGGCTACGCCACCTTCTTCACCACCCGCCGCGGCGTCGCCACCGGCGCCCGCGACCTCCCGGCGCTGCCGCGCCACGTCCTCGAACCGGAATGGCCGTTGCACGAGATCGACGCCCTGCTGGGAGCCCGCCTTGCCCGGCGCTGAGCGGCCGAGCGCCGACGTATCCGGCCCCGACGTATCCGGCGCCGGCTTGCCCGGCCCCGTCTTGCCGGCAACAAGCCGGCCCGTCGTCGTGGTGACCGGCGCCCTCGCGCCCTACACCCAGGTACTCTACCGGGCGCTCGCCGCCGCCCTCGACGCGCCGCTCACCGTCCTCGCCTGCGCGGCGCGGGAGCCGGCCCGCCAGTGGCAGCTCGCCGCCGCCGACGGCTACGGCTTCTCGGTGCTGCCGGGCCTGCGCTGGCACCGGGACGCGGTGCGCAACCTCTACGTCAATCCGGGCGTCGTGCTCCGCCTCGCGGCCCTGCGGCCGGCGGCGGTGATCCTCAACGACTTCTCGCCCACCATGGCGATGGCCGCGCTCGCCGCCCGCGCCCTGCGCATCCCCTACGGCATCCGCACCGACGGGGTGCCGGAGACCGATCCGGGCGCGCGCTCGCCGGCCCACCGGGCCCTGCGGCGGGCGATCGTCCCGGGGGCGGCCTTCGGCCTCGCGCCGAGCGAGGGCAGCCGGACGCTGCTCGCCTCCTACGGGCTCGCGCCGGAGCGGGTCTTCCGCGCGCCGCTCTTCCCGGCCTGGGAGGCTGCGGCCGCCCTGCCCGACCCCGAGACCCGGCCCTACGACGTCCTGTTCTGCGGCATCCTCAACGAGGAGGTGAAGGGCGCGCGCTTCTTCACCGACGTGATGCGGGCCTGCGCCGCCGCCGGGCGCCCCTTGCGGGTGCGGGTCGCCGGCGACGGGCCGCTGCGCGAGGAGATGGCGGCACGCCTGGCGGAGGCCGGCATCGCGGCCCGGTTCGACGGCTACCTCGCCCAAGCTGCGCTGGCGGAGGCCCACGCCTCGGCCCGGCTCCTGCTCTTCCCGAGCCGCGGCGACGTCTGGGGCATCGTGGTCAACGAGGCGCTGCAGAGCGGCACGGCGGTCCTGGCCTCGCCGCATTCGGGCGCCGCCCGCGAATGGCTCGCGGCACGGGGCTGCGGCGTGGTGCGGCCGCTCGCGGTCGAGGACTGGGCGCACGAGACCCTGGCGCTCCTCGACGACCCCGGCCGGCGCGCCCGGCTGCGAGAGGCAGCGGCGCGCACGATGCCGGACTTCTCCCTCGCCCGCGCGGTCGAGGGCTATCGGGCCGCCCTGGCGTCCCTGCGGTGAGGGGGCGCCGTCAGGGACGGTCGAGGCCGGCGGCGGCGAGGAGCGCCTCGTCGATGCCATCGCCGCCCGCCGACAGCGCCTCGCGCAGGGCGTCCTCGTCGTCATAGACCATCACGTCGCAGGCCTGCCCGCGCTCGGGACCGAGATGCAGGCAGGTGCGGATGACGAAGCGGTCGTCGGGCGTGCGGTACAGGGTCTGGATCACCGGCAGGGCCTCGCCGGGCGAACTCGCCGCCCGGCCGATCGGCACGGCGAACAGGCTGACCGGATCGGTCAGGCCCGTCGGCGGCGGAGGCCCGGGGCGACGGGGCACGGAGGGGTGGGGCATCGGCATCCTTGAGGGTCTCGGCGCTCCGGCAATGCGGTCGAGTATTGTCGGCCGTCCCGGCCTCCCGTCACCGCCGCCGCACCCCGGTCCGACAGCTCGGGGGGCTGCCGGCACCGACGGGACGGCCCGATGACGCGGCGGGCACTGCGCCATGACAGCACGAACCGGTCTCCGGCGCATCTGCAATTCACGGCTCGACTGGTCCGCGGTCCCGGTTTTCACGGTTAAGGTGATGACCGGGGCGTTTCCGGAACCGGAGACTGGACCGGTATTACGTCTCGGCCGGGCCGTCCAGCGGGGCGATCGGCTCGTCCTTGATCTGGTCGATGGCGAGCGCCGTGCGCACCGTGCGGACGTTGGGCAGGCCGGTGAGGTGGCCGACGAGCTGCTGGAAGGCGCCGAGGTTCGGCGCGACGCACTTGAGCAGGAAGTCGGTCTCGCCCGAGAGCGTCCAGCATTCCCGCACCATCGGCCAGCCGCGCATCTCGGCCGCGAAGGCGGCGAGCTCCGCCTGGCCCTGGGCCGCGAGCTGCACCATGGCGAAGCACACGACCTCGTAGCCCAGCGCCTTCGGCTCGAGGAGCGCGCGGTAGCCGCGGATGATCCCGGCCTCCTCCAGCGCCCGGACCCGGCGCAGGCAGGGCGGCGCCGACAGGCCGACGCGCCGGGCCAGCTCGACGTTGGTGATCGAGCCGTCGGCCTGCAGTTCCCGGAGGATCGCCCAATCGATGGCGTCGAGGCGGGCGGGCAAGGCGGCGATCACGATCCTGGCGGGTGGAAAGGGCGAGCGCCGGCGCGACGGGCCGGACGGGCGGAAGGCGGGCGCGCGACGGCGCGAGGGGTCCGACGGGCCGCATCGGACGGGCCGCATGAGTAGCCGGCCGGAGGGGCCGGCACAAGGTGACGCGCCGGCACCGCCCCGCACCCGGGTTCCGCTCTTCTGGGGGGCTGGCGGCACGGCGCGGGCGGGTCAAGGTAGGCGGCCGGGAAGCGCCGGCCCCGCCCGCCCTTCGACCCGACCGGACCCCATGCACGTCGCGCCCGC
Organism: Methylobacterium ajmalii; assembly: GCF_036448855.1. Lineage (NCBI taxonomy): Bacteria > Pseudomonadati > Pseudomonadota > Alphaproteobacteria > Hyphomicrobiales > Methylobacteriaceae > Methylobacterium > Methylobacterium ajmalii. The sequence continues at coordinate 19,141 of NZ_JAZFXT010000061.1, forward strand.
CGCGCCCATCCCGTCCGACGCGCCCCGCCCGCCCGGGGACGGCCTGCTTCTGCCGGAGGTGCTGGCGCGCCTCGACCGGCTGACCGACTGGGAGAAGCGGCCGCGCGGCGGGATGCGGGTCGGCCTCGCGCCGATGCGCGACCTGCTGGCCCGCCTCGGCGCGCCGCAGAGCCGCCTGCGGGTGGTCCATGTCGGCGGCACCAAGGGCAAGGGCTCGGTCGGCGCCCTGATCGAGGCCGGGCTGCGGCGGGCGGGCCTGCGGACCGGGCGCTACGCCTCGCCCCACGTCGAATCGATCACCGAGCGGGTCTGCCTCGACGGCCGTCCGGTGGCGGAGGCGGTCCTCGCCCGCGCGCTCTCCCACGCGCTCGACGCCCACGAGGCGGCGCGGCACGACGACGGGCCCGGCGGCGACGCGACCTGGTTCGACGTCCTGACCGCCGCCGCCCTCCTGGTCTTCGGCGAGGCGGGACTCGACTGGGCGGTGATCGAGGTCGGGCTCGGCGGGCGGCTCGATTCGACCAACGCGGTCGACGGCGAGGTCGCGGTGATCACCAATATCGGCCTCGAGCACACCGAGATCCTCGGCTCCACCCGGGCGGCCATCGCCGCCGAGAAGGCCGGAATCCTGAAGGCCGGGGCGGCGCTCGTCACCACGCTGGCGCCCGGGGACGAGGCCGGCGCCGTCGCGGCCGCCCGCGCCGCCACCCTCGGCTGCCCGGTGCTGCGCCCGGTCCTCGCCCCCGATGGCTCGATCGCCGAGGAGAACGCGGCGCTCGCCGGCCTCGTCCTCGACCGGCTCGGCGGGTGCGGCGTACGCGGACCCGGCGGCACCCCCCTGGGCGCCGCCCTCCTCGACGGCGCCGCCCGAGCGGCGGCCCGCCTGCCCGGGCGGCTCGAGCGGCGCACGGTCTCGACCGCGGCCGGCCCGGTGCCGGTGGTGCTCGACGGCGCCCACGTCCCGTTCAACCTCGCGGCGGTCCTGCGCGACCTCGCCCGCGCCGGCGACCTGCCCGGCCCGTTCTGCGCGCTCGTCGCGATGGCGGGGGACAAGGATGCGGCGGGTTTCCTCGCGGTGCTGGCCGGGTCCGCCGGGGCGATCGTCTGCACCGAGATGCCCGAGCGCCGCGGCCATGCCGCCGAAGCGCTGCGGCGTCTGGCCACCGGCGCAGGCATCGCCGCCGAGGCGGAGGCGTCGCCGGAGGCGGCGCTCGCCCGCGCCGCGGACCTCGCCGCGGCGCGCGGGGGCTGGCTGCTCGTCACCGGCTCGCTCCACCTCGTCGGGGCGTTGCGGGGAGCGACGAAGGCCGAGGCGCCGGGTCGGGATCGGTGTCGGTCCCCCTGACCGGAGCCGTGGCGGGAGCGGCCGGCGCGGATCGTCGCCTCACCCGATCACGGACGCGATGCCGGCACCGGGATGTACCGGACCACCGGAGCCATAGGCCCCCGGCCGCCGTCGGGCACACATCGCCCCCGATGAGGGAAGCTCTGGCGCCTACCGCAGGAACGCCAGCGCCAGCGGCACCAGCACGGCGGTCAGGAAGGCGTTGAGCCCCATGGCGATGCCCGCGAAGGTGCCGGCGACCTCGCTGACCTGGAAGGCGCGGGCGGTGCCGATGCCGTGGGCGGCGAGCCCCGCGGCGAAGCCGCGGGCGCGGTAGTCGGTGACGCCGAGGCGGTCGAGGAGCGGGGTCACCAGGATGGCGCCGAGGATGCCGGTGAGGATCACCAGGACGGCGGTCAGCGTCGGGTCGCCGCCGAGCGCCGAGGTGATGCCCATGGCGACGCTGGCGGTGACGGATTTGGGCGCCAGCGCGATCAGGATCGGATCGGGCACGCCGAGCAGCTTCGCCGTGCCGATGCCGGCGACGAGCGCGACCGTGGAGCCGACGACGAGGGCGGCCAGCATCGGCACCAGCACCCGGGTCACGGTCTTGCGGTGCTCGTAGAGCGGGATCGCCAGCGCCACCGTGGCGGGGCCGAGGAGGAAGTGCACGAACTGCGCGCCCTCGAAATACACCGCGTAGGGCGTGCGGGTGACGATCAGCACGAGGCCGACCATCCAGATCGCGTGCAGGACCGGGTTCGCCAGCGGATGGCGGCCGGTGGCGGCGGAGACCCGGTCGGCGACGACGTAGGCGGTCAGCGTCACGGTCAGCCACAGCAGCGGCGTGCGCGACAGGAAGACCCAGAGGGCGAAATCCCCGGTCATCGCCCGGTCCGCTTCGCGACGTACGAGAAGGTCAGCACGGTGGCGACGAGGGCGAGCGCCGTCGAGACCACCAGGGCGGCGGCGAGCGCGAGGCCGTGGGCGGCGAGCACGTCGAGCCGGCCGATCACGCCGGCGCCGGCCGGCACGAAGAGCAGCGAGAGATGGGCGAGGAGCCCCTTACCGGTGCGCTCCAGCGTGCCGTCGACGAGGGGGGCGGGCAGCCCTCCGGGGCGGCGGTCGCGCAGGACCAGTACCCCGAGGAGCAGCGCCATGCCGACGACCGGCCCCGGCACCGGCAGCGCCAGCGCGCGGGCCAGGATCTCGCCGACGAGCTGGCAGAGCAGCAGGAGGGTGAGGCTGAGGATCATGCCGCCGCCCGGGACGGGCCGGAAAGCCAGTGGTCGAGGAAGGCGTCGAGCCAGGCGGCCACGCGGCCGTCATGCATGAACCGGCCCTCGATCTGGCGCGCCCGGTCCTGCGCGCCGGGCAGGCGCAGGCGCTCGGCGGCCCGCACGGTCCAGCGGCAGATCATGGCGTGGGTCACCTCGGGGTGGAACTGGAGCCCGAAGGCCGCCGGCCCGACCCGGATCGCCTGGGTGGGAAAATCGTCGCCGGTGGCGAGCGTGTCGGCCCCGGCCGGGCAGGAGAACCCCTCCCGGTGCCAGTGGTAGACGTGGGACGGCCAGGGCTGGCCGATCTCGCCGGCGAAGTCCCGCCCGGCCTCGGTCGGCAGCAGCGGATAGTAGCCGATCTCGGCCCGGCCCTCCGGGTGGGCGCGGACCGGGGCGCCGAGGCACTTCGCCAACATCTGGGCGCCGAGGCAGAGCCCGAGGAACGGGCGCTGCTCGCGCAGCGGCACCCGGATCCAGTCGATCTCGCGGCGCACGAAGTCGTCGCCGTCGTTGGCGCTCATCGGCCCGCCGAAGATCACCGCGCCGGCATGATGCGCCAGCGTCTCGGGCAGCGGGTCGCCGAAGCGCGGGCGGCGGATGTCGAGGGGGTGGCCGCGCTCCTGGAACAGCCGGCCGAGGCGGCCGGGGGTCGATTGCTCCTGGTGCAGGATCAGAAGCACGGGCTTGCGCGGAGCCTCCGGCGTCACGACGGACCTCGCCATCACCGGGCCGGCACCTGCTGGGCCGGCAGCCCCGCCAGAGCGACCGCCCGGGTGGCGGTGATCGCGGCGTCGTCGAAGCCGAGAAGCTGGCCGACGCGCCAGACGAGGTCGTCCTCGAACTCGTGAACCTGCCCGTCGGCGGCGGCGACCGCCCAGGCGAGGCCGAGAAGCCCGCGACGCTCCTCCTCCGGCAGGTCGCGGCCGATCATCTCGACGAGCTCGGCGACATCGCGGGTCTCGTCGTCGAAGCTGATGGCACGCTCGATCAGGGCCTTCGCCTGCGCCTCGTTCGGGGCGAAGCGGTGGGTTAGGAGACGGGCCAGCCGGTCGCGCTCGACCGCCGCCAGCGTCCCGTCGACCCGCGCGACGTGGACGAGGAGCGCCGCGGCGGCGAGGTGCTGCTCGGCCTCGGCATCGAGCGGCAGGGCGGGCGCGCCGAACATCTCGGCGGCATAGGCGCGAAGGCGGGCGATCAGAGGCATTGGGAGGATTGGGTTTTTCCGGCTCGTCCCATCGTCCGGATTCGGCGGCCCAGCGTCAAGCGCCGTTCCGTGCCGGCACCGCCCCGAAGCCCTGCACGGGCAGCAAGTCCGCCCCGGTGTCGCCCGGAAACCACCCCGCGGCCGCAGGCGCCGGCGCCGTCTCGACCCGCCTTGCCAACCCGACCGCCCCCGGCTATGAGAGCGCCACCGAACGTCGCATCGCCGGCCCGGTCGGCGCCGCAATAGCTCAGCTGGTAGAGCACCTCATTCGTAATGAGGGGGTCGGGGGTTCGAATCCCTCTTGCGGCACCATTATTTTCGAGCAGTTGGCTCGTGGCCTAACGCCTAGTGCATTACGGATTTTTCTCCGGTGGCGAACAGGGGCTGGAGCAGTTCTGCCTTGCACCTTTTCGACATAGCAGACGCATTCTGCGCCTGATCTGACGAATCTGCGGCGGACCGGAATGGGTGGTTCGCGCGCGCCCGCAAATCAAACCGATTACGGATTGACCAGCAGCCGTTCGGGCAGGCGTAGAATAGCCAAAAAGGCTCAAACGCCGTCGGCAGGCTCGCCATGAGCCCTGGCGGCGATTGTTCTCGCTACACCTATTGCGGCTTCCACGATCCGCCCGCGATGCGGGCTGCTGCCACCCTCTCGGCAAGGATCTCGTCAACCAGATTTCAGAAAAGGCCGATGATGATGTGGCCGCGTCGGGCGCCGATGTCCACAAGCGCCGTCGCAGCGTTGCACGACCCGCTCATCGTTCTGCTCGGGCAGCATCGTACCGATGAGTCTACGGATCACAGGCTCGTGTGGGGGGAGAATGCCGACGACCTCGATGCGCCGCTTGGTCTCGCCGTTGAGGCGCTCCAACGGGTTGGTCGAGTACAGCTCGGCGCAATGGGCAGCCGGGGAGGCCCATAGAGGGCAGGACGTCGGTCACAGCCGTGCCCATCAGAACGATCCGCCTGACAACCTTGGGCCAAGATTGATTGGCCACCGCCTCGGCATCCTCGTGCGCGAAGGCGATCTACAGCGGGGGCAGGTCGCCGGCTGGATCGTTATATCGGCCGATGACGTTTTTGAAGTGAAAGGCGCGCTGCGCAAATGTTCCGCGAAAGGCTTGTTGAGCCCTACAAAAGCTCAGAAGCGTCAAGTCAAAATACGTTTCTGGGTGTTTTTCTTTAGCAAGAACAGCTTCACGCTAAGCATCAAAAAATAGTGGCGCACCCGACACGATTCGAACGTGTGACCTTTGCCTTCGGAGGGCAACGCTCTATCCAGCTGAGCTACGGGTGCTGACCGCGAAGCCTCTGTAGCCTGACCCGACCCGGAGCGCAACAGGGAAAGGGATCGCGCCTCCGCTCGACGGGATCCGGGCGCGGGCCTCGGCGGCGGCGGGCGCACGGTCGAAGCGTGTCGGATGCGCCGGGGGAGACGGGGCGGAGCCGGGAAGGGCCGGCGGCGTGGACGGCGTGCGGTGCCGCTGGCGCGCCGGCGGCGCCCGTGCTGGTCTGGCCTCGCCGTCGCGGCGGACATGCGGCGGGAGGATCGGGCATGACGGGGACCTACGCTCACTCGGTGCCGGGACGGCCGACCGCGCAATGGGAGCCCCTGGCGGATCATCTCGCCCGGGTGGGCAACACGGCGGCGCGCCTCGCCGGGGTCTTCGGCTGGGGCGAGCTGGCGCGGCTCGCCGGCACGCTCCACGACGTCGGCAAGGCCTCGGAGGCGTTCCAGGCCTATCTGCACGGGCGGGCGCCGAGCTGCGACCACTCGACGGCGGGCGCCCGCGTCGCCGCGGCCGACTACCCTCACCCGGTCGGGCGGATCCTCGCCACCCTCGTCGCCGGTCATCATGCCGGCCTCGACAACGGCGACGGGATCGACCGCCGGCTCGATCCGCGCCAGACCGAGATCCCGGCCTTCGACGGCTGGCAGAGCCATGCCGCGGCGCTCCCGCCGATGGCCCGGCTGGCGCCGACGCGGCGCTTCGCCCGCAGCGGGCTGCAGGGCTTCACCGACGCATTCCTCATCCGGATGCTCTTCTCCTGCCTGGTCGACGCCGACTTCCTCGAGACCGAGCGCTTCTACGCCGGGGCGCGACCGGTCCCCCGCGGCGGCCATCCCGGGATCGCCACCCTGCAGGCGCGGCTGCGCGCCCACATGGACGCGGTGTCGGCGACGGCGCCGCCGAGCCGGGTCAACGCGGTGCGGGCCGAGGTGCTGGCTTCCGTGCGCGAGCGGGCGGCCCTGAACCCGGGGCTCTTCACCCTGACGGTGCCGACGGGAGGGGGCAAGACGCTGGCCTCGCTCACCTTCGCCCTCGACCACGCCGCGCGGCACGGCCTGCGCCGGGTCGTCCACGTGGCGCCGTTCACCGCGATCATCGAGCAGACCGCCGCGGTGTTCCGCACCGCGCTGGGCGAGGAGGCGGGCATCCTCGAGCACCACGCCACCTTCGACTGGCAGGCGGCCGCGGCCCGGTCCCGGGACGACGGCACCCGGGACGACGGGACCGGCCTCGATCCGGTCTCCCGATTGCGCCGCGCCGCCGAGAACTGGGACGCGCCGGTCGTCGTCACCACGGCGGTGCAGCTGTTCGAGAGCCTGTACGCCAACCGCACCGCGCGCTGCCGCAAGCTGCACAACCTCGCCGGCAGCGTCATCGTCCTCGACGAGGCGCAGGCGATGCCGCTCCCCCTGCTCAAGCCGTGCCTCGCCGCGATCGAGGAACTGGCCCGCAATTACGGCGCGAGCGTCGTGCTCTGCACGGCGACGCAGCCGGCTTTGCGCCGGATCGACGGCTTCGCGGCCGGGCTGCCGATCGACGATATTCGCGAGCTCGCCCCCGATCCGCCCCGGCTCGCCCGCACCCTGCGGCGCGTCGCCGTGGAGCGCATCCCCGGCCCGACCCCGGACGAGACGGTGGCGCGCCGCTTCGCCGCGGCGCCGCGGATGCTCTGCATCGTCAACAGCCGCCGGCACGCCAAGGCCCTGTTCGACCGGATCGCGCCCCTGCCGGGCGCCGTCCACCTCAGCACCCTGATGTGCCCGCGCCACCGCCGGGCCGTGCTCGACGCCGCCCGCACCGCCCTGCGCGGCGAGGCGCCAGTGCGGATCGTCAGCACCTCGCTGATCGAGGCGGGCGTCGACATCGACCTGCCGGAGGTCTGGCGCGCCGCGACCGGGCTCGACGCGGTGGCCCAGGCGGCCGGGCGGTGCAACCGCGAGGGCGCCCTCCCGGAACCCGGGCGCGTGGTGGTGTTCGACCCGGCCGACGCGCCGCCGCCCCGCGCGCTCGAGACGGCCCGGCGCGCCGCCGAGGAGGTCCTGCGGACCCGGGACGACCCGCTCGCCCCGGACGCCATCCGGGCGTATTTCCAGGAGGTCTACTGGCGCCGGGGCGCGCACGCCCTCGACGCGCCGCAGCTCGACGGGGAGACCTAGCCGATCCTGCCCGCCCTCGCCGAGCGGGCGCCCGCGCAGGCCTTCCCCTTCGCCCGCATCGCCCGGGCGTTCCGCCTCATCGACGAGGCGATGGAGCCGGTCATCGTGCCGTGGCGCGCCACCCCCGACGACGACCGGGCGGAGACGCTGCTCGCGCGGATCGCCGCCATGGACCGCCCCCTCGGCGACGACCTGCGCCGCCTCCAGGCCTACGTCGTGCCGGTTCCCCCGGCCCTGCGCGCCCGCTGGCTGGCGCTCGGGCGCCTGCGGCCCGTCCACCCCCTGCTCGAAGGCGCCCTGCTGCGCCTCGACGACATGGCGTTCTACGATCCCCGGACCGGCCTGCGCCTGGAGGACGACGCCTACCGCGCCCCGGAGGACAACATCATCGCGTGACGCGCGCCCGTGAGGGGGCGACCTACCCACGACGCGCCGGTGATGGAGGAATACGACGTTTCGATCCGCGCCCCCTTGAGGGGGCGACGACCGCCCCAAGCGCAAGAGCATCCCGGACCGGGTGTTTCGATCCGCGCCCCCGTGATGGGGCGACGCCTTCTGAGCGCCGCCGCCGCGCTCAAAATTCACGTTTCGATCCGCGCCCCGTGAGGGGGCGACTTGCCGGCGAGGTGGGCGAGGCCTGCAACGTCGTGTTTCGATCCGCGCCCCCGTGAGGGGGCGACTCGCTCCGGTCATGCCGAGTGAGGAGGAGATGCTGTTTCGATCCGCGCCCCCGTGAGGGGGCGACGGTCGGCCGAGCGCTCGACGATCACGTACTGCGCGTTTCGATCCGCGCCCCCGTGAGGGGGCGACACCGGCGGAGTCACCGTCGGCTGCTTTGCCTGGGTGTTTCGATCCGCGCCCCCATGAGGGGGCGACCGCCACCACAGTAACCATTTGCGCTGAAAACGAAATATCGCGCCTGCGCGCGAACCTCCCCCGGCGGGGGGCGGCCCGAGTTGCGGCAGGGGCGAAGCGGGTGGAAAAGGCGTGTGGCCGCAACGGGATCGCCGCTGCGCGAATCCTCCGGGCGGGGGCTGTCCGCTCGGGGTTCGCGCAGGCCGCTCAGAAGAGCAGCGGTCCCTCGAGGTCGAGGATCGGCTTGGCGCCGACATGCTCGATCCGGCCGCGGGCCTGGGCGCCCAGCCGGTAGAACCGGAGCGTATCCTGCGCCGGATCGATCTCGGCGACGAGGCGGGCGCGCAGAGCGGTCCACTGGGCCGGCTCGACCTCGCACTCGAAGACCGAGTTCTGCACCCGCTGGCCGTCATCGAGGCAGGCCCGGGCGACGCGGCGCAGGCGCCGGCATCCCGCGGCGGATTCGGTGCTCACATCGTAGGCCACGAGCATCAGCATTACGCCGCCTCACTTCCAGACGAAGGCGGGGTCGCCGTCGAGGTCGCCGCGCAGGTGGCGGGCGAGCATCTGCGCCTGGGCATGGCAGACGAGGCCGAGCGGCATCGTCTCGTCGAGGAACGGGTGGCGCAGCTCCTCGCGCTTGCGCTCCTGCCAAGCCACCAGGACCCGCTTGCGGCCGGCCTCGGTGAGCCGCACGCCGCCGGTCTCCTCGACGGCAAAATCCTCGGCGCCGAGCTGGCGCCCGTTGACGAGGCTGAGGGCGAGCCGGTCGGCCAGGCCGGGGCGCAGCTCCTCCATCAGGTCGAGGGCGAGTCTAAGCAGATTTTACCGAAGTGGACACCGGTTCGGCGGCAAAAATCTGCGGCAGAACAAGAAGCTAAGCGGGCGAAGCGTTGGCCTGCCCACGGTACACGACAGTGACGTGAACCCAAGATGATTGCCTCTCCCACTCGCAACCTCATCCTGAGGTGCGAACGCAGTGAGCCTCGAAGGAGGGCTCCAGATGCCTCCGAGATCACTGGACCCCTCCTTCGAGGCTCACTGCGTTCGCA
>NZ_JAZFXT010000062.1:0-31549 GCF_036448855.1 Methylobacterium ajmalii
TCGGCCAGTACGTCACCACCCGGGACGCGTTCGAGGCGCAGCTCGCCGAGAAGGTCGCGACGCAGGAGCGCTTCACCGCCAGCATCGCGGCGCGGATGCGCCTCCAGGCGGTGCTCAAGGAGCGCGCCGACATGCGCGAGACCCTGGTGGCGAAATCCGCCGGGACGCGCGCGGCGGTGATCGACGCGGTGCAGCAGGTCGAGCAGGTCTCGGCCGACCTCGCCTACGACCGCGGGCAGCTGACCGAGGCCAAGGCGGGCGCGGTCTCGCTGCAGCGGCGCATCACCCAGCTCACCAGCGAGACGGTGGCGCGCCAGTACCAGGCACTGACGGAGGCAGCGCAGAAGCGCGACGCCCTGGTGCAGGACGTGGTGAAGGCCACGCTCAAGCGCGAGCGGACCCAGCTCAAGGCGCCGATCTCCGGCACGGTGCAGCAGCTCGCCGTGACAACGCTCGGGCAGGTGGTCACCGCCGGCCAGCCGCTGATGGTGGTGGTGCCGACCGACGGGCCGATCGAGGTCGAGGCGCAGGTCCAGAACAAAGATATCGGCTTCGTGCTGCCCGGCCAGGAGGCGGTGGTGAAGATCGACGCCTTCCCGTTCACCCGCTACGGCTCGATCGACGGTAAGGTCGTGCGGGTGTCGCGCGACGCGGTCGACGACCGCGAGGCGGGGGGCGGCAGCGACGCTTTGTCGGTGGCGCGCGGCCAGGGGCTCAACCCGGTGACGGGCACGCAGAAGACCCAGAACCTGATCTTCCCGGTGACGGTGGCGCTCTCTCGGACGGTCATCAAGGCCGACGGCAAGGACGTGGCGCTCACTCCCGGCATGACCGCGACGGTGGAGATCCGCACCGGGCGGCGCCGGGTGATCGACTACCTGCTCTCGCCGGTGCGCGAGACGACCGCGACGGCGGGACACGAAAGATGAGAACAATGCACGTCGCCTAACGCAACACCACATGCCGGCGATCCGTGCGACCACGCTATAGCTTGTCATCTATACGTTAATAACTGATACAATCGTACTTAAATACTAAGTCGTACGATGTATGGGAATTTAGCGAGGGATCATACGCGCTCTGGCTCAGCATTTTGTAAATTTCAGGCAGAAAAGCAGGCATCGACGATTGTCTCGTAATTGGGGGGATTGGCCACGAGCTGCTTGAGCTTACAGTTCTCCTCCTCCAGCTGCCTCAGGCGCCGTAGCTCGCCCGTACCGAGGTCGCCGTAGAGCTTCTTCCAGGGGTGAAACGTCGGCTCGGAGATGCCCATCTGGCGCAGCACTTCCGCCACCGGCGTCCCAGTTTCAGCCTGTTTCAGTTCAAAGGCGATCTGCTCCTGGGTAAACCTGCTCTTCACGGCTCCGCCCATCCCGTTAGGGGCTCACAAAACCGGAAGGTTCGCACTCACGCCGGACCAAAGCCATGGGGCGGACGTCATCCACCCGGCGACGCCGCTGTTGACCGGGACGGGCGTGAGAGAGCTGTGCGGCACAGCGACAGCCACAACGACCACAGGCGGTGCTATGGCCATCGCCAGGGCGGTAGCGCGCCCCTCGCTCACCCGCCGGCCCCACCCGCCGCCAAACCGCGGCCAGGTCGAGAGCGCCTTCAGGAAGGCGAGCCTACTGGCGCATAGGGTCCCATCAGCATTCTGGTGACTCGATATGCTACGGCGGCCAGCGTGATAGGCCCGAGCTTGCCGTCATCCGCCACCCCAATGGCCCGCTGAGGCCGATGATGGCCCCTTCGGTCGGCTCTTGACGGCGAAGTCGTATAGCGCGTAGTCCAGACCGGCGGTGAGGCTATCATCCTGAATCTTGTCTCAGAAGCGCCGACGGTAGATTGGCGCCACTTGGCGACGATGAGCGCTTTCGCCGCAGGCCGACCGAGCCACGGCCTCAGTGTGCCGAGCATGACGCCTAGATTTGTTGGGCCGCCTGGGTCTTGCGGGTCGTCCAACCAACCTCCGTCCTACTTCAGGACAAGCGAATGCGCCCGCTCGAACGTGCTCGCAGCCATGGCATCTTAGATTGTCACAGGTGATGGGGCAGCAGATCTAAATAGGCGTTCGTTCCGGTGGCTATCGGCAACGCGGCCATCGCGAATACATACACTTGGTGTTATGACCTGCCTCATGCGCCGAGGCACTTCGGCTGCGACGCGAGATGCGAACCATGAAACATGCGATAATATTTTCTTCGTACGTTCCAGATCGCGACGTGTCGCACCGCATCGGCGAATACTATATTGAACTTATAGGGAGGTATTTTTCTGATAGTGACATTTATATTGGGATCAACCAGGGATCTAGCGATAAGTGGCGAAAAATGATTGCCAAATCAGGGCTGCGGGCGATCGTGGCCGATGTACCGCCCCACCTATGGGTAAACTCCAATGTCGCCGGATTTCAAGCTGCCCTGAGCGCGCTACGAGATAGCAATGTGCGATACGATCATTATTGGTTCGGCCATTCTAAGGGCACGACACATAGTACGTATGAAGAAGCCGATCTTCTTCGATGGGTCATAGAGAAAGATTTTTGGACACGCCGTGCAGAGATTGAGGCCGAGTGTGATCCATTGACTTGCGGCGCGGTTCCAGCACTTCCTATGCCAGCCGAAAGCGCAAACACAAGCGTTGCGCTGTATTTGAGAAGTATTTACAACGCACCATACCGCCCTATCTTCTATATCCCCACATATACTTATTTCGGAATGGGCGGGAGATCGCTCAATATATTTTTAGAGAAGGCGTCAAAGCGATTTTTCGCAGAAAATATTTTGAATGGGCCGGGCGTCTCGAGGTACTTTTTTGAAGGTGGGTTCTCTTGGATCGCCGACATGGCCGGCTTCGAGCCATACCTTTTGAAAAAGGAAACGGACGGTCGAGAACTCTTAATTCCAACTTGCGAATGCAATCCGAACGATTTTGAGCTGAACCAGCTAAAGGTTGCAAAAATGATCGAGGCTTGGAAAGCCGACAAAATATCGTATTATTATAATGGATGGGGCGGTTTTTTGGAAAGCACTAGATATAGAAATCTGATCAACACCCGGCCTTCATAGGACGGCGGCCTGACCTTGGTCGGTATCTATATCTCACTATCGAGCGTGATGAATATATTGCCCGGCGCAGCGATTCCGGCAGGGGTTACGGCCACCGTTACATTGATTGGAACGACAGCTGGTCAGCCCCCATCGGAGTGGTCCGCCCTGAAGTATGGCTCTGAGCCGACGGAGGACGGACGTGATGGGAACGAAGAAGCACAAGCCGGAAGAGGGGGTGGCCAAGCTGCGGCAGGTGGACGTGCTGGTCTCGCAAGGACAGAGCGTGGCTGATGCGATCCGAGGTATCGGCGTGACGGAGGTCACCTACTATCGTTGGCGCAAGGAGTTCGGCGGGCTGAAGTCCGACCAGGTGCGCCGGATGAAGGAGCTGGAGACCGAGAACCAGCGGCTGCGTAAGGCGATCGCGGATCTCACGCTCGTTAAGCTGATCCTGCAGGAGGCCGCCCGGGGAAACTTCTGAGCCCCGCGCGCTGGCGCGCCTGCATCGAGCATGTCCGGACCGTGCTGACAGTCTCCGAGCGGCGCGCCTGTCGCGCCTTCGGACAGCATCGCTCGACGCAGCGCAAGGTGCCGCGGGGGAGAGACGACGAGGCGGCGCTGCTGGCTGACCTGATCGAGCTGGCGCGCCGGTACGGCCGCTACGGCTACCGCAAGATTGCCGCCCTGCTGCGGGCGGCGGGCTGACTGGTCAACGACAAGCGGGTGGAGCGGCTGTGGCGGCAGGAGGGGCTGAAGGTGCCGGCCCGCCAGCCCAAGAAGGGTCGGTTGTGGGACGGGGATGGCTACTGTGTCCGGCTGCGGCCCGAGCATCGCGATCACGTCTGGTCCTACGACTTCGTCGAGGCGCGCACGCACGGGGGGGTGTCAACGCCGATTGAAGTCTGACCCACCTTTGGCTTTGTCGCCGATCGTAACCTGACCCACCCCTCACGCAGGAACGTCTGGTTCCCGCACTGGCCGCGCCACCAGTCCGGCGCGCCGCTTGTCCTTCAGCCGGTAGCTCTCGCCGGTGATCGTCACCACGCTGGCGTGGTGCAGCACCCGGTCCAGCATCGCCGCCGTCAGCACCGCGTCGCCGGCAAACGCCTGGTCCCACGCCCCGAACGAGAGGTTCGACGTCAGGATCATCGCGCCCCGCTCGTAGCGCTTGGCCGCCACCTGGAAGAACAGGTTCGCCTGCTCGTGCGCAAACGGCAGGTAGCCGATCTCGTCGACGATCAGCAGGCGGTAGAGGTTCACCGCCCGGTGCATCGCCTCCTTCAGGCGCCCCTGGCGCTGCGCCGTCTCCAGCATCGGGACCAGGTCCGCCGCACTGGTGAAGCGCACCTTCATCCCGCGCTGCGTCGCCAGGTAGCCGAGCGCGATCGCCAGATGCGTCTTGCCCACGCCGGACGGACCCAGGAACACCACGTTCTGCGCCCGCTCCACGAAGGCCAGGCTGGCCAGTTCCTGGATCTGCGCCCGCGGCGCTCCGGTGGCGAAGCCGAAGTCGTAGCCCTCCAGCGTCTTCACCGCCGGGAACCCCGCCACCCGGGCGAACATCTCCCGTGCCCGGGTGCGCCGGGCCTCGCGTTCGGCGCGCAGCACCTCTTCCAGGAAGACGGCGTAGGGCGTGTCGCGCTCGGATGCCGCCTGCGCGAGCGCGCCGTAGGCCGCGGGTACCGCCTGCAGGCGCAGCTCGGCGCGGAGTTCGGCCAGGCGGGCATGCTGCAGGTCGCTCATGCCGGTTCTCCCGTCATCAGGCCCGAGAGCCCGTCGTAGAGCGCCAGCGGGTGCTGCAGCCCGACCACCGGATGAGCGGGAGCCGGCACTGCCGGGGCCTGGATCTGGCGCACCGAGCGGCCGCCATAGGGCGGCGGCACCGGCTGCAACTGCGTCCGTTCCACTTCCAGGCGCTCGGCCGGCACCGCGCCGGTCGTGGCATGGACCCGCTGGTTGGCAACCGTGCGCAGCCAGCGACCCGCCGCCAGGTTGGCCGCCTCCCGGTCGAGCACCAGCCCCTCCTGGCCGAGCCGGCTGGCCAGCGGCACGTAGAAGCTGCCGCGCAGGTAGCGGATGAAGCGCTCGACCTTGCCCTTCGTCTGCGCTCGCCCGGGCTGGCACAGCCGGGGCCGGAAGCCGCAATGGCGGGTGAAGTCCAGGAAGCCGGCCTGGAAGCGGTGACGGCCGCGGCCGTAGGCGTTCCGCTCCACGACCACGGTGCGCATGTTGTCGTAGAGTACCTCGCGCGGCACGCCCCCGAAGGCCAGGAAGGCGTTCTCGTGGGCGGCGATCAGCGTCTCGAGGCGCTCGTCGGTGACGAACTCGAGGTAGGCCGCCCGGCTCCAGCCCAGGGTCGCCACGAACACCGAGAGCCGGTCGGCCCCGCGCCGCATCACCGCCCAGTCGACCTGCATCTGCTCGCCCGGCGCCGTCTCGAAGCGCACCACCGGCTGCGGGGCGGGCGCCGGCGCGAGGCTGGCGACGAACTCCTTGAGCATCGTGTAGCCGCCCGCATAGCCCCGCTCGCGCAACTCGCCGAGCAGCACGCTGGCCGGGATCCGCTCCGGCGCCGCAGCCGCGAGGCGCTCCACCACGTAGTCCTTGAACGGGTCGAGCTTGCCCGGTCGGGGTGGCCGCCCCTTGTAGCGCGCCGCCGCCTCGTCGCGCAGGTAGCGCCTCACCGTGTTGCGCGACAGACCCGTCGCGCGGGCAATCTCGCGGATGCCCTTCCCGTGCCGATGCAACACCCGGATCTCCAACGCTGCCTCCTCACCCACCATCCGGGCCTCCTCCCGCAGAAGGAGCCCAGCCTACGGCCTGGGTCAGGTTTCAGTCGGCGACTGGGTCAGTTTCACACCGGCGGCTACAACGGGCGCAAGGTCCGCCTGCTGAACGTCATCGACGAGTTCACCCGCGAGTGCCTGGCGATCCGGGTAGCGCGCAAGCTCAAGGCACCGGATGTGATCGATGTGCTCTCGGACTTGTTCATCCTGCGTGGCGTACCTGCACACGTTCGCTCTAACAATGGAACTGAGTTCATCGCACAATCTGTGCAGAGGTGGATCGCCGCCGTGGGCGCAAAGACGGCATACATCACGCCTGGCTCACCGTGGGAGAACGGCTACATCGAGAGCTTTAATGCGAGGACACGGGACGAGTTGCTGAACGGAGAGATCTTCTACTCTCTGCGGGAGGCGCAGATCCTGATCGAGAGTTGGAGAAGACACTACAGCGGGGTTCGGCCGCACGCCTCGCTTGGCTACCGCCCGCCGGCCCCGGAGGTGTTCGTGCCAGCCTTAACCGCTTGGCCGGCTGCGCTCGCCCGACCGGCTCCGCCGGCCAAGCTACCCGTGGTGGAAAGGCCCACGGTCCACTAACATTCTAATCGGGCCACCTCGTGGGGGCTGATCATCGCTGCGAGCACGAACCGTTTGCTTCTCGGGATCGGCACGTCGGGCGGCATGCACGTAGTAGGTTGACAGGGCGATCGGCAGCACCCTGCAGATCGGCCTCATCCTGAGGCTCTCGAAGGACGACCCCGTAGACCTCCCGATGCTCGTCGATGAAGCTGATCATGGCCGAGACCGGCAGTCGAGCTCCGCCATCGCGAAATACGCACTCGCCTTGCGCAGGATCTCGTTGGTCTAGCGTAGCTCGCGAACCTCTCGTTCCAGCGCCTTGATCCGCTCGCGCTCGTCCGTCATCTGACCGGGTCGCAGACCTTGATCCCGCTCGGACTGGCGCACCCAGTTCCTCAGCATCTCGCTCGAGCAGCCGATCTTCGCCGCGATCGACTGGATCGCTGCCCATTGCGAGCAGTGCTCGCCTTCATGGTCGCGCACCATCCGCACCGCGCGCTCGCGCACCTCAGGGGAAAACGGGGCTGTTCGCTTCGTCATGGCTCCATGCTCTCAGAAGTCGGAGCCTCCGGGAAAAACGGGGCGGTTCACCGCTCAGTGCTGGTCGTTGCCAACAACATGACGTTGATCCTTCGGGCCGGCCGGTCCAGTGGGAGCGTGCGATCAACGCCGAGCTCGCGCATGCGGGGTTCTATGACGAGGGCGGGATGGCGGCGCTGATCTGCGCCGGCACCTTCGGGCTCTTTGTCACCGTGGGCAGGCACGGCGCGCAGTCGTTCGATCAGCACTATAACCCGCCGCTCGCCATGCCATCGACGCTAGCTATCCGGTCAAGGCCCCGGTCGCCAACCTCGCCCCACACCTGCCGGTGGACGCGAACGCGCCGCCCAGAGCCTCCCCTTGGGCTGACCGTTAGGCAGTCCGTTCGTTGCGAGGCAATTGGCCGGCGATGGACCCAAGGCCTCGCCGATTGCGGCTAGCCTCTACATGGCCGCTGAGTCCTTCGGATAGATGCGCTCGAAGGCGCAAGGGGCCAAACCCGCAAGATTTTTTTGCCTCCCTATGAGGCCTTCTCCTGACCCTCCCCGTGGTGGCCGAGGCCGATGCTCTTGTTATTGGAGCCGATGCGCCGAGGCACCTCGTCATTGACCTCCCTGACCGCACGAACGAGATTCCGAGCTGGCGACGCATTAGCCCGTCTTGCCGGGCGCGACACCGGCACGGAGCCCTTAGATCGGGCGGTCCCCACCCGCGACCTCGTGAGATTTCGGAACGAGCGGGATCCGCGTCGCGGCGGTAGCGACCGCCGTCGCATGTCATGCGGCCTCGCCAGGGGTACGTCCGCCCGGGCCGTCCCGTCCGGTCCGCATCGCCGACCGAGGCCTTTCGCCCGGCCCCTCGGCCCAAACCGTTCCGTCCCCAATCATCGCCGTGAGCCGCTCGACCGGCTGCGGCTTGCCGAACAGGTAGCCCTGCATCTCCTCGCAGCCCTCCTCGGCGAGGAAGCGCATCTGCCCGTCGGTCTCGACGCCCTCGGCCACCACGCCGATGCCGAGGCTGCGGCCGAGCCCCAATACCGCCCGCACGATCACGGCGGCGGAGGGACGCTGCTCGAGCTGGCTGACGAAGGAGCGGTCGATCTTGATCTTGTCGAACGGGAAGGCCTGGAGCGTCGCCAGCGACGAGTAGCCGGTGCCGAAATCGTCCATCGCGATGCCGATCCCGAGCGCCTTCAGCCGTCGCAGCACCGTGAGCGCGCGGGCCATGTCGTTGATGATGACCGTCTCGGTGATCTCGATCTCGAGCCGCTCCGGCGGCAGGCCGGTCTCGGCGAGGATCGCCCGCACCCGCTCGGGCAGGTCGGCCTGCTGGAACTGGCGCGGCGAGAGGTTGACGGCGACCTTGAGCGGATGCGCCCAGCCTGCCGCCTCCCGGCAGGCCGCCCGCAGCACCCACTCGCCGAGCGGCACGATCAGGCCGGTCTCCTCGGCGAGCGGGATGAACGCGCCGGGCGGCACGAGGCCGCGCGAGGGGTGGCTCCAGCGCACCAGGGCCTCGAAACCGACGAGCCGGCCGCAGGCCGAGCGCACCTGGGGCTGGTAGTGCAGCATCAGCTCGTCGCGTACCAGGGCGTGGCGCAGATCCGCTTCCAGCAGGCGCCGCTCGGCGAGGGCCGCGTCCATCGCGGTCTCGAAGGCGCGGGCGGCGTTCCGCCCGTCCGCCTTCGCCTTGTAGAGCGCGAGGTCGGCGCGCCGCAGGATCGTCTCTCCGTCGGTCCCGTGCGCCGGGGCGAGGGCGATGCCGATGCTCGCGCCGACCTCGACCGACTGGTCGCCGATCGCGACCGGGCGGCCGATCGCCCGGATCATCGCCTGCGCCCGCGCCGTCGCGTCCCCGGCGCCGTCGACCGAGGCGACGAGGACCGCGAACTCGTCGCCGCCGAGGCGCGCCGCGAGGTCGCCCGCCGCCAGCCCGGCGCCGAGGCGCTCGGCCACCGCCTGCAGCAGCGCGTCGCCCGTCAGGTGGCCGAGGGCGTCGTTGACCTCCTTGAAGCAGTCGAGGTCGAGGCACAGGACCGCGCAGGATCCGCCCGTCTCGGTGATCTCGGCCAGGCGCCCCTCCAGGCGCTCGCGGAATAGGGTGCGGTTCGGCAGGTCGGTGAGCGCGTCGTGGGCCGCCATGTGGGCGATCCGCCGCTCGGCCTCCTTGCGCACGCCGATGTCGCCGTGGGTCCCCACGAGCCGCATCGCCCGGCCGTCGGCACCGCGCGAGACCACCTTCGCCCGGGTCAGGAACCAGCCCCAGCTCCCGTCCTTGCGCTGCAGCCGGTGCTCGCACTCGAAGACCGGGATCTCCCCGGCGAGGTGCCGGTCGAGGAGCCCGACGACCGCCGCCCGGTCGTCGGGATGGATCAGCGAGCGCCACGTCCAGGTGTCGGAGGGCAGCTCGCCCGGCGCGTAGCCGAGCAGCTGCCACCAGCGGTCCGAGGTCCAGGCCTCGCCGGTGCGCAGGTCGCAATCCCACAGTCCGTCGCTGCCGGCATCGAGGGCCAGCGCCAGGCGCTCCTCGCTCTCCCGCAGCGCCTCGTGGGCGAGGACCATGTCGTCGATGTCGAGGGCGGTACCGATCCATTCGACGACGGCACCGTCGTGCAGGACCGGCACCATGACGATCTTGTACCAGCGGTAGTCGCCCGACAGGTCCTTGAGCCGCGCCTCCGTCTCGAAGGTGCGCGCCTCGGCTTCCGCGATCCGCCACGCCGCGGCGATCGCCTCCCGGCCGTCCGGATGGTGGCTGGCGAAGCGCTGCTCGCGGGAGGAGACGCCCGGCCCGAACAGGGCCTGGAAGCGCCGGTTGGTGTAGACGGTGTAGCCGTCCGGGGGCATGACCCAGACCATCTGCGGCAGCGTGTCGGTGAGCGCCCGCATGCGCTCCTCGCTCGCCACCAGGGCGGCCGTCCGCGCGCTCAGCACCCGGTTCATCTTGCGCAGGCGGTCCGCGGCCAGCGCCAGGGCCGCGCAGCCGAGCACCGCCAGGGTGACGACGGCGATGACGGCGGCGAGCGCGGCATGCGGCAGGCTGTCGACGACCGCGTCGGCCTGCGGGTCCGGGACGACCTGGACCGCCGCCATTACGAGGAAATGCAGCACCGTGATCCCTGAGGCCATGAGGAGGCTGGCGCCGACGAGGCGTCCGCGTTGCCCCGTTGGCGGCGCCCCGCTTGTCCTTGCGCGAGGCAGAGCCCCGCCGTCGGCCGCCCGCGGCAGCGCCAGGAGGGCACCGTAGGTCAGGACCATGCCGGCGACGATGGCCGCCGCCGCCAGGGCCGGGTCCACGACGAAGCTGCCCTGGATCCGCACGCCCCGCAGGCCGGTGATGTGCATCGCGGCGATGCCGAGGCCCAGGATCAGGCTGGCGGCGATCACCCGGGTCCTGTCGCGGGAGCGCCGCAGGAGGGCGAAGGCCGCGAGCGCGCTCGCGATGCTGGCGAGGAGCCACGCGAGCGTGATCGCCGGGTCGTAGCTCACGCCCACCCCCGGATCGTAGCCCAGCATGGCGATGAAGTGCGTGCTCCAGATACCGGCGCCGGCCGAG
Organism: Methylobacterium ajmalii; assembly: GCF_036448855.1. Taxonomy (NCBI): domain Bacteria; kingdom Pseudomonadati; phylum Pseudomonadota; class Alphaproteobacteria; order Hyphomicrobiales; family Methylobacteriaceae; genus Methylobacterium; species Methylobacterium ajmalii. Next base: position 10,508 of record NZ_JAZFXT010000062.1, read on the forward strand.
AACGCCGCACCGGCGAGCCAGCCGAGGGAACCCCTGCCGTGCTCGGGGCGCGCCTGCTCCAGCAGGTGCAGGGCGGTGTGGCAGGAGAACCAGCAGACCAGCGCCGCCAGGGGAACGGCCCAGGCGGTATGCTCTGCCGTCAGGCAGACGAACGCACGATGCATCATGTCCTGCCGTGACGCCAACGTTGCCGGCAACCTGCCTCAGAGGAGCTTAACAAAGGGCACCCGCGGCGAACAGCGCCGGCGTCCGACCGCAATCGTGCCCGGATGACCGCCCCTACCGGCGCGCGATCGGCCGGACCTATCCGCCCGCCCGACTGGTCCTCGACTGGCGCGACGGTGCCCGACCGAGCCGGAGAACTGGTCGAGGCCCGGGTTTCGCACAGGAGGCGGCCGGTCGTCCGGCACCGGCCGGTGCGGCGCGCGATCATCGCCACGGCCGGCGTGTAACGATTTGTTAACCATTGCGGCGCACTGATTCGACCATGTACTCACAGCTCCGCCGTTACGGCTGGCGCCCTCTCCAAGCGGTCGGCCACGTCACCCTCGCCCTCGCCTTGCTCGTCTTCGGCCTCGCCTGCGTCGGAGCCGACCTCCTCGGCGGATGGGAGCGTGCCGCGCAGCTCCTCTCGGGCCAGGGCTGAGCTTTTCCGGGCGCCGCGGGGGCGACGGCCGCTTCCGGGGCCGCCCCGGTTGCATCCGCAGGCTCGGCTGTTAAGCTTGGCCGTGCCGGCACGCCTCGCATGATCCGCCGCCGCGCCCGACCGGGCCGCCCTGCCGCCGCCCGCCCCGCGCATCGTGACGGATGCCGCCAACCCGGGCCTCACCTCGCTTGCGCCGACGCGAGGCTCCCTCGGGCCCGCGTCCCATCGGCCGTGCCGCCGGCTCGCCCGCGTCCGCGCCGGCCCGCCGCGCGTCCGGCCCCCGAACCAGGACCCGACGCGATGATCGATCACCGCCGCCGCCTCCTCAGCCGCGCCGCCCTCGCCGAGGAGGGCCGCATCACGCTCCGGCGCGACCCCGACCGGGCCTGGCCCGGCGACCACAGCCGGCTCTGCGCCCTGGCGAACGACGGCGACCTGCTGTTTCTCAGCGAGGAACCCGGTCCGCTGCCGGGCGGCGCCTGCGCGGCCTGGCGCATCACCGCGCAGGGTCGCGCCGCCCTGGGGGAGAGCCCCTCCGCCCGCCCGTAGCGGCGGCTCCCGGGGCCCGGCGCCGCACCCGTGCTTCACATCCGGCCGCCGCGTCCCCACACTGAAGGGGCGGGGCAGTGGCCCGGGCAGGCCGTCGAGGTGAGCGATGGACTACGTCTGCGACGTTCCCGGTGGGAAGACCTGGTTTCGCATCGAGACCGAGGCGGAGGCGATCCGGGAATCGGCCCTGATGGGCCATGCCGTCGAGAAGCACTTCCGCCAGGCCCAGAGCCGCGCCGAGGCGTCCTACGTGCCGCCGGCCGGCGGTCCCTTCGTCGAGGAGCGGATCGGCCTCAAGGGGCACCTGGCGCGGACGATGCCGCGCTTCTTCACCCTGCGCGACGCCGAGGGCAGCGGGCTCGCGACCGCGATGGTGCCGGCGGGCGCCGGCTGCCCGATCGTGGTCGGGATCGGCAACGCCGACCCCTACGTCGCGCACGAGGAGGCGATCCGGGGGCTCGGCACCCATCTCGGCATCCCGCTCGAGCGCAGCCGCTGCTATCCCTACGGGCGCTGACCGCCCAGCCCGGCGCCCGCGCTCACGCGGCCTCCGTGCGCGCCGTCTGTGCGCTGACGGCGAGCGGCACCGCGATCCGGCAGACCAGGCCCCCTTCCGCGTAGTGGAGCGCGACCTCGCCGGCGAGCTCACGCTCCAGGCTCGCCCGGATCAGCCGGGTCCCGAAGCCGGTCCGGCTCGGCGGCGCCACCGCGGGACCGCCGCTCTCGCGCCAGCGCAGGACGAGCGTCCCGGTGCCCGCCCGCCCCTCCAGCGACCACTCCACCGCCACCTGGCCGGCCTCGGCCGAGAGCGCGCCGTACTTCGCCGCGTTGGTGGCGAGTTCGTGGATCGCCATGCCGAGCGGCAGGGCCACCGCGGGAGTGAGGGAGACCGGCGGTCCTTCCAGCCGGATGCGGTCGGCCCGCCCGCCGGCATAGGGCTCGAGCTCCGCCGACAGGATGCCCGACAGCCCCGCCCCCTCCCAGTGGTTGGCGGTGAGCACGTTGTGGGTCTGGGACATCGCCAGCAGCCGGGCCTCGAAGCTGCCGGTGAAGTCGGCGAGCGAGGCCGCGCTGCGGGCGGTCTGGCGCGCCATCGACTGCACGGTGGCGAGGGTGTTCTTCACCCGGTGGTTCAGTTCGTGGATCAGCAGGTCCTGGCGCGCGTCGGCGGCCCGGCGTTCCTCCTCCTCCCGGGCGAGGGCCCGCGCCGCGGCCGTGAGCGCGTGGCTGATCGCCTGCGCCTCCCGCACCGCCGAGCCCGGCACGGTCACCGCCTCGCCCCGGCCGAGGGCGGAGGCCGCGATGGCCAGCCGCCGCAGGGGCCGGGCCAGCAGGCCGGCGGCGAACCAGCCGATGCCGGCCGCCACCGTCGCGACGACGAGGCCCCACAGCAGGATCTGCCGGCGCAGGTCGGTCACCGACGCGAAGGCGGTGCCGGCGTCCTGGCGCACCAGCACGGTCCAGCCGAGACCCGGGAAGTCGCGGTAGCCCCGGGTCGGCCGGAACCCGGTGAGGTAGCGCCGGCCGTCCGGCCAGGTCTCCGTCTCCGTGCCCGAGCGCCCGTCCCGGGCGCTGGCGACGCTCGGAAGTTCCGCCGGCACGCGGGTGCGGCGCAGGCCCTCGGGGCCGAGCAGCACCGTGCCGTCCCGGGCGAGCACCATGATGGCGAGGTCGCGCGGGGTGCCGGTGGTCTCGCGCAAGGAGGCCTCGGCCGCTCGCGCCCAGGCCCAGTCGAGATGGCCCGAGACCACGCCGACGAGCTGCCCGGCATCGTCCCGTACCGGGGCGGCGATGTCGAGCACCCGGGGCGGGTCGGCCGGGTCGTGGTGCGGGTCGATCGTCGCGAGCAGAACGACGTCGTGGACGTCGCCCACGAAGGGGCTGTGACGCCCGTTGGTGAAGTATTCCCGGTGCCCGACCTCGGCGCCTTCGAGTGCGCCGGTGCTCGTCGCCTGGATCCGGCCGTCGACGCCGACCAGCCCGATGATGGCGTAGTCGGGATAGGTTTCCTGCGCCCGCCACAGCACGCGGCGCTTGCGCGCGAGCGGGGCGGCGGGGTCGCGGATGGTGTCGTTCTCGGCCAGGATCACGATGTCGCGCCAGCGCTCGAACAGGCCGCGGTCGAGCCGGCCGGCCATCATCCCTGCGACGTCGGCGAGCTCGGCCTCGATGCGCGCCTCGAGCCGCTGGCTCGCCACCCGGGACGCCACCAGGGCGAGCACCAGGGTCGCCACCAGTCCCACGGTCCCGAGACCGAGCGCCAGGAAGACACGGAGCGGCGGCTGCGGCACGGGACGATCCGCGAGAGGGGAGGGCGCGAGGGGCGAGGGGCGGGATGCCCTGCAGGTGCGGGCCGACCTTAGCCCAAGGCGAGCGCCCGGAGATAGCCTCGCCTTGCCCCGCTTCCCCGGCCCCGTCCTCGTGGCGCGTGCGGGGTGCAGGCGCGGGGCTCAGCCCGGCTCGATCATCGCCCGGACCTTGGCGGCGAAGGCGTCGATGGCGAAGGGCTTCGTGATCATCCGCATGCCCGGCGCCAGGTGGCCGTTGCCGAAGGCGGCGTTCTCGGCGTAGCCGGTGATGAACAGCACCCGCAGCCGGGGGCGCGCCGCCAGCGCCTCGTCGACCATCCGGCGTCCGTTGAGGCCCGGCAGCCCGACATCGGTGACGACGAGGTCGATCCGACCGGGCGCCTCGAGGATGCGCAGGCCGGTCTGCCCGTCGGGCGCCTCGATCACCCGGTAGCCGAGCTCGGTCAGGGTCTCGCCGACCAGCGCCCGGACGGTCGCATCGTCCTCCACCACCAGTACCGTCTCGCCATGCTCGGCCCGCGGCACCGGCAGGCCCGCGGTCGGCGCGGGCTCGTCCGCGATCCGGCCGAGATGGCGGGGCAGGTAGAGCTTGACCGTCGTGCCCTGGCCGAGTTCCGAGTAGATCCGGACGTGCCCGTCGGACTGCTTGGCAAAGCCGTAGATCATCGACAGGCCGAGGCCGGTGCCCTCGCCGATCGGCTTGGTAGTGAAGAACGGGTCGAAGGCCCGGGCGATCACGTCGGGCGGCATGCCGGCGCCGGTATCGGTCACGCTGACGCAGACGTACTGGCCCGCCCGCACCCCGATCTCGCTCGCCACGTAGGCGTCGTCGAGATGGGCGTTGGCGGTCTCGATGGTGAGCCGCCCGCCCTCCGGCATCGCGTCGCGGGCGTTGATGCAGAGGTTGAGGATCGCGTTCTCGAGCTGGTTGGGGTCGCAAAGCGTCAGCCACAGGCCGCCGGCCACCACCACCTCGAGCTGGACCCGCTCGCCCAGCGTCCGGCGCATCAGCTCGTCCATCGAGCTCACCAGGCGATTGGCGTCGACCGCCCGTGCCTCGAGCGGCTGGCGCCGCGCGAAGGCGAGCAGCCGGTGGGTGAGCGCCGCGGCGCGCTGGGCCGAGGCCATGGCGAGGCCGGCGTAGCGGGTCAGGTTCTGCGTCCGGCCCTCGTTGATGCGGGTCTGCATCAGGTCGAGCGAGCCGACGATGCCGGTGAGCAGGTTGTTGAAGTCGTGGGCGATGCCGCCGGTGAGCTGGCCCACCGCCTCCATCTTCTGCGACTGGCGCAGGGCCTCCTCGATCCGGGTGCGCTCCTCGATCTCCGCGGTCAGCCGGGCATTGGCCTCGGCGAGCGCCGCGGTGCGCTCGGCCACCTCGGCCTCCAGCGCCTCGCGGCGCTGGCTCAAGGTCTCGCGGGCCCGGACCTGGTCGTCGATGTCGGTGCAGGTGCCGAACCAGCGCTCGATCGCCCCGGTGGCGGGGTCGCGGATCGGCATCGCCCGGCCGAGCACCCAGCGATAGACTCCGTCGCGCCGGCGCAGGCGGTACTCGATCTCGTAGGGCTCGCCGGTGGCGAGCGAGTGGCGCCAGCGCCGCCAGGCCTCCGGCTGCTCGGCGGGGTGGAAGATCGCGTTCCAGCCCTCGCCGTCGGTCGAGCCCTCCGGCATGCCGGTGAACTCGTACCAGCGCGGGTTGTAGTAGTCGTGGTAGCCGTCCGGCAGCGTCGACCACACCATCTGGGGCATCGATTCGGCGATGGCCCGGAACTTCAGGGCGCTATCGGCGAGCGCCGCCCGGGCCTCCTTCTCGGCGGTGATGTCGACGCCGAGCAGCTGCAGGTCGGCGATCCCGCCGTCGTGTCCGCGGCGCGGCACGTAGCGCACCAGGGCGTGGCGCCCGTCGGCGCCGGGATGGGGCGCCTCGAACGACACCGTCTCGCCCGCCAGGGCCCGGGCGAGGAAGGGCCGGCGCGCCGCGTAGGCCGCCTCGCCCAGGATCTCGCGCAGGGACCGCCCGACGGTCTCGGCCGGCGCCCGCCCGAACCATCGCGAGAAGTTGCCGTTGGCGAAGCGGCAGATCTCGTCGCGGTCGAGGGCGGCAATCAGGGCAGGGGCGGCCTCGGTGATGCTGCGCAGGCCGTCGCGGTCGGCCCGTGCCGCGGCGAGGTCCGCGTGAAGGCCGATCTCCCGCGCCGCCTGCCGGCCGAGAGCGACGAGGGCCGCCGCCGCCTCGGCCGACAGCCCGTCGGGCCGCGCCGCGGTATCGAGCACGCACAGGGCGCCGAGCGGCCTGCCGTCCCGGCCGGCGAGGACGAGGCCGGCCAGGAAGCGCAGGGCCGGCGAACCGGCCACCGCCGACAGCTCGGCGGTGCGCGGGTCCCGGGTCAGGTCGGCGACGACGATGGTCTCGTCGCCCGCGAGCCGGCCGAGGATCGCCGCCTCGTCCGGGACCAGGCCGGGCGGCAGCGGGCCGCAAGCCGGCACCCCGGGCCGCAGGACCATCGCGTAGGCGGTGCCGCAGACCGTGCGGGCGAGGCGGGCGGTGTCGACTAGGCCCTGCTCGGCCAGATCAGGCCCGCCCGAGGCAAGCCCGCCCGAATCATTCCTGCCCGAGTCGCGCCCGGCCGCGCCCTGCCGGTCGGCCGCTTCCCTCTCTGTGCTGTCGACGTGCCTGCTCATCGTCCGATCGTCGCGGCCCCGCATCCCTCGTCCTGACCTTGCCGACCTTGCGGCATGGCCGATAGACGGGCCGCGCCGCGCAGGCAACCGGCGAGGGCCGGGCCCGGTTTCCGGGCCGTCAGGGTGTCGCCCGCGCGGGAGCCGCCCTGCGGCGCGATGACCGGCCCGGCCCGGTTGCAGAATCGGGCGCTGCGCGGTAACTTGTTGATTATGTTGTAGTTTTCAAAAGTTCTAATCTGAGAGCGGTGGGCGGGAGCAGTTCCCTCGGCGCTCCACGGATCGGGTGCCCCGTCACAGCATGATCGTCTGTTCCTGCAACGTGCTCTCCGATGGCCAGGTGCGTGCCTGCCTCAATCCCGGCCCCGGCTGCCCGCGCACGCCGGCGCAGGTCTATGCCTGCCTCGGCTGCAGCCCGAAATGCGGCCGCTGCGCCCGCACCATCCGGGGCATCCTCGACCGGGCGCTGGCCGACACCCACGCGGCCTGCACCACCACCTGCGGGGCGGCCTGCACCCTGAAGGAACTGGAGGAGGCCGCCGCCTGACGGCGGCCCCGCTCTATCGCGGTCAGGCGAGGATCACTCGACTTCGGGCTCGATCTTCTCGAGACCGCCGATGTGGCGCTGGGCGTAGAGCGGCAGGCCGACCTGGCGGATCAGCTCCTGCTGGGTCTCGAGGAAGTCGATGTGGCCTTCCTCGTCGGCGGCCAGGTCCTCGAAGAGCTGCTTCGACACCCGGTCGTTGATCGAGTCGCAGTACTTCGCGGCCTCGAGATAGAGGCTGCGGGCCTCGACCTCGGCGGCGAGGTCGCACTCGATGATCTCCTGCACGTTCTGGCCGATCCGCAGCGGGTCGAGCTCCTGCAGGTTCGGGAAGCCTTCGAGGAACAGGATCCGGTCGACGAACCGGTCGGCGTGGTTCATCTCCTCGATCGACTCCTTGCGCCAGAACTTGGCGAGGTCGATGTAGCCCCAGTCGTTCAGCATCCGGAAGTGGAGCCAGTACTGGCTCACCGCGGTCAGCTCGCTGCGCAGGCCGCGGTTGAGGTACTCGACGACCTTGGCGTCACCCTTCATCGCTCGATCTCCCGTATCGATCGTCCGTCGGGGCCGGCGATGCCGGCCCATCCGGTGCCTTAGCTATCAGCGAACGTGACGCAGGGCCACCGCGGCCAGATCCTTACACCGCTTTTGGTCGGCGCAGCGATCCCGATGCTCACGCCTCGCTGCACGCGAAGGCGTCGAGGTCGAGAGCGTGGCCGGCCCGGTCGCGCTTGGCCGTCAGGTAGCGGATGTTCTCGGGCGTGATCCGGCCGAGCGCCCGCTGGGTCTCGACCACCGTCAGGCCGGCGGCCTCCAGGCTCGCGGCCTTCTCGGGGTTGTTGCTGACGAGGCGGACCCGGGTCACGCCGAGCGCCGTCAGCATCGCCGCCGCGAAATCGAACCGGCGCTGGTCGAGGCCGAAGCCGAGGGCCTCGTCGGCCTCGTAGGTGTCGAGCCCGCGCGCCTGGAGGTCGTAGGCGCGAATCTTGTTGGCGAGCCCGTTCCCGCGTCCCTCCTGGTCGAGGTAGAGCACGATGCCGCCGCCGTGCTGCGCCATCCAGCCCGCGGTACCGCGCAGCTGGTCGCCGCAATCGCACTTGAGCGAGCCGAACAGGTCGCCGGTGAGGCAGGCCGAGTGCAGCCGCACCGCCACCGGCTCGGACAGGTCCGGCCGGCCGATCACCACCGCCACCTGGTCGCGCAGGCCCTCGCCGCCGCGGAAGACCACGAACTCGCTGTCGGGCGCGCCGGCGAGCGGCACCGGCGCCCGGCTCACCGGCCGCAGGGCGGCCGCCTGCCGGGCGGGATAGCGGGCGACCGCCCCTGCCTCGACCGAGAGCGTGCCGGGAGGCGCGGCCTCGCCCGGCACCACCAGCACCGCCGGCAGCACCTGGGCGAGCGCCATCAGGGCGAGCGCCGCCTCGTCGCCCGGGGAGGCCGGGGCCACCGGCGCGTCGATCCGCCCGTCGAGGCGCAGGGCCAGGGTCTCGATCCGGGCCGGATCGAGCGCCGACAGGGCGACCGCGCCGGGCTCCGTGCGCCCGGGGACGCCGAGACGGCGCAGGCGCGGCGCCGGCAGGACGAGGCGGGCGCCGGTGCCGGCGAGCGGCGCCAGGAGCGCGGTCGTGGTGTCGTCGAGCGCCTCCGCCGAGAGTGCCAGCACCGGATCGCGGCCGCGCAGGGCCACCGGCCGGCCGGCGCGGATCTCCGCCAGCGCCCGCTCGACGTCGATCTGGTCCCGGCCCGCGGCCGGGTCTAGGATGCTGCTGCTCTTCATCGTGACCGACATCATCGACCCTGACAGAGGCGGCCCCGGCGCCGTCGTGGCGGGAGACCGTGCGGTGGACCCGGGACGCACGCCGCCGTGGTTGCACCGCACGGCATGTGGGAAGTCCGGTTCCGCTTTCCCCGGATCCCTCCATCAACCTTTCGCGATTGTCCAGGTTAGCCATACACCCCAGGAGTGAGGCCGCATGACGCTCCGTGCCACCTACGCCCCGTCCCAGAAGGCGCTGCACTGGGCGGTCGCCGCCCTGGTCCTCGTCCTGGTGCCGATGGCGCTCGCGATGGCGAACTGGCCGGACGGCGCGGTGAAGAACGCCCTCTACGAGTGGCACAAGTCGGTCGGGCTCACCGTGCTGGCCCTGGCGCTCGCCCGCCTGCTGGTGCGCGCCGCCCGCGGCGCTCCGCCCTTCGTCGCCGGCCTGCCGGCCTGGCAGCGCCGGGCGGCCCGGGCTTCCCACCTCGCGCTCTACGTCCTGATCGTGCTGGTGCCGCTGCTGGGCTGGGCCGGCACCTCGGCTTGCTGCGCGCCGGTGATGCTGTACTTCACGCTTCCCCTCACGCTGCCGGTCTCAGGCGGGATGCCGGTCGGCGAGGCGATCCTCAAGGTGCACCAGGTCGCGGCCTTCACGCTCGTCGCCCTGGCGCTCCTGCACGCCGGCGCGGCGCTGCACCACCACCTCGTGCGGCGCGACGGAACGCTGCGGCGGATGGGGTGGGGGAAGGCGGGATGATCGACGGTCGAGGTCGCGGCACGATCCTGGGGTCGTGCGCGATGTCCCGCCGGCAGGACCGACGATCTCGCCGGCGTGGGGATGCGGCTACGGACGGGCGGCGAGAGACCGTTGCTTAACGATACATCTTTCCCCGATCGCAGCCATTTGCCGGGCATCGTCGCTCCCGCCCGGTCCGCAGGGCGGCGCCTGGCGACGGGACGTCCGCCGGTGGATGGGCGTCGTCGATGCGCGGCAGCGGGTGGACGACGCGCTCGCTCGGACTTTGCGGGTCCCGGCGACGCGTCGGTAGCACCCGGATCCGACCGGCCGGCGCGATCGTCTCGCGTGATCACCCTCTCGCGCGCCCGTCGTCCCGGGTGCTCCTGGAAGAGAAAGCTGCCATGGCGTTCGAGAACGAGCGGTCGATCCACCCGGTGATCCTGTGCGGCGGATCGGGCACGCGGCTGTGGCCGGCCTCCCGCGAGAGCTTTCCCAAGCAGTTCATCCCGCTCGCCGAGCCCGAGCGCTCGTCGTTCCAGGCCACCGCCGCGCGGCTCGGCGATCCCGCCGTCTTCGCCCGGCCGACGGTCGTCACCGCCAACGACGCCCGCTTCCTCGTCGCCGAGCAGCTCGCCCAGGGCGGGATCGAGGCCGACATCCTGCTCGAGCCGTGCCGGCGCGATTCGGCCCCCGCGGTCGCCGTCGCGGCGCTCCACGCCGCCGCACGCGATCCCCAGGCCCTGGTGCTGATCCTGCCCGCCGACCACGCGGTCGGCGACGACGCGGCCTTCGTGGCGGCGGTGCGCGCGGCCGGCGCCGGGGCGCGGGCCGGGCACGTCATGACGCTCGGCATCACCCCGACCAACCCCTCCACCGCCTACGGCTACATCCAGCCCGGCGCCCCGCTCGCGGGGGCGGCGGGCGAGGGTGGCGCCTGCGCGGTCGCCCGCTTCCTCGAGAAGCCGGACGCGGCCCGCGCCGCGGCCCTGATCGCCGACGGCGCCCTGTGGAACGGCGGCTACTTCCTGTTCCGCGCCGACGTGATGCTCGACGAGCTCGAAGCCCACGCCCCGGCGGTTCTGGCGGCGGCCCGCGACGCGCTCGAGGGCGCGACCCGCGACCTCGACTTCGTGCGCCTCGATGCCGAGGCCTTCGCGCGCGCGCCGCAGATCTCGATCGACTACGCGGTGATGGAGCGGACCGAGCGGGCCGGCGTGCTGCCGGTGCGCTTCCCGTGGTCGGACATCGGCACCTGGGGCGCCCTGTGGGAGGTGTCGGACCGGGACGGCGACGGCAACGCCGTGCGCGGCCGGGTCGCCCTGCGCGACACCCGCGACAGCCTGGTCCATTCCTCCGGCGGGATCCTGACCACGGTGGTCGGCCTCGACGGCGTGGTGGTGGTGACGACCGACGATGCGGTGCTGGTGACGGGCCGCACCGCCGGGGCCGAGGTGAAGGGCCTCGTCGAGGACCTGCGCCGCCGGGGCGAGCCGGAGGCGGATGCCCACCGGCTGATGTACCGGCCCTGGGGCTCCTACCGGCGCATCGACATCGGCGGGCGATTCCAGGTCAAGCGGATCACCGTGAAGCCGGGCGGGCGGCTGTCGCTGCAGAAGCACCACCACCGGGCCGAGCACTGGGTGGTAGTGCGCGGCACGGCCGAGGTCACGGTGGACGGGGTGGTGCGCCTCGTCCACGAGAACGAGGCGGCCTACCTGCCGATCGGCTGCGTCCATCGCCTGGCCAATCCCGGCAAGATCCCGCTCGAGCTGATCGAGGTTCAGGTCGGCAGCTACACCGGCGAGGACGACATCATCCGCATCGACGACGTCTACGGCCGCTGACGGAACGACCGCGCGGACAACGACCTCCCGGCGTCGATCGGTGCCGGGGAGCGCGAGGCGGCGGTCGGTGGGGGCGGTCGGGTCGCCGCAATGCGGCCGGCGGCTGTCGTCGGCCGTGCATCCCGAGCCGGCGCGGGATCGTCCGCCCGTGCGGGTCAGGATCGATCCGCGTCCCGGCGTGACACCCGGCCGCCGCCACGAATCTCCCGGTCGGTCGCACGAAGCGTCCTGGGTAAGGTCGATCTGTCCTGTGGAGGGGCGCTCGATCCCGGGCCACCTGGGGCTCGCGGGGCGTCGCTCTACGGATGAGCGGAATGCGCCATGGATGGCGGAGACGGAGGGATTCGAACCCTCGAAGCCCCTTTCGGGGCTTGCTCATTTAGCAAACGAGTGCCTTCAGCCGCTCGGCCACGTCTCCGGTGGGCCAACGCTCTAGGGAATCGGCGGGGCGCGGTCAACCGGTTTCGTCGGGGCGACCATGGCGGGGGACGATCGCCCTCAGGCCGCCTCGCGCATCGCCGCGAGGCCGAGGCGGACGTGGTCGCGGAACAGCCGGACCCGGGCCGGCAATTCGCGGCCGGCGAGGCTCACGGCGCGCAGCACGCCGCCGCGGCTCGCCCAGTCGGGCAGCACCGGCACCAGGGCGCCGTCCCTCAGCGCCTGGGCCGCCACCAGGCTCGGGATGTGGCCGATCCCGGCGCCGGCCCGGGTCAGGCGCAGCACGGTGGCGTAGTCGGTGGCGCGAACGGCCGGCCGGGTGGTGATGTGGCCCTCCCGGCCCTGCCCGTCGGACAACCGCACCGGGGCGGCTCCGAGGCGCTCGCGCGACAGGATCAGGTCGTGGCCCGCGAGGTCGTCGAGGGTCGCGGGGGCGCCGCGGGCCGAGAGGTAGGCCGGCGCGGCGTAGAGGCCGATCATCAGGTGCGCCAGCACCGGGGCGCGGTAGCCGCCATCCTGCCCCTCGCCGCTGCCGAGGCGCAAGGCGAGGTCGATGCGGTTGGCCGCGAGGTCGAGGCGGGTGTCGGTGATGAGGAGGTCGATCGTCACCTGCGGGTAGCGCACCCGGAAGCTCGCCACGAGGTCGGGCATCACCTCGATGCCGAAATCGATCGAGGTGGTGACCCGCAGGTGGCCGCGGGGCAGGGTGCGGGCGTCCCGGGCCGTTTCCAGCGCCCCGTCGAGGAGCGCCAGGCTCTCCTGCGCCTTGGCGTGGAAGGCCAGGCCCTCCACCGTCGGCGAGACCGCCCGCGGCGTGCGGGCGAGCAGGGTGACGCCCAGCTCCCGCTCCAGCCGCGAGACCCGGCGCGAGATGCTGCCCTTGGTCTCGCCCAGGATCTCAGCCGCCTGTGTCACGGTTCCGTGATCGACGACCGCACAAAACGCCCTCACGTCGGAGAGCACGCCCCGGAAGGTTTCCGAACCAGCAACCATGTGTCCCGGTTTAGCGGTCTTACGCCCGCGACGGAACCGGCTTAAGCCCAGCGCCGCACGAGGGGTTGCGAGTGCGGAGGACCCGATCGGGGCCCCGCGCGACCCCGACGACACGGAGTGTTCTCGTGAAGCTGTCCGTCCTCGCCCTCGGCCTCGCCGCCGGTCTCGCCCTCGCCGCCCCGGCCGTGGCGCAAGGCGCCGCGACCCGTGACCCCGCCCAGATCCAGGCGGGCACCTACGTGGTCGACCCGAACCACACCCAGGCCCTGTTCACGGTCAACCATTTCGGCTTCTCGCCGTATACGGGCATCTTCTCGGACGTGTCGGGCAGCCTCGAGCTGCAGCCGGCGAAGCCCGCCGAGAGCCGCCTGAAGGTGACCGTGCCGGTGAAGTCGCTCTACGCGCCGAGCCAGCATCTCGTCGACTCGCTGAAGAGCGACAAGTGGCTCGACGTGGCCCAGTTCCCCGAGATGACCTTCACCTCGACCAAGGTGACGCCCGAGGGCAAGGACAAGGCCAAGGTCGTCGGCGACCTGACCCTGCACGGCGTGACGAAGCCCGTGACCCTCGAGGTGACGCTGGTCGGTGCCGGCGCCAACCCGATGAACAAGAAGGTCACGGTCGGCTTCGAGGCCAAGGGCACCATCAAGCGCTCGGATTTCGGCGTGAAGACCTTCGTGCCGGCGATCAGCGACGAGGTCCACCTGGTCCTCAACGGCGCCTTCGAGCGCAAGGACTAATCGGGTCGGAGCCGAAGGCGACATCGTCATGCACACGGTCGCGACGCCCCGTCGCTACACCCTCGTCGCGATCGTGCTGCACTGGCTGATCGCCCTCGGCATCCTGGTCCTGCTGGGCCTGGGCCTCGCGATGACGCGCGGCCCGCTCTCGCCGATGGACCGCTTCGCCTTCTACCAGTGGCACAAGTCCGTCGGCCTCACGGTGCTGGTGCTGATGGGCGTCCGCCTCGCCTGGCGCCACTTTCACAAGCCCCCGCCGCTGCCCGCGGCGATGCCGAAGGCCGAGCGGCGGGCGGCGTCTGCTGCGCATCTCGCGCTCTACGGCCTGCTTCTCGCCATGCCGCTCGTCGGCTGGGCGATGGTCTCGGCCTCGCCCTACAACATCCCGACGGTGCTCTACGGGGTGATCCCGTGGCCGCACCTGCCGGTCCTGCCCGAGCTGCCCAACAAGGCGGCGGTCGAGGGCGTGCTGAAGCTCGTGCACAGCTACGGCGCCTGGCTGCTGATGGCGCTCCTCCTCCTGCATGTCGGCGCGGCCCTGCGCCACCACCTCGTGCTGCGCGACGACACCCTGTGGCGGATGCTGCCCCTGGTGCGGCGCGCGAGCGCGAAACCCGAGGTTTCCTCGCGATGATCCCCTTCCGCCTCGGCCTCGCCCTCGGCCTGTTCGCCGCCCCTCTCGCCGCGCAGGCTGCCGACTGGACCGTCGATCCGGCCAAGAGCCGCATCGGCTTCTCGGGCACCCAGGTCGGCGCCCCCTTCAAGGGCCGCTTCACCCGCTACGACGCCAGGATCGACTTCGATCCGGCGAAGCCCGAAGCCGGCAAGGCGGTGGTGCTGATCGACCTAACCAGCGCCGAGACCGGCGACAAGCAGCGCGACGAGGCGCTGCCGCAGGCCGACTGGTTCAACACCAGCAAGGACAAGCAGGCTCGCTTCGAGGCGACCCGCTTCGTGGCCAAGGGCGGCGACGCCTACGACGCGGTCGGCACGCTGACGATCCGCGGCCTGCGCAAGGACGTGACCCTGCCGTTCACGCTCACGGTCTCGGGCGGCACCGCCCACGCGGTCGGGCACCTCGACCTCGTGCGCACCGATTACGGCGTCGGCCAGGGCTCCTGGGCCAACGACTCGATGGTCGCCCTGCAGGTGGGGGTGGATATCGACGTGACGGCGAGCGCCAAGTCCGGAGGCTGAGAAAGTCCGGAGGCTGAGAAGTCCGGCGGCGGACGGGCGCTTGACCCCGGCCGCGCGGGGGCGGATGACCGCGCACCTTCTTCCGGAGAGCGTGCGCACCCGATGATCGTCCGTCCCCGCCCCGGCGCCCTCGCGATCCTGTTCGCGTGGCGCGGGTCGATCCTGCCGCAGATCGCCCCGCAGGTGACCGCCATCACGGCCGTCGCCTGCCTGGTCGTCGCGACGGAGCAGGGCTGGGCTCACGCGATCCCGCTCACCGCCGGCATCGGGCCGTTCACCCTGATCGGACTCGCGCTCTCGATCTTTCTCAGCTTCCGCAACAACGCCTGCTACGACCGCTGGTGGGAGGCCCGGAAGGTCTGGGGCAGCCTGGTCGTCGAGGCCCGCGGGCTCGCCCGGCTGCTCGGGGCGCTTCTGCCGGAGGACGACGCCCGCCGCCGACGCTGCCTGGAGCGCCTCGCGGGCTTCGCCCACGCGCTGCACGCCCGCCTGCGCGGGCAGGACGACGCGGCCGCCGCCGCTCCCCACCTGCCGCAGGCCGAGCGCGGGCGTCTCGCGTCCCGCGCCAGCCCGGCCGACGCCGCCCTGTCCGGCCTCGCCGCCGATCTCGCCGGGGCGATGCGCGAGGGGACCTTGAGCGACGTATCGTTCGGGCTCCTCGAGCAGAAGCTCGCCGGTCTGTCGGGGGTGCAGGCGGCCTGTGAGCGCATCCAGGGCACGCCCCTGCCCTTCGCCTATACGCTGCTCCTCTACCGCACCGCCTGGCTCTACTGCCTGCTCCTGCCCTTCGGCCTCGCCGCGTCGCTCGGCTGGGGAACGCCGGTGGCGACGGCGCTGGTCGCCTACACGTTCTTCGGCCTCGATGCGCTGGGCGACGAGCTGGAGGAGCCGTTCGGCTCGGCCGCCAACGACCTGCCCCTCGACGCGCTGCTGCGCGGGATCGACGGCATCGTGCAGGATGCCCTCGGTGCCCCGGTGCCGCCGCCGCTCAGCCCCGAGCGCTACTGGCTGCGGTGACGTGCGCCCGCTCAGCAGAGTTGCGCAGGGCAACTCTGCTGAGCCTTTTGCTTTTTGCATCATTTCCGCCGCCGAACCAGTGACCACTTCGGCGAATGATGCTGAGAGCATTTTCCGACGAAGTGGAAACCGGTTCGTCGGAGAAAATGCGACAAAACAAAGACTTAGAGAGCTTCGCGATTGCAACGCGTTCGTGAAGCGCTCTAGGTCCCCGGCATGGTGAGGACGAGCGGCCCGTTCCGGGTCGCCACCACCGTGTGCTCGTACTGCACCGTGAGCGCGCGCGGCCGGCTGTAGAGGGTCCAGGGATCGTCCTCGCCGCTCTCGGCGTAGTCGGCGCCCAGCGACAGGAACGGCTCGACGGTGAAGACCAGCCCCTCGGTCATGATCCGGCGCTCGGAGGCGTCGGGCCAGGTCGCGATCTCGGTCGGCTCCTCGTGCAGCGAGATGCCGATCCCGTGGCTCGCAAGGTTGCGCACCAGCGTGTAGCCGTTCTTCTGCGCGAAGGCGCCGACCGCCCGGCCGATGCCCGCGAGCGGCTTGCCGGTCCCGACCTGGCGCAGGCCGGTCCACATC
Source organism: Methylobacterium ajmalii (assembly GCF_036448855.1). Lineage (NCBI taxonomy): Bacteria > Pseudomonadati > Pseudomonadota > Alphaproteobacteria > Hyphomicrobiales > Methylobacteriaceae > Methylobacterium > Methylobacterium ajmalii. The sequence goes on from NZ_JAZFXT010000062.1 coordinate 26,535, forward strand.
GCCCGGCGCCCGTCCCGGCACAGCCGCTCCACCGCCCGGGTCACCGGCGGCACCGCGAAGGACGCGCCGGTATCGGAGAACCAGCCGTCCTTTTCGGCCGAGACGTCGATGTTGACGAGGTCGCCCGGCGCGATCCGGCGCTCCCCCGGGATGCCGTGGGCGACCTCCTCGTTGACGCTGATGCAGGTCGCGCCGGGAAAGCCGTAGACCGCTTCGGGCGCCGAGCGGGCGCCGGCCCGCTCCAGGTGCGCCCGACCGATCCGGTCGAGCTCGGCCGTGGTCATGCCGGGCTCGATCGCCCGGCCCATCGCCTCCAGGGCGTCGGCGACGATGCGGCCGATCCGCCGCAGGGCCTCCAGCTCGTCGTCGCTCGACACCGTCATCGCCATGGCTCCCGGCGCGGCCGGAAAGGGGCCGCGACGGGCCGCTTGTGCCATCGCGGCGGGGCGCGGCAAAGCCGTGATGCGCACCGCATGCAACCGCGCCGCGGCCGGCGGGCTCAGTAGCCCGGAACGACGGTGTAGTAGGTCCCGCCATAGGCCGGCGGATAGGCTGCCCCGACCGGCTGCCAGCCGGCATCGCCCCACGGATCGGCGCTGCGGCCGCGCCGCGGGCGGGCGACCGGCGCATCCGCGTAGAGGCCGTTCTGCGCGTAGAGGCCGTCCTGCGCGAAGCCGTCCCGGTCCAGGGGGGCGCGCCGTGCCTCGCGCCGCGGCGAGGCACGGCCGGCCAGCGCCGTCTCGTCGCCGCCGATCACCACCCGGGTGTTGCCCATGCCCTCCGCCTTCACGAGGGCGAACAGCGTCGCGGCCTTGCCCGGCGCGAGGCGCACGCAGCCGTGCGAGGCCGGGGTGCCGAGGCGGCCGGTATGGCCGCTGCCGTGGATGGCGTGGCCGCGACCGGTGAAGAAGATCGCGTGCGGCATCGGCGCGTCGTCCCATTCGCGCGAGCGGTAATCGGCCGCCATGCGCGACGGCGAGAAGGTGCCGCGGGGCGTGTTGTAGCCGGCCATGCCGGTGGAGACCGGCCAGTCGTAGAGCGTCCGGCCGTCCCGCGTCACGGTCATCCGCTGGGTGGTCTTGTCGACCGCGATCAGGATTCCGGCCCGTGCCTCGCCCGCCCCGAGGGTTGCACCGGCCACGCAGAGGGTGACGGCGAGACAAGCGGCGCGCATCGTGGAGACTTCCCCGTTTCGGCAGGACGCGCGGGCATGATGCCATGCGCTGCCGGAACGACGTGCGCGCCGCCCGCGGGTTCCCGGGTGTGAACTGCCGATACGACCGCGCCTTCGATCGGCTCCGTTCGAAGGCGCCGGGCCAACCCGAACGCGCCCTGGCGTCGACGTGCCGATGCCAGGGCGCGAGGGCATGGTTCGCTCAGGCCCCGGCGACCTCCGGCTCCCAGCCGATCGCCCGGCGCAGGAAGGCGGCACCGAGCGCCGCGAAGGCGGCGGTCTCGGCGCTGTTCTTGCCGTGGGAATGGCCGCCGGCCTCGGGCTCGTAGAAGCGGGCATCGCAGCCGAGCGCCTGGAGCTTCGCCGCCATCTTGCGGGCGTGGCCCGGATGGACCCGGTCGTCGCGCCGCGTCGTGGCGATCAGGATCGGCGGATAGGGCTTGCCGGCCTCCGCGACGTGGTAGGCCGAGATGTGCTGCAGGAAGGCCCAGTCCTCCGGGATCTCCGGGTCGCCGTACTCGGCGATCCAACTCGCGCCGGCCAGCAGCTTGGTGTAGCGGCGCATGTCGATCAGCGGCACGGTGCAGAACAGCGCGCCGAAGCGCTCGGGATAGCGCGTCAGCATGTTGGCGATGAGGAGGCCGCCGTTCGAGCCGCCCTCGGCGGCGATGCGTCCGGGGGTCGTCACGCCGCGGCGCACCAGGTCGGCGGCCACCGCCGCGAAGTCGTCGTGGGTCAGCGCCTTGCCCTCGCGCCGTCCGGCCTCGTGCCAGCGGGTGCCGAACTCGCCGCCGCCGCGGATGTTGGCGACCACCCGGGTGCCGCCCTTGGCGAGCCAGAGCCGGCCGAGCACCGCCGAGTAGCCGGCGAGGTTCGTCACCTGGAAGCCGCCATAGCCCGAGAGGTGCACCGGCGCCTCGCCGGTCTCGCCGGCCGGGCCGGCCTGGACGTAGGGGATGCGCTCGCCGTCGCTCGACACCGCCTCGTGCCGGGTCACCACCATTCCGTCGGCCTCGAACAGGGCGGGTGCCTGCTTGAGCAGCGTCGGCGCGGCGAGATCGGGCCGGGTCGTCAGCAGGGTCGAGGGGGTGACGGGGTCGTTGGCGGCCACCATCAGGTCGCCGTTCGATTCCTCCTCCTCGCCGTCCATCGACCAGACGCTGACGACGCCGAGCTCCGGCAGGCCGGCGACACGGCCCTCCGCCCACCCGCTCGGCGAGGGGGTGAAGACCGGAAAAACCGCCTTCAGGTCGTCGAGGATCGACAGGACCAGTTGCCCGCCGGTCCAGAAGAAGCCCTGCAGCGCCCGGCGCGGACCCGGGGTGAACAGCACTTGGAAGTCCCGCGCGCCCTCCAGGAACGCGTCGAGCCCGATGCCGAGCACGCTGTCGGCCGGATGCGTAGTCCCGCCCACCGCCCACGGCGTGCGCAGGCGGATGGCCAGGAAGCCGCGGTGCCAGTGCGCGTCGGCATCGGTCGGAATGTCGAGGCGGGTTTTCGGACCGGTGCGGTCGCCGAGCTGGATCGTGCCGTCGAAGAAGCCGGTGCGCTCGGCGAAGACCAGGCGTTCGGGGTTCGCCTCCCGGTCGGGATAGCCGTAGGCGACCATGCTGGCCGGGCCGGCGGAAAAGATCACCGGGGCGTCGAGCGGGTCGGTGCCGCGCCGCCACAGCCGCACGGTGCGGGCGTAGCCCGACGGCGTCGCGTGCTCCGGCCCGCCGAGCGGGCTCGCCAGCAGCAGCGTGTCGGGATCGAGCCAGACCGGGATGCTCTTGGCTTCCGGCAGCGAGAAGCCGTCCGCGACGAAGGAGCGGGTCTCGAGGTCGAACTCGCGCACCACCGTGGCGTCGCCGCCACCGCGGGAGAGCTGGACGAGCGCCCGGGCGTGGCTGCCCGGCAGGCTCGCGGCGCCGCTCCACACCCAGTCCTGGCCCTCGTCGCGGGCCAGCGCGTCGAGGTCGAGGAGCACCTCCCAGGCGGGATCGGCCTTGCGGTACTCGCCTTCCGTCGTGCGCCGCCACAGGCCGCGGGGATGCCCGGCATCCTGCCACAGGTTGTAGAGGAGGCCGCCGCGCCGGGTGACGCCCGGGATCTTGTCGGGCCGGTCGAGCGCGGCCTTCAGGCCGTCGCGGTCGGCTGCGTAGCGCCCGTCGGCGTAGGCCGCGAGGGTGTCGGCGTTCTGCGCCTCGACCCAGGCCAGCGCCCGTGCGCCGTCGACCTCCTCGAGCCAGAGATACGGGTCGTCGTCCGGGGCCTGGAGGGTCGGGCGGGGATCGGGCTGGTGCGGCATGCCGGACTCGTCGGTTCGCGAGCTTCAAAAGATCTCGCCGGATCATCTAACCCGGCGACGGGCGGGGTCCAGGCCGCCGCCGCCCGGGTGATGCGGCCAGGAAACACCGGTCCGGCGCACGCGCTGCCGTCATACGGTTGCAACAGCCGATCTGTTTGAGGGGAGGGGAGGGCGCGGGTCTCGACCGGCCCGGGAGGACCCGCATGACCGGTACCGGCCTTGCCGCCATCATCTGCCTCGCCCTCACGGTCATCAACCTCGCGAGCCTCGCCATCGCGCTGCGCCGCCTCGGCCGGCCGGACCCCGCCTCCGCCGGGCTTCAGGACGCGCCGGTCACGGTGGTGCGCCCGGTCTGCGGCCTTGAGACCTACAGCGAGGAGACGCTGGGCTCGGGCTTCCGCCTCGCCTATCCGCACTACGAGCTGATCTTCTGCGTCGCGCGCGCCACCGATCCGATCGTGCCGCTCGTCGAGCGGCTGATCGCTATGCATCCGGACGTCCCGGCCCGGCTGATCGTCGGCGACGAGCGGGTGAGCGACAACCCCAAGCTCAACAACTGCATCCGCGGCTGGGACGAGGCGCGCTACGATTGGATCGTGCTGGCCGATTCGAACGTGCTGATGCCGGAGGACTACATCCAGCGCCTGCGCGCCGCGTGGCGGTCCGACACCGGCCTCGTCTGCTCGACGCCGGTCGGCACGCGACCGGGCAGCTTCTGGGCCGAGGTCGAGTGCGCCTTCCTCAACACCCTGCAGGCGCGCTGGCAATATGTCGGCGAGGCGCTGGGCCTGGGCTTTGCCCAGGGCAAGAGCATGCTCTGGTACCGGCCGCTCCTGGAGACGCAGGGTGGGATCCGGGCGCTCGCCGCCGAGATCGCCGAGGACGCCGCCGCCACCAAGCTGGTGCGTGCCATGGGCCGCAAGGTCCATCTCGTCGCCTCTCCCTTCGCCCAGCCGCTCGGGCCGCGCCGGGGCGCCGAGGTGTGGTCGCGCCAGTTGCGCTGGGCGCGCCTGCGCCGGGTCACCTTCCCGCTTTTCTTCGCCCCCGAGATCGGCACCGGTGCGGTGATCCCGATGCTCGCCGCCTATCCGGCGGCCGGGGGCGGGCTTGCCGGCCTCGCGGCGATGCTCGGCACCGCCGCGGCCTGGTACGGCGCCGAGTGGCGGCTCGCCGCCCGCAACGGCTGGCCATGGTCCTGGCGTTTCCCCCTCGCGTGCCTTGCCCGCGACCTGCTCTTCGTCCCGATCTGGCTCGCCGCCTGGGTTGCCCGCGACATCGTCTGGCGCGGCAACGCCATGGATATCCGCACCAAGCCGGCCCGCCTCGCGGCCGACGCCCCGGCCGCACTCCCATAGCCGAGGCCCCGTCGCCGGCAGGGGCGGGGCATTTTCTGGAAGCTCGGCCGGAGAAAGGGTGTTGACCGCCCGAAACCCGGAGCCTATACGACCACTCATCGGCGCCGGCCGCGACAGCGGCCCGGGCGCTGAGCCATCTTCGAGACAGTCCGGGCTGGCAAGCCTGACCTTGGTCAGGCGCTGGTCCTGTTTTCGC
>NZ_JAZFXT010000063.1:0-215282 GCF_036448855.1 Methylobacterium ajmalii
CGACCAACATCCTCCGCGAGCCTCCCGTTCCGAATGCGGGAGGCAGTCTGGATGAAGTATCCTGGGGGTCCCGTTTGGACGCCGATCACCCCGGAAACGGGGTCCTTATTCCACGCCTAATCACATCCCCGCGGCAGGCGCCTCTCCCTGACCCACGACGGCGAGGGCCGGGTGGTGGCCGAGGAGGATTTCGACGGCCGGCGCACGGAGTACACCCGCGATCCGGCCGGGCGGGTGACGCAGACGCGCAAGCCCGACGGGTCGCGGCTCGTCTACACCTACGACCGCTCCGACCGGCTCACTGCGATCCGCACGTTTGCCGCCGACGACCCGGAGGGGGCGCGCCCGCGGGACGAGACGCATCTGCGCTACGACGGCCGCGGGCTGCTGGTCGAGGCGTCGAGCCGGGCGGCGCGGGTGGTGCTGGAGCGGGACGGCAACGGCCGGATCGTGGCCGAGACGACCAACGGGCGCCGGGTCGAGAGCCGGCTCGACGGGCTCGGGCGGCGGATCGAGCGGCGGATCAAGGCGGGTCAGCCGGGCGCGAGCCTGGTGCGGATCGGGCGCGATCCCCTCGGGGCCCTGGCCTCGCTGACCATCGACGACCACGCACCGCTGGCGTTCACCCGCGACCCGCTCGGGCGCGAGACGCGGCGGGCGTCCTCGAAAGGATGACAGGCTGTCTACGACGAAGTCCGCCGGCGGCATGCCGGCGGGGAGCCCCTGCTCGCGATCGCCCGTGCCCTGGGCTGGCGCGTGCGACGGTGCGCAAATATGCGAGCGTCGAAGCGTTCCCGGCGCGGCTACCTCACGGTGCCGGTCCGAGCCTGCTTGATCCGCACGCCGCGTACCTGGCGGGGCGGATCGACGAGGGCTGCGAGAACGCGATGGCCCTGTGGCGCGAGATCCGGGAACGGGGCGATCCCGGGACGAGCCGGCAGGGCCACCGCCTCGTCGCCGAGCGCCGGACGAGGCTGGTCCGATCAGGCCGCCCCCTCTGGGCGAGGGCCAGCGTGCATCCCAGCGGCCCGGCACGGAAGCTCCAGTGCCGCCCGCAGGGCAAATGGCGCGATTGCTCGCCCAGCCCCCCTCAGAGCGGGATGCGAGCGATGCAGCCATGGTGCGGGCCGCAGGGAAGGGCAGGACCGTCACTAATGATCAGGATGCGGACGCCGCAGCGGACATCGCCGCCTGGATCACGCGAGCACGGAGCTGCGACGCTTCTGCCATCGCGACGTTCGCCTCGGGATTGGAGGCGGATATCGCGGCCGTCCGGGCTGCTCTCACGGAGCCACGGAGTAGCGGCCAGCGGAAGGCCAGGTCAACCGATTCAAGCTCATCGAGCGCCAGTCGCGCTTGGTGCAGCGCAGATCGCGATCAGCGTCCTCGTCAACGCGGCGATCGCGGTCTCGGCCGGATCGAGCGCGGTATTTCTGACCCGGCGGCCCTCCTTCGCGGTCGTCCAGCGCTGGGTGATGGGAACGGTGCTGGCCGCGCTCGCGGTGCGGATGGCGACGGAGGTGCGCCGCTGAGGCGTTGGAGCCGGCCCTACCCCGCGAGCGCGAGCAGCCGGTCGGCGTCGACATGGGCCGCGAGATGGTCGGCCAGCCGGTCGAGCACGCGCTCGATCACCGCCTCGTAGGCCTCCGGCCCCGGCGCGGCGCCGAGGCGGGAGAGCCACAGGGCGCGCTGGCCCTCGTCGGCGAAGAGGCCGTGCACGTAGGTGCCGCAGACGAGCCCGTCGGCCGAGACGGCGCCGTCGGGGCGGCCGTCGGCGAGGCGCACGAGCGGGCGCGCCGCGTCGGGGCCGGCGGTCTCCCCCACATGCATCTCGTAGCCGGTGAACGGGGTCTCGTCCGGCAGGCTGACGCCGCGGGCCGCCGCCAGCCGCTTCTCGGGCGTGAGCACCGTCGCGACGTCGAGGAGGCCGAGGCCCGCCACCGTGCCGGGCGGGCCCTCGATGCCGTGCGGGTCGCTCAGGGAGGTGCCGAGCATCTGGTAGCCGCCGCACAGGCCGAGCACCCGCCCGCCGCGGCGGCGATGGGCCAGGATGTCGACGTCCCAGCCCTGCGCGCGCAGGAAGGCGAGGTCGGGGATGGTGGTCTTCGAGCCCGGCAGCAGCACGAGGTCGGCCGAGGCGGGGATCGGCCGGCCGGGCTCGACCAGCACCACGCTCACCCCGGGCTCGGCCCGCAGGGGGTCGAGGTCGTCGAAATTGGCGATGCGCGGCAGGACGGGCACCGCCACGACCTTGCCGCCGGGCCGCTCGGCGCCCCTGAGGCCCAAGACGTCCTCGGCCGGCAGCCACGCCGCGTCGGGAAAATGCGGGATCAGCCCGAGCGATTCCCAGCCGGTGCGGGCGGCGATCAGCTCCATCCCGTCGGCGAACAGCGCGGGGTCGCCGCGGAAGCGGTTGACGAGGAAGCCGCGGACCATCGCGGCATCCTCCGGATCGATCACCGCCTTGGTGCCGACGAGGCTCGCGATCACCCCGCCGCGGTCGATGTCGCCAAGGAGGATCACCGGCGTGCCGGTGGCGCGGGCAAACCCCATATTGGCGATGTCGCCCCGGCGCAGGTTGACCTCGGAGGCCGAGCCCGCGCCCTCGACGAGGACGAGGTCGGATTCCGCCCGCAGGCGCCCGAAGCTCTCGACGACCGCCGCGAGCAGGCGCGGCTTCCAGTCCTGGTATTCGCGGGCCCGGGCCGTGCCGACCATGCGGCCCTGCACCACCACCTGCGAGCCGATCTCGCTCTGGGGCTTCAACAGCACCGGGTTCATGTGCACCGAGGGCGCCACGCCCGCGGCCCGGGCCTGGAGCGCCTGGGCGCGGCCGATCTCGCCGCCATCGGCCGTGACGGCGGCGTTGTTCGACATGTTCTGCGGCTTGAACGGCCTGACCCTGAGGCCCCGGCGGGCGTAGAGGCGGGCGAGCCCGGCGACGATCAGCGACTTGCCGACATCCGAGCCGGTGCCCTGGATCATCAGGGCCCGGGCGGTCACGCGGCGCCTCCGGCACTCCGCCGCTTCCCCACGCGCATGGCTGCTCCGGGTGACCCGGCCGCGCCGCTGCGGCGCGGGCCGGAAAAAATTCAGCAAACCTCGACGGTGCCGCGGCCGGTGTGGCGCGGCGGTCATAGGCGTTCGGCCACGCTCAAGCTAGCGTGGCGCCACATATCCGTCCAACCGAGGCGCCGTCCAGTGTTCAAGTCCTTCCTGCTCGCCGGCGTCGCCGCGACCCTCCTCGCCGGTGCCGCCACCGCCGCCGACCTGCCGCGCCGCGTCGCCCCGCCGCCGGTATTCACCCCCGTCCCGGTCTTCACCTGGACCGGCTTCTACGGCGGCCTGCACACCGACTACACCTTCACCGACCGCCAGCGCATCACCACGCTCGGCAACGACCTGACCCCGACCAACACGATCGGCAACGTCGCGACCCTGCGCCGCCCGCCGTCGGTGCGCAACGAGCAGGACGGCCTCGCCAACATCGGCGGCGGCTTCGGCTACAACTACCAGTTCACGCCGGGCTCGGGCTTCGTGGTCGGCGTCCAGGCCGACTGGGCCTGGAACGACATCCACAAGAACACCTTCTACCTCGGCCCGCAGCTCGCCGCGAACAACGGCTTCTCGGACCCGAGCGCCTTCCGTCAGGAGCTGTCCTGGCTCGGCACCGTCGTCGGCCGCGTCGGCTACGCCTTCGACCGCGTCTTCGTCTACGGCATGGGCGGCTTCGCCTATGGCGGCGTCGACTACCGCGCCAACTTCTACACCACCGCCGGCGCCAACCCGCCGCTCGCGCTGGCCTATACCGGCCGCTACAACGACCTCGAGACCGGCTACGCCTATGGCGGCGGCATCGAGTACGCCCTGCCGACCGACTCGATCTTCTCGCGCTTCAGCGTCCTCAGCCTGATCGGCGTGAAGTCCGAGGCGGTGACGGTGAAGGCCGAGTACCTGCACTACGACCTCGGCAGCCGCAACGTGCTGGTGAACAACACCGGCCTCGCGGTGAACAACGGCGTCGGCGCCCAGCCGCGCGGCTCCTACACCTCGCGCTTCCACACCGAGGGCAACCTCGTGCGCGCCGGCTTCAGCTACAAGTTCAACGGCCTCTGATCCGCACGGATCGGCTGAGCCGCATCGGCGGGCCTATTCGGGCCCGCCCGTCTTCACGGCCGCGGGGCCAATCGCCCGGCGGCCGTTTTTGTTGTCGACGGAGCCGCCCATGGATGACGCACCTGCCGGGGTCCTCCTCCGTCGCGCCGTTCCGGACGACGCACCGGCACTCGCCGACCTGATCGGGCAGCTCGCCGCGCATCACGGCGACCAGGCGACGACCGATGCGGCGGCCCTGCGGGCCGACCTGTTCGGCCCATCGCCCTGGGCGACCGCCCTGGTCGCCGAGGATGGGACGAGCCTCGTCGGCCTGTAACGCGCCCAGGAGGCGACGCGGGTCATGAACCTGCACCATCTCTTCGTCGCCCCGGGCGCGCGCTGCGCCGGCATCGGCCGAACGCTGATCCGGGCGGCCGAGGCGGAAGCGAGAGCCCAGGGGTGCGTCCGCCTCGTCGTGGGGATCCATCCCGACACCAACGCGCGCAATCGTACGATCGGATGCCGGGATTCGCCGACCGGCCGCCCGGAGGCCCGGGGTTCGCCCGCTCGCTCGTGCCCGAGCGCACCGGTCCGGGCGCCGCCCGGTAGGCGACGCGACCGACGGGCCGGAAGGTGCCGGCCGGGCGCCGCCTTCAGCCGCAACCGGTCGCAGCCTCGACCCCGTCCACGCGACAGCGTGCATCGAAGCTGCGGGCCAGTTCGCCGAGGCTGACCGCGGCCAGCCGCGCGACGAGCAGCGCCTCGGCCTCGCGCAGCGTGCCCTCCACCGCCTCGTTGACCACCCGCTCGACGGCGCAGGCCGGGTTCGGATGGTCGCTGCCGATCGCGAAGAGATGGGGACCGCCGACCGCGCGATGGACGTCGAGCAGCGAGACCCCGTCGAGATTCGCCGCGAGGGTCCAGCCGCCGCCATGTCCCTTGTCGGACCGGACGTAACCGGCCTCGCGCAAGCCCGCCATCGTGCGGCGGACGACGACCGGATTGGTGCCGAGCATCCGCCCGATCGCCTCGGAGGTCATCGGCCCGTCGTGGCGGGCCATGTGCAGGAGGACGTGGAGGGTCCGGGAAAGGCGGCTGTCGGTGCGCACGGCGCCATCCTCCACGGGACGGCCGGATTGGCAAGCAGTCCGACTTACGATACTTTTGAAGTTACGTGATTCGAGATCACGAAGCGGAGGAGCGTCGGCGATGCGCGAGTTCGAGGATCCCGCCCGGTGGGACAAGGTGGCGGAGCATTACGAAGAGACCGCGCATCCGTTCACCGCGCGCTTCGCCGAGGCGGCGCTCGCGCGGGTGCCGCTGATCCCGGGCAGCCGCGTCCTCGACGTGGCGACGGGGACGGGCGCCCTCGCGCACGCTGCGGCGCGAACGGGCGCGCAGGTCCTGGCCGTCGATTTCTCGCCCGCCATGGTCGCCCGCGTGGCGGCCTCGGCCCAGCCCGATATCGAGGCGCGGGTGATGGACGGGCAGGCCCTCGCCCTGCCGGATGCCGGCTTCGACGCCGTGTTCTCGATCTTCGGCGTGATCCTGTTTCCCGACTGGCGCCGGGGGCTCGCCGAGATGGCCCGGGTGACGAAGCCCGGCGGCCACGGCGTGGTGGCGGCCTGGCGGGAGCAGGGCGCGGCCAGCTTCCTGCTGCTGCGCCGGATCCGCGAGAGGCTGTTTCCCGACCGCGCCGCAATGGCGATGCCCGACGGCGTGGGGATCCTGGGCGACCCGGACCGGCTGGCCCGGGAGATGGTCGCGGCCGGGTATCGCGCGCCGGAGATCACCCCTGTCGTATTCGACTACGATCTCGACGTCGCGCGTCTCGACACCCCCGACACCGTGTTCGGCCTATCGCCCGACTGGACGAGCCTCGACGACGCGGACAAGGCGGCGGTGATCGCCGAGGCGCGCCGCATGGCGGAGGGACGCTCCGTCCTGCCGATCGCCTCGACCGCCCTGATCGCGGCGGCCGTGCGCTGAGGCGCGCGACCCTCTACTCCCGCCCCGCCTCGCGCAGGTGGCGGATGATGCCCGAGAAGTCCGTGCCCCCCTGCCCCGCCGCCTCGAAGGCGGCGTAGATCGCCTCGGCATGGGCGCCGAGGGGCGTCGCGGCGCCGGCGCCCGCGGCGGCCTCCTGCGACAGGCGCAGGTCCTTCAGCATCAGGGCGGCGGCGAAGCCCGGCTTGTAGTCGGCGTTGGCCGGCGAGGCCGGAACCGGGCCCGGCACCGGGCAGTAGGTGGTGAGCGACCAGCACTGGCCCGACGAGGTCGAGGCGACGTCGAACAGGGCCTGATGCGACAGGCCGAGCTTTTCCGCCAGCACGAAGGCCTCGGCGACGCCGATCATCGAGATGCCGAGGATCATGTTGTTGCAGATCTTGGCCGCCTGGCCGGCGCCGGCCTCGCCGCAATGCACGACCTTGCGGCCCATCTTCGCGAGGATCGGCTCGGCCCGGGCGAAGGCGTCGGCCGAGCCGCCCGCCATGAAGGTCAGGGTCGCGGCCTTGGCGCCGCCGACACCGCCGGAGACCGGGGCGTCGAGGCCGGCGAGCCCGCGTCCCTGCGCCTTCTCGTGCGCGGCGCGAGCGCTCGCCACGTCGATGGTCGAGCAGTCGATCAAGAGCGCACCCGCCGCCACATGGGGCAGCACCGCATCGTAGACCGCCAGGACGTGACGCCCCGCCGGCAGCATGGTGACGACGATCTCGGCCCCCGTCACCGCGGCCTCGGCGCTCTCGGCCACCGTCACGCCGGCCGCGCGGGCGACGTCGAGGGCGTCGGGCATCAGGTCGAAGCCGGTCACGGCGTGGCCCGCCGCGACAAGGTTGGCGGCCATCGGCCCGCCCATGTTGCCGAGGCCCAGGAATGCGATCTGCGTCATCGTTGTCTTCCGTCTTGCCGTGTGGTTGATTGAAGCGACTACGGAGAATCCGTACATCCATGGCGAACCGGTTCACCTGGGATGAACGGAAGGCGGCTTCGAACCTTCGCCGGCACGGCGTTGCGTTCGAGATCGCCCTGATGGCATTCCGGGATCCCTTCGCCGTGGAGCAGATCGACGACAGGGGGGATTACGGCGAGGAGCGCATCAACATGCTCGGCATGTGTGACGGCGTCATCCTGTTCGTGACCTATACGGAACGCGGGGAGGAGATCCGCCTGATCTCCGCGCGACGGGCAGAGCGACATGAGCGAGACCGTTATTTCCGCGAGAATTCGGCCTGACGGCAGCGTGGTGCGGTGCCACCCGGATGGGAGCGAGACGCCGTTCGCACCGGCACCGCTGCGGCCGATGAGCGATGAGGAGGTCGCGCGCGCAGCGGCGGCGGATCCCGACGCGCGCCCGACGAGCCCGGAGAGCGCGGCCAGCGCCCGGCGCCTGCCCCGAATCCGCACGCTGCGGCGGGCCCTCGCGCTGACCCAGGAAGAATTCGCAGCGCGCTATCACATCCCGCTCGGCACCCTGCGGGACTGGGAGCAGGGCCGCACGGTTCCGGATCAGCCCGCCCAGGCCTACCTGACGGTCATCGCGCACGATCCCGAGGGGGTCAGTCGGGCCCTCGCGGCGCGCCCCGTCTGACGCGGTCATGCCTCAGCTCCCCACCAGGCCCCGCGCCACGATCACCCGCATGATCTCGTTGGTGCCCTCCAGGATCTGGTGCACCCGCAGGTCGCGGACGATCTTCTCCACCCCGTATTCCGACAGGTAGCCGTAGCCGCCGTGGAGCTGGAGCGCCTCGTTGGCGACCCGGAAGCCGGTATCGGTGGCGAAGCGCTTGGCCATCGCCGAGCGCTGGGTGGCGTCGGGATCCTTGCGGTCGAGGGCCGCCGCCGCGCCGTAGAGGAGCGCGCGGGCGGCTTCCAGCTCCGTCGCCATGTCGGCGAGGCGGAACTGCAGCGCCTGGAATTCGTCGAGGCGCTTCCCGAAGGCCTTGCGCTCGGCCATGTACGCCAAGCTCTTGTCGAGGGCGGCCTGCGCGCCGCCGAGCGAGCAGGCGCCGATGTTGAGCCGGCCGCCGTCGAGTCCCGCCATGGCGATGCGAAAGCCGATCCCCTCCTCGCCGAGGCGGTTCTCGACCGGCACCCGGCACCCTTCGAAGATCACCGCCCGGGTCGGCTGGGCGTTCCAGCCCATCTTGCGCTCGTTCGGGCCGAAGGACAGGCCGGGCGCGTCGGCGGGCACCACCAGGGTCGAGATGCCCTTCGGTCCCGCCTCGCCGGTACGCACCATCGTCACGTAGAAATCCGCCGCGCCGGCGCCCGAGATGAACTGCTTGGCGCCGTCGAGGACGTAATGGTCGCCGTCGCGGCGCGCGGTGGTGCGCAGCGACGCGGCATCCGAGCCCGAGCCCGGCTCGGTCAGGCAATAGGCGGCGACCTGATCCATCCGGCACAAGCCCGGCAGGAAGCGCGCGCGCTGGCCCTCCGACCCGAACCGGTCGATCATCCAGGCGGCCATGTTGTGGATCGACAGGAAGGCCGCAACCGTCGGGCAGCCGAGGCTCAGCGCCTCGAAGATCAGGGCGGCGTCGAGCCGGGTCAGCCCCGAGCCGCCATGCTCCTCGGAAACATAGATGCCGCCCATGCCGAGGGCGGCGGCTTCCCGCAGCACGTCGAGAGGGAAATGCTTGCGCTCGTCCCAGTCGAGGGCGTGCGGCGCGATCCGCTCGGCCGCGAAGCTGCGCGCCATGTCGCGGATCGCGACCTGGTCCTCGGGGAGGGTGAACAGGGTCATGGCGGCGGTTCCTCCCGTTCTGTGTCGACTATTGTCTGTGCCCGGCCTTGGAATGGGGCGGGTTTCTCCTCTCCCCGCGGGCGGGGAGAGGGCTGTGTCTCCGTTCAGGAGACGCAGCAAGCGGAGGCTTAGCCGGAGCGAGGGTGAGGGGGTGTTTCCGGATGAAACTCTTCCGGCACCACCCCCTCACCCTCGCCCTGTGGGCTCCCTTCACCCCCGACAAGGGGGGTGAAGGCCTCTCCCCGCCCGCGGGGAGAGGGGAAACCCGTGCCACTCGCGTAAAGCCCGGATGGCTCCCGCACGCCTGACAGGCGTTACTGCATCACCGGCATCGAGAACTGCGCGCCCTCCTTCACCCCCGACGGCCAGCGCTGGGTGACCGTCTTGGTCTTGGTGTAGAAGCGCACCGCGTCGGGCCCGTGCTGGTTGAGGTCGCCGAAGCCCGAGCGCTTCCAGCCGCCGAAGGTGTAGTAGGCCAGCGGCACCGGGATCGGCACGTTGATGCCGACCATGCCGACCTGGACCTTGGCGGCGAAGTCGCGGGCCGCGTCGCCGTCGCGGGTGAAGATCGCGACGCCGTTGCCGTATTCGTGCTCGTTGGGGAGCCGCAGGGCCTCGGCGTAGTCCTTGGCCCGCACCACCGACAGCACGGGGCCGAAGATCTCCTCCTTGTAGATGCGCATCTCCGGCGTGACGTGGTCGAACAGGCAGCCGCCCATGTAGAAGCCGTTCTCGTAGCCCTGCATCTTGAAGCCCCGGCCGTCGACCGCGAGCTTGGCGCCCTCGTTCACGCCGATCTCCACGTAGTTGCGCACCCGCTCCAGCGCCGCCTTGGTCACCAGCGGGCCGTAATCGGCGCTCGGGTCGGTGGACGGGCCGATCTTCAGGCTCTCGACCCGCGGGATCAGCTTGCTCATCAGGGCGTCGGCGGTCTTCTCGCCGACCGGCACCGCCACCGAGACCGCCATACAGCGCTCGCCAGCCGAGCCGAAGCCGGCGCCCATCAGGGCGTCGACGGCCTGGTCCATGTCGGCATCCGGCATGATGATCATGTGGTTCTTGGCGCCGCCGAAGCACTGGGCGCGCTTGCCCGTCGCGGTCGCCCGGGCATAGACGTACTGGGCGATGTCGGAGGAACCGACGAAGCCGACCGCCTGGATGATGTCGTCGTCGAGGATCGCGTCGACCGCCTCCTTGTCGCCGTTGACGACGTTGAGGATGCCGGCCGGCAGCCCGGCCTCGATCATCAGCTCGGCGAGGCGCATCGGCACGCCCGGATCGCGCTCCGAGGGCTTGAGGATGAAGGCGTTGCCGCAGGCGATGGCGGGGGCGAACTTCCACATCGGGATCATGGCGGGGAAGTTGAACGGCGTGATGCCGGCGACCACGCCGAGCGGCTGGCGCATCGAGTAGATGTCGATGCCGGGACCCGCCCCTTCCGTGTACTCGCCCTTCTGCAGGTGCGGGATGCCGCAGGCGAACTCCACCACCTCGACGCCGCGCTGGATGTCGCCCTTGGCGTCGGGAATCGTCTTGCCGTGCTCGCGGGCGAGAAGGTCGGCGAGGCTGTCCATCTCGCGGGCGACGAGGTCGAGGAAGCGCATCATCACCCGGGCGCGGCGCTGCGGGTTGGTGGCGGCCCAAGCCACCTGCGCCTTGGCGGCGTTCTCGATGGCCGCGCGCATCTCGTCCCGGCTCGCGAGCGCCAGGCGCCCGATCACCTCGCCGGTCATCGGCTGGTAGAGGTCCGAGAAGCGGCCCGAGCGGCCGGAAACGTGCTCGCCGCCGATGAAGTGCCCGACTTCGCGCGCCATGAGGGATCCTCCCTGGATCAGATGTCTTGGACGCACCTTGCCCTGGCGATCCGCATGACGGAAGGGGCAGGAGAGCGGAACGGGTGTGCGCGGATGCGGGAACCGGACGGGGCCGAGGACGACGGGATACGGGGCGACGGGGCCAGGAGCGATGGGGCCAGGAGCAGCGACGGGACGCGGGGCGACGTGTGGGACGATTACCGCTTCGTGCTGGCGGTGCACCGGGCCGGCACGGTCTCGGCGGCGGCGCGCCGGCTCGGGGTCGACCACGCGACGGTGATCCGGCGGATCGACCGGCTGGAGCGGCGGCTCTCCGAGAAGCTCTTCCACCGCCGCGCCTCGGGCTACACCGCGACGCAGGCCGGGCTGGCGCTGGTCGTTACCGCCGACGGGATCGAATCGGCGATCATCCACGGCGAGGCGGCGATCGGCCGGGCGGCCTCGCAGCTCGTCGGCACGGTGCGGATCGGCGCGCCGGACGGCTTCGGCAGCGCCTTCCTGGCCCCCCGCCTGACCGGCCTGATCGAGCGCCACCCTCAGCTCGACATCGAGCTCGTGGCGACGGCCCGGCTGTTCAGCCTCTCGAAGCGCGAGGCCGACATCGCCATCGGCCTGAGCCTGCCGCCGGAGGGCCGCATCGTCGGGCGCAAGCTCACCGACTACGCGCTCAAGCTCTACGCCGCCCCCGCCTACCTCTCCCGGCATCCGCCGATCCGGGAGCGGCGCGACCTTCAGGGCCACCGCTTCGTCGGCTACATCGACGAGCTGCTCTACTCGCCGGAACTCGACTACCTGCACCAGGTCGCCCCCGGGGCCGGGGCGCGGCTTCGCAGCGCCAACCTCAACGCCCAGCTCCAGGCGACGGTGGCGGGCCTCGGCGTCGCGGTGCTGCCCTGCTTCATGGCCGCCCGGCGCCCGGACCTCGCCTGCGTGCTGCCGGACGCGGTGTCGCTCACCCGCAGCTTCTGGCTGATGATGCACGCCGACAGCCGCGACCTCGCCCGCATCCGGGCGGTGGCCGAGCACATCTACGCGGTGGTCGAGGCGGAGCGGGACCTGTTCGCACCGGGGGGCTGAGGCGGTCCCGGGGGTGGCGCAGGGCCCGACCCTACTCCCCCAGGATCGCCACCGCCCGGGTCCAGCCCGCCGAGGCGCCCTTGATCTTCACCGGGAAGCACGCGACCGTGAACCCGGTCGCCGGCAGGGCCTCCAGGTTGGCGAGCTTCTCGATCTGGCAGTAGCCGGCCTCGCGCCCGGCCTTGTGGCCCTCCCAGATCAGGCCCGCATCGCCGGTCGCCGCGTAGCGGCGGGCGGTGTGGGAGAACGGCGCGTCCCAGCTCCAGGCATCGGTGCCGACGACGCGCACGCCCTGCCCGGTCAGGTGCAGGGTCGCGGCCCGGCCCATGCCGCAGCCGGAATCGACGTAGTCGGCCTGCCCGAAACGGGCGCCGGCGCCCGTGTTCACCAGAACGATGTCGAAGGGCTTCAGGACATGGCCGATGCGGGCGAGCTCGCGGTCGATCTCGTCGGGCATCACGACGTGGCCGTCGGGCAGGTGGCGGAAATCGAGCTTCACGCCGGGCCGGTAGCACCAGTCGAGGGGCACCTCGTCGATGGTGATCGCCCGGGCGCCGCCGTCCATGGTCGGGTGGTAGTGCCAGGGCGCGTCGAGATGGGTGCCGTTATGGGTCGTGAGCTGCACGCTCTCGACCGCCCAGCCCTGGCCGTCCGGCAGGTCCTCGGGCTTCAAGCCCGGAAACAGCGCGGCGACCATCGGAGCCGAGGCCGCGTGGTCCATGTAGGTCACGGTCGGCCGCTGGAACGGCGGGTCGGCCGGAACGTCGTTCTCGATCGCGATCGAGAGGTCGATCAATCGGGGCATTCCGGGGGCTCCTGCGCGGGTCGGGCGACCTGCATCCTCCCGTCGCACGATCCTGGCAAGGGAACTCGAGCAAGGGAACTCGGGCAAGGAAACTCCGGCACACGCCCCCGAGACGAGACCATGGAACAAGGAACCCCGATGACGCCGACGATCCGCCCGATCGAGGATGCCGACATACCGGCGGTGATCGCCCTTTGGCACGCGGCCGGCGTGGCGCGACCCTGGAACGACCCGGCCACCGACATCGCCTTCGCCCGGCGGGGGCCGCACGGCACCGTGCTGGTGGCGGAGATCGAGGGGTCGGTCGCCGCCACCGCGATGGCCGGCGAGGACGGGCACCGCGGCTGGCTCTACTACGTGGCGGTGGCGCCCGAGCGTCGGGGCGGCGGGCTCGGGCGCGTCATGGTCGAGGCGGCGGAGGCGTGGCTCGCCGCGCGCGGCGTCTGGAAGGTGCAGCTCCTGGTCCGGCGGGAGAACGACGGCGTCCTCGGGTTCTACGACCATCTCGGCTACCGCGACACGAACGCCGTCTGCCTGCAGCGGGTGATCGCGCCGGCGTGAGGCCCGTCGCGCCCGGCTACGCCCCTCCCCCCTCCCGCCCCGGCCAGATCACCCAGTGCAGGTCCGGCGTCTCGGCGAAGAGCCGGCGGTGCTGGCTCACCGCATAGTTGTCGGTCATGCCGGCGATGAAGTCGGCGACGCGGCGGGGCGTGCGGGGGTCGTCGGGACCGGAGAGGCCCGCGCTCCATTCCTCGGGCATCCGGGTCGGGTCGCGGCGGAACGTCGAGAACAGGTCCTCGACGATCGCGGCGGCGCGGCGGCGCACCGCCATCACGCCGGGATGGCGGTACATCCGGGCGAACAGGAAGGTCTTGATGTCCCGGTCGGCCGCCGCCATCGGCTCCGAGAAGGCGACCACCGGGGCGGCGGCGTGGCGGATCGCGGCGGCATTCGCCGGCTGCAGGGCGGCGAGGCGCCGCTCGGCCTCGGCGATCACGTCCTCGACGAAGCGGGTGATGACCCGGCGGGCGAGCTCATGCACCACCCGCGAGCGCTCGAGGCCCGGATAGGCGGTCCGGATCTCGTCGAGGAGGCCGGCGAGGAACGGCACCTCGTTCAGGTCGTCGAGGCCGAACAGGTCGGCGCGCAGGCCGTCGTCGAGGTCGTGGGCGTCGTACGCGATGTCGTCGGCGAGCGCCGCCACCTGGGCCTCGGGCCCGGCGAAGGTCGCGAGCTCGAGGTCGTTGATCGCGTTGTACTCGGTGATCGCCACCGGGATGCCGCCCGTCGCGTAATGCGGCGTCGGCCGCCCGTCGCGGGTCAGGAGCGGGCCGTTGTGCTTGACCAGCCCCTCCAGGGTCTCCCAGGTCAGGTTGAGCCCGTCGAAGGTGGCGTAGCGGCACTCGAGCCGGGTCACCAGCCGCAGGGCCTGGGCGTTGTGGTCGAAGCCGCCATGCTCGGCCATGCAGGCATGCAGCGCGTCCTCGCCGGTATGGCCGAAGCAGGTGTGGCCGAGGTCGTGGGCCAGCGCCAGCGCCTCGGCCAGGTCCTCGTCGAGGCCGAGCGCGCGGGCGAGCGCCCGGGCGATCTGGCTCACCTCCAGGGTGTGGGTCAGGCGGGTGCGGTAATGGTCGCCCTCGTGATGGACGAACACCTGCGTCTTGTGCTTGAGCCGCCGGAAGGCGGCCGAGTGCACGATCCGGTCGCGGTCGCGCTGGAAGTCGCTGCGGGTCGGCGAGCCGGGTTCCGCGATCAGCCGCCCGCGCGACGCGGCAGGATCGCTGCCGTAGGGGGCCCGCCAGCGCTCGCCTGTCCGTCTCACGTCCCGTGCCCCCTCATCCGCCCGCGCGCCGCAGTTGCGGCCCGGGGCCGCCGTTCTTATGTTGCCATCGCACGCCGGACCCCCACCCGAGAAGCCGTCGATGACCCCGATCACCCTGACGTCCCGCGCCGCCCGCCGCATCAACGAGATCATGGGCGCCGAGCCCCCGGGCTCGATGCTGCGCATCAGCGTGAATGGCGGCGGCTGCTCCGGGTTCCAGTACGCCTTCGACATCGCGAAGGATCGCACCGACGACGACCTCGCGGTGGAGCGCGACGGCGCGACCGTCCTGGTCGATCCGACCTCCCTCCCGTACATGGAGGGCGCCACGATCGACTTCGTCAACGACCTGATCGGCCAGTCGTTCAAGATCGAGAACCCGCAGGCCACCGCCTCCTGCGGCTGCGGCACCTCGTTCTCCCTGTAATCTCGCCAGCCATCCTTCCGGGACGTTCCGCCATGACCCGCTCTCTGACAACGGGCGTGGCCCGGGCCGCGCTCGGTGTCGTCGCCTGCGCGACGCTGGCCGCCGCCCTGCCGGCGGCCGTGCCCCTCCTCGCCGGCCCGGCGCTCGCGCAGCAGCCCCCTGCCCCCACCGCCACGGTCGCCCTCGATGCGGTGGTGCTGCCGCTCGGCCCCGTCACCCTCAAGGCGCCGACGCTCGAGCTGCGCGGCACCGCCCTGTCGCGGGACGAAGCGCGGGCGATCCTGGACCCGGCCGGGCCGGCCCCGTGGCGCACGCGGCTCGAGCGCCTGAGCGCCCGCGAGATCGTGATCCCGGTCCTGCGGGTCGAGCAGCCCGCGGGCGGCCGGGTGCAGGTCGCGGTCTACCACGACGTCGTCGCCCGGGACGTGACGGCGGGCCGGATCGGCATCCTGGAGGCCGGCGGCGCCACCCTGACGGTCGAGGGGCCGGGCCCCGACGCGGCCGGCGCCTACGGCCGCCTGAGCGCCCGCGAGCTCGACCTGCCGGGCCTCGCGCGCCTCCTCACCGAGCCCGGCGGGCCCGATGCGGCGCCGATCCGAGTCTATGCCGGCGTCACCGCCGAGGACATCGCGCTGACCGGCCCCGACGGGGCGGCGTTCCGCATCGCTCGCATCGATGCCCGCGACCTCACCGGGCGGCCGACCACGATCCCGTGGGGCGAGACCGTCCGGGCGCTCGCGGAGGGTGCCGGCCGGAAGGACGCGCCGGAGCGCTCCCGCATGGCGGGCCTCGCCGCCGACCTGATCGACGGCCTCGGGATCGGCGGCCTCGAGATCAGCGGACTGACCCTGGCGTCGCCCGGCGGGCCGGCCGCGGGACCCGGCGCGAAGCCGGTCCTGGCCAGCCTGGCGCGGCTGACCTACGGGCCCGAGGGCGAGGCCAAACCCGGAGCCGGCAATACCGCAGCCGGCCAGCCCGGCCTCGGCGAGATGCGGGCCGAGGGGCTGGCCGTCGAGGCACCGGCCGGCCGCGTCGCGCTCAAGGGGCTGACCCTGTCGGGGCTGTCGCTCAAGCCGGTGCTGGAGGGCCTGCGCCGGGCCGCCGCCGGGCCGCTCGACCCGGCCGAGATGCGCCGCTACGCCCCGGCGCTCGCCCGCATCGCGGTGGAAAGCCTCGACGTCGACCTGCCGGCCCAAGGTTCGCCGGCCCAAGGTTCGCCGGTTCAAGGTTCACCGACCCCTGGGTCGCCGGCCCAGGGCCCGGGGGCGGACCCGCTCCGGCAGGCCTCGGGGCCGCTGCGCTTCGCCCTGCGCGGCGGGAGCCTCGCCATGAGCGAGGTGCGCGACGGGGTGCCGACCGCCTCGCGGCTGACCATCGACGGGCTGACCGGCGCGGTGCCGCCCGACACCACGGCGCCGCTCCTCTCCGACCTCGCCGGCCTCGGCTATACCGGCCTGGACCTCTCCGGCACCGTGGACGCCCGCTGGGACGAGGCCGCCCGCGAGCTGACCTTCAAGGACGTGACGCTGACCGGAAAGGACATGGGCACCGCCCGGATCACCGGCACGATCGGGGGGATCGGCAAGGAGGTGTTCGATCCCGAGCCGATGGTCTCGTCCCTGGCGCTGCTCGGCGCCAGCGCCAAGTCGCTGGCGCTCACGCTCGAGAATGGCGGCCTGTTCCAGCGCTTCGTCGACCAGCAGGCCAAGGCCCAGAGCCTGAAGCCCGAGGAGCTGCAGCGCGAATACGGCACCGCCGCGATGCTGGGGATCCCCGCCGTGCTCGGCGGCTCGCCGTCGGCCAAGGCGCTCGGCCAGGCGGTGTCGCGCTTCGTGGTCAAGCCCGGCCGTCTCTCGGTCAGCGCCGCCGCCAAGGACCCGGCCGGGCTCGGCCTGATCGACTTCAGCACCGCGCCGAGCCCGGGGAAGATCTTCGACCGCCTGACCGTGACCGCGACGGCGGAGTGACGCTGCAAAACGGACGGGGCCGGAGAGAGAGGTCTGCCCTCTCCCCGGCCCCGCCCCTGCCGCACACCGTCGTCTTCCGTCAGTATGCGTTCTCGGTCTTGAACAGCGCCAGCGGCGTCATCGCCAGGATCTGTAGGTCGAAGAACACCGACCAGTTCTCGATGTAGTACAGGTCGTGCTCGACGCGGCGCTGGATCTTCTCGTTGGTGTCGGTCTCGCCGCGCCAGCCGTTGATCTGGGCCCAGCCGGTGATGCCGGGCTTGACCTTGTGTCGGGCGAAGTAGCCGTCGACGACCTGGTCGTAGAGGGTGTTGGCCGCCTTGGCCTGGAGGGCGTGCGGGCGCGGCCCGACCAGCGACAGGTCGCCCTTCACCACGTTGATGAGCTGGGGCAGCTCGTCGAGCGAGCTCTTGCGGATGAAGCGGCCGACCGGGGTCACCCGCGGATCGCCCTTGGTGACGATCTTGCTCGCCGTGTAATCGCACTGGTCGGTGTACATCGACCGGAACTTGTAGACGTCGATGATCTCGTTGTTGAAGCCGTGGCGCTTCTGCCGGAAGAAGACCGGGCCGTGCGAGGTGAGCTTCACGGCGAGCCCGACGCCGAGCATCACTGGCGAGAGCAGGATCAGCAGCACGGCGCCGACCACCCGGTCGAACACGCCCTTGACCACCACGTCCCAGTCGGCGATCGGCCGGTCGAAGACGTCGAGCACCGGCACGGAGCCGAGATAGGAGTAGCTGCGCGGGCGCAGGCGGAGCTTCGAGGCGTGGGCCGAGAGGCGGATGTCGACCGGCAGCACCCAGAGCTTGGCCAGCATCTGCAGGATGCGCGCCTCGGCCGAGATCGGCAGGGTGAACACGATCAGGTCGACCTTGGTGCGCCGGGCGAAGGTCACGAGGTCGCTCACGGTGCCGAGCTTGGGGTAGCCGGCGACGACGTCGGCCGAGCGGCCGTCGGTGCGGTCGTCGAACAGGCCGACGACCTTGAGGCCGGAATCGCCCTGCGCCTCGATCGCCCGGATCAGCGCCTCGGCCGGCTCGCCCCCGCCGACGACGGCGACGCGCCGGTCGAAGCGCCCGCGGCGCATCTGCGCGCTCACCACCAGGGACAGGACCAGCCGCCCGACGACCAGGAGCGCCAGCCCGCCGCCGTAGACGGTGCCGAGCCACAGGCGCGAGTAGTTGTCGCCGAGCTTGGCGAAGAACAGCACCGTGGCGGCGAGCAGCATCACCAGCGACCAGCCGAGCACCACCCGGGCGCCGACGCTGAAGAAGGCCCGGAACGCCCGGATGCCGTAGGCGCCGAGCGCCTGCAGCACCAGGACGTTGAGGCCGGCGAGCCCCAGGATCGCCGCGACGTAGCCGAGATGCAGCGGCACCACGCCGGCGAGGAGCCCGCGCTGGGCGCACAGGCCGGCGAGCGCCACGAGGACGAACTCGACCGCCCGCACGCAGCCGGTGAACACCACCGGCGACACCGCCGGGTCCGGCCGTACCGGCGCCACGGTCTCGGCGGGAGGCACGGCCTCGCGCTCGTGGCCGGGCCGGCCGAGCGGGCCGCCCTGGTCGGCTGCCACGGTCTTGAGGATGTCGCGGACGTCGAACGCACTCATGGCACGGTTCCGGTCACGGCTCGCGGAGAGGGCCCCCGCATCGATCTAGGTGGAAAGGGGAATGTCGCCCGTCGGCACTGACGGAAGGATTAAGAAGCCCACGATCGAATCGCTAAAAATCGAGCGAGTCGGGGCCGGGCGGGACCCGGCCCGTCTCAGCCCCCGGCGATCCGTCGGCGGGCGGCGGCGTAGCCGGCGAGGCCGTCCTCGGCCATCTGGTCCATCGAGAACCGGCAGCGGATGAAGGCGCTCAGGCCCGCCGCCTCGTCGCGACGCGCCTCGGGATCCTGGTCGACCTTGCGCAGGATCGCGCCCGCGAGGGCCGCGGCGTCGTTCGGCGGCACCAGGGCGGGGGCGGCGGGCCCGAAGATCTCCGGGATGCCCCCGACATCGGTCGAGACCATCGGCTGGGCCGCGGCCGCCGCCTCCAGGATCACGTAGGGCAGCGATTCGGCGAGGGAGGGCACCACCATCACGCGGGCGCGGCTCAGCGCGGCACGGATCGGCTGGGGCGGCTCGAACCGCACGTCCTCGGCGAGGCCGAGCGCCGCGACCCGCGTGCGCAGGGTGTTCTCGTCCGGTCCCGAGCCGACCACCAGCAGGGTCAGGCGCCGTCCGTGCTCGCGCCGCAGGCGCGCCAGCGCCTCGAACAGCACCGGGACGCCCTTCGCCTCGCGCAACTCGCCGATATAGACGAGGTCGAGGGCGTCCGGCGCCCGGGTAATCGGGGCGAATTCCTCGGTGGCGATGCCGTTGTGGACGATCCGCACCAGCCGGCTCGTCGGACCGACATAGGCCCGGTAGCGCCCGGCGATGAAGTCGCTCTCGAACAGGAAGACGTCGGTGCGGGCGGTGAGCACGCGCTCGGCCTGCATGTAGAGGCGGTGAAGCGCGGAGCCTGGACGGTAGTTGAAGCTGCCGCCATGCGGCGTGTAGGCCCGCACCGGGCGCAAGGCCGGCCCGACCGGGACCAGGCGGGCGAACAGGCCGCCCTTCGAGCCGTGCCCGTGCAGCACGGTCGGCGCGGCGCGGCGCACGAGGCGCGACAGGGCGGCGAGCGCCGAGAGGTCGCTCGGATGCGGGTTGCGGCGCATCGGCAGGCGGGTGACGCCGAGCGTCAGGTGCGGGGCGAGAGCGGCGAGGGCCGCCTCGGCCCGGGCGCCGCCGGTGCTGGCGTCGCAGAACAGGCCGACGTCGTGGCCGGCCGCGGCCTGGAGCCGGGCGACGTCGACGACGTGGCGGAACAGGCCGCCGACCGGGGCCCGGAAGACGTGCACGATCCGCTCCCGCGGCGCGGCGGCGGCGACGGGCGCGGCGTCCCGCGGAGCGGGATCGGCGACGAGGCGGAGTGGGGAGGCGGCCACGGGCGTGTCCTCAGGCTCGATGACGGCGCCGCGGCGCGCGGCAGCCTCCATCTCGCCCCGGGCCCGTACCCGGCCGGTTAAAGTCCGGTCGAAAGTTGAGTCCGTACCCGGATCGACGGGCGTGTGGTTAACCGGAGGTCAGTGGAAGTCTCGGTGGAAGTCGAGGCCCGTGGGACCGCCCGCCAGGACCGAGACCTGCGCCGCGCGGGACGGGAGAAGGTCGGCCGGCGGGACGCTCAGAACCAGCGCTCCTTGACGACGATCGTGTCGCCGGGGCGGACCGGGTAGGTCATCGGCACGATGCCCGAGACGAGGCCGGTCGGCCCCTCGCGGGTGACGACGGCGTAGTCGCGGGCGGCGCGGGGCCCGAAGCCCGCCGCGATCGCCACCGCGGTCTCGACCGTCATGCCGCTGACATAGGGATACTGGCCCGAGGTCGTGACCTCGCCCAGGATGAAGAACGGCCGGTAGACCTCGACCTCGACCGTGACGTGGGGCTCGCGGACGTAGCCGTCGCGCAGGCGCGCCTCGATGGCGCGGGCGGCCTGGGCGGTCGAGCCGCCCGCGACCTTGACCGGGCCGATCAGCGGCAGGGCGATGCGCCCGGCCCCGTCCACCGCGTAGATGTTCGAGAGATTGTCCTGCCCGAAGACGATCACCCGGAGCTTGTCGCCGGCCGCCAGGGAATAGGCGGCGCCGACCGAGCCCGTTCCAGTCTCGTCGAGCAGGGCAGTCCGGTATTCCGGTCGCAGGCAGCCCCCGAGCGCGATGGTGGTCGCCACGGTGGTCGCCATGCCGGTGAGGAGGGCGCGTCGGTTCATCGCTTCCGGCCAGTCCAGATCGTGTCGGCGGGGTCTGATGCACCGAGGTCTAGGGCGGCATGGTTAATGAAGTCTCACCCGGGCGCGAGGTCGGGCGAGACGTGCGCAAGCGGATCGCCCGCCCCGCCAGCGCCTTAACTCGTCGGCAACCTTAATCGGGTGTTATCGGGCCGCGGCCCGGACCAGGGCCGTCTCTCCCCGCGTCCTGACAGACGGTCCGCCATGCCCCGCGTCTTCCCCTTCGCCGAGCGGTCGCGTGCCCGCCTGCCCGACCGCCTGGCCGGGCGCAGCCGCAACGGCCAGGACGAATCCCGCCCCGACCTTCCGCCCCGGGACGAGACCGAGAGCGGATCCCCGGACGGCCTGACCCTCGCCGATGTCGGCCGCCTGCTGCGGCGGCGCTGGCTGGTGATCCTGCTGCCGACGCTCGCGGCCTTCGGGCTCGCCGTCGTCTTCGTCCAGGTGGTGACGCCGCGCTACACCGCGGAGACCAAGCTCCTGCTCGAGAGCCGCGACAGCGCGCTGACGCGGCTGCAGCAGGACCGGGGCGAGCTGCCCCAGCCGATCGACGAGCAGGCGGTGGCGAGCCAGGTCCAGGTGGTGATGTCGCGCGACATCGCCCGCGAGGCGATCAAGAGCCTCGGCCTCGTCGGCAACTCCGAATTCGACCCGATGGTGAAGGGCGTCGGCGGCCTCCAGCAGGTGCTGGTGATGCTCGGCCTCGCCCAGAACCCCCTCGACCGCGAGCCGGTCGACCGGGTGCTGGAAAAATACTTCGAGCGGCTGCTGGTCTACCCGGCCGGCAAGTCGCGCATCCTGACGATCGAGTTCCGCTCGAAGGATCCCGAGCTGGCCGCGAAGGCCGCCAACACGATCTCGGATCTCTATCTCTCGTCGCTCGCCGCCGCCAAGGTCGACACCGCGCGCTACGCCTCGACCTGGCTCGGCTCCAACATCGAGGCCCTGCGCAGCCGCGTCGCCGAGGCCGAGGGCAAGGTCGAGGCGTTCCGGGCCCGCAACGGCCTGATCGGCAGCGGCGGCACCGCCAACCAGCCGCTCGCCGCCCAGCAGCTCGCCGAGATCTCGACCCAGCTGACCCAGGCCCGCGCCGCCCAGGCCGATGCCGGCGCCAAGGCCAAGCTGATCCGCGAGCTGCTCAAGGACGGCCGCAGCTTCGAGATCCCGGACGTCGCCAACAACGAGCTGATCCGCCGCCTCGTCGAGCAGCGCATCGGCCTCAAGGCGCAGCTGGCGCTGGAAACCCGCACGCTGCTGCCCCAGCACCCGCGGATGAAGGAGCTCGGCGCCCAGCTCGAGGGCCTGGAGACGCAGATCCGCGCCGCCGCCGACCGCGCGGTGCGCACGCTCGAGAACGATGCCCGCATCGCCGGCAGCCGGGTCGAGAGCCTGCAGGCGGCGGTGGACGCCCAGCGCACCATCGTCGCCAAGGCGAACGGCGACGAGGTCGCGCTGCGGGCGCTGGAGCGCGAGGCCAAGGCCCAGCGCGAGCAGCTCGAATCCTACCTCGGCCGCTTCCGCGAGGCCGCCGCCCGCGACGAGGCGAGCGCCGCCCCGGCGGATGCCCGGGTGGTCTCCCGCGCGGTGGTGCCCGACCTGCCGTCCTTCCCCAAGAAGCTGCCGATCGTCCTGTTCGCGACGGTGATCGCCTTCCTGTTCGCCGTCGGCGGCATCGTCGCCAAGGCGCTCCTCGCCGGCGATCCGCCCGGCCGGGGCCGCGGCCGCCCGCCGCTGCGCCGCCACGAGACGGAGGCCGATGCCCCCGTCGCGGCGCCGAGCGCCGTGCCGATACCCCAGGCCGCGGCCGCCCTCGCGGCGGAGCCGGACGGCGAGGCGATGCCCGCCCCGGTCGTCGCGGCGGACCCGGCCCCCACCGCGCATCCGGCCGTCGCGGCGACGGATCCGGCCCGGCCCGTCGCCGCCTCGTCCGCACAGGTCCCGACCGCCCCAATCCCGCCAGCCCAGATCCCGCTCGCCCAGACCCCGCCCGTGCAGGCCGCGCCGGCCCCCGCCGCGAAGGCGCCGGCCGAGCCGCGCTACGACCTCGACGTCCTGGTGGCGCGGCTCGACGCGGTCGAGACCGCCGGGGCCGGCCGGCGGGTGCTCCTCGTCGGCACCGGCGAGGGCACCGATCTCGACGACCTCGCCCGCAGCCTCGGCCGTGCCGCCGCCCTGCACGGCCGCGCCCTGCTGGTGCGCCTCGACGGCCCGGCGGACGCGCATCCGGGCCTCACCGACCTCGTCGCCGGCCGGGCCGACTTCACCGCTGCGATCCGGCGCGAGGCCGGCCCGCGCCTGAACCTGATCGGCCGCGGCCGCGGCGAGACCCGCACCCTGGCCGCCGGGGGCGAGGCCCTCGGGCTGACCTTCGACGCCCTCGGCGAGGCCTACGACTGGGTGATCGCCTCGGTCGGCGACGGCTTCTCGGCCGAGACCCGGACGCTGGTGAGCGCGGTGGCGGCCTGGATGGACGCGGTGGTGATCGCCTCGAACGCGGAGGCCGACGACCCGCGCCTGGTCGGCCTGTTCGACACCGCCGAGGCGGCCGGCGTGCCGGACGTGATCGTGGCCCAGGACCGGACGCCGGTGGAGGTCCCGATGCCGTCCTACCCGCTGCGCCGCTCGGCCTGAGGCCGGCGCCCCCGCGTCGGAAGCGGAGCGTCGGTTCCTCCGGGCGCCACGCCGAGACCCCGGCGGCTCGCCCGGAAGCCCGGGCGCTCCGACGACAGGCGTTCGGTCCCGGCTCCCTTCCCCGGACGGTCCCGCCCGGGCCGGAGGATCGGGGGTGCGTCTCTCGCGGACCGCCTCAGCCGGCCATCCTGCGGGAGGCGTCGCGGACCAGGCGGGCCGCGGCGTCGATCTGCCGGGTCGAGGACGCGACGACGCCGAGATTGCGGCTGATCGCGCCGACCGCCTCCGTCATCGCCTGCATGCTGGACGACATCTCCCGCGCGACCGCCGCCTGCTGCTCGACCGCGGACGCGATCGACGAGGAGATCTCGTCGACCTGGCCGACGGTGGCGCCGATGCCCGCGATGGCGGCGGCGGCTTGGTTGGCGGCGGCCTGCGTCTCGGCGATCTGACGGCCGATGGTCTCGGTGGCCCGGCTGGTCTGGGCCGCGAGGCTCTTTACCTCGGCGGCGACGACCGCGAAGCCGCGGCCGGACTCGCCGGCGCGGGCCGCCTCGATCGTCGCGTTGAGCGCCAGCAGGTTGGTCTGGCCGGCGATCTGGTCGATCGTCTCCACGACCTCGCCGATGCGCTGGGCCGCGGCCGCGAGGCCGGCCACCACCGCCGAGGTCGCGTCGGCCTGCGCCACGGCGTGCCGCGTCACCTCGAGGGAGCGGACGACCTGGTGGCTGATCGCCCCGACGGAGGCGGCGAGCTCCTCGGCGCCGGCGGCGACGCTCTGGGTGTTGCCGGTGGCCTGCTCGGCGGCGCTCGCCGCGCTCACCGCCTGCTGCGAGGTCTCGGAGACCGAGGCCGCGATGCCGTCGAGGTCGCGGTCGATGCCGTGGTGGAGTTCCTCCCGCCGCCGCCGCCGCGTTACCGACGCGGTGACGTCGACGGCGAACTTGACCACCTTCAGGAGCCGGCCGGAGGCGTCGAAGACGGGATTGTAGGTCGCCTGGATCCAGACCTCGCGCCCGCCCTTGCCGAGGCGCTTGTACTCGGCCTGCTGGAACTCGCCCCGGCGCAGGGCCTCCCAGAAGCGCGCGTAGCCGGCGTCCTGCTCCGCCGCATCGACGAACATCCGGTGGTGCCGGCCTCGCACCTCGTCGAGCGCGTAGCCGACCACCGCCAGGAAGTTGGCGTTGGCGGTGAGGACGATCCCGTCGAGGTCGAACTCGATGATGCCCTGCGCACGGTCGAGGGCGTTCAGCTTGCCCTCGCAATCGGCATTGCGCAGCTTCTGGGCGGTGACGTCGACCGCGCATTTGAACACGCCGCAGGGCCTGCCGTTGCGCCCGAGGATCGGGTTGTAGCTCGCCTGAATCCAGACCTCGCGCCCGCCCTTGCCGAGGCGCTTGTACTCGGCCTGCTGGAACTCGCCCCGGCGCAAGGCCTCCCAGAACGCCCGGTAGGCCTCGCCGTCGCGCTCGGCGGGATCGACGAACATGGAGTGGTGCCGTCCCCGGATCTCCTCCAGGCGGTAGCCCAGGGCGGCGAGGAACCTGGCGTTGGCCGTGACGACGGTGCCGTCGAGGTCGAACTCGATCAGGGCCTGCGACGCGTCCAGCGCGGCCAGCCTGGCCTTGAATGCGTTGTGTCCCAGCAGCATCGTCGCCCTCCATCGTCGAGCGGGGCGTTCGCCCCGTCATCCCGGGAACGCGGCGCTTCGGCGCTCTCGTCCCCGGATGGCGGCATGGCGCCATCGTCTTACAGGATGGAACCGCAGGACTGCCACGCCCTCAACGGGGGCCGGCGAAAGCAAGCGTATGCCACCATCCTCGACGGCGATTTCATGCCATCTCCCCGATCCCGGAGAGAAGGGCGCCCCGCCATGAACGGTTTCGTGTCATAGGGCACGATCGCCGCCGCGGCGCCGCCGGTCCAGGCGGGCGGGCGGCGGCGTCGCCCATGATGGTCATCGGCTCATGGAATGCCCGGTTAACCGATCGAATGGGATAAAACCGTCCACCGATCGAATCGACCATGGCGAGGACGACGCATGCCGACGCATGCCCTGATGCGACCGCCCGCGACGCCCGAGGCGAACGCCGTGCCGTACGCGTTCTCGTCCCGCCACTTCCTCAAGCTCATCGAGGAGACCGGCAAGGTCGGGTTCTGGTCGGCCGACCTGCGCACCGAGCGGCTGAGCGCCTCGCTCGGCCTGTACCGGATCCTGGGGCTCGACCCGGCCATGGAGCTGACCTTCGGCTTCGGGCTCGACATGATCCATCCCGAAGACCAGGCGACGCACCGCGACCAGATCGCGGTGCTCCGCTCCGGCCAGTCGGTCAGCCGCGAGTTCCGCATCGTCCGGCCGGACCGGACCCAGCGCTGGATCCTGCACCAGGCCGAGGCGATCCTGGGCCCGGACGGCGTGCCGTGCCAGGGCATGGGCGTGGTGTTCGACGTGACGGCCCAGCACGACGCCCTGCGGGCGCTGCTGCAGCGTCACGACCGGCTGAACGCCCTGATCGCCGCCACGGCCTCGGTGTTCTGGGTCAACAAGGCCAACGGCGAGCCCAGCGAGATGCCGCAATGGATGGCCCTGACCGGCCAGACCCACGCGCAGATGCAGGGCTTCGGCTGGCTCGACGCCGTGCATCCCGAGGACCGTCCCCGGACGCTCGCGGCCTGGACCACGGCGGTCGAGCACACGGCGCCCTACAACACGGATTACCGCGTCCTGTGCGCGGACGGGATCTACCGCTGGTTCAACGCCCGCGGCGCCCCGGTCCTCGACCGCGACGGCTCGGTGCGGGAATGGGTCGGGGTCTGCCTCAGCGTCCCGGGCCGGACCCGCTACGGCGCCGCCCCGTCCGAGGCGCCGGCCGCGGCGCCCCGCGCCGCGCCGGCCGCCGACGAGACGCTCACCCCCGCCCAGGTCCGGGGCGCCCGCGCCATGGCGGGCTTGTCGAAGGAGGAACTCGCCGCACTCGCGAACGTCTCGGTCTCGACCGTCAACCGGCTCGAGGCGCCCGGCTCGGCGGTGCGGCCGCGCGCCGACACGCTCCTGGCGGTGCGGCGCGCGCTCGAGGCGTCCGGGGTGGCGTTCACCTTCGAGCCCGGGCTGAAACCCGGCTTGCGGGAGGCGTGACGGCGCCGGAAACGCGGCCGGCTGCCTTGCCCGGCCGCTTCCCGTAAGGTGCAGCGACTGACGCGGCACGGGGAGCCCGCTCCTCCCCGCCCACCCGGACGAGCGCGATGGAACTCAAGTGGATCGAGGACTTCCTGAGCCTCGCCGAGACCCGCAGCTTCTCGCGCTCGGCGGAATCGCGCGCCGTCACCCAGTCGGCGTTCAGCCGGCGCATCCGCTCGCTTGAGGTCTGGCTCGGCACCGCGCTCCTCGACCGCAGCACCTACCCGATCACGCTCACCGCCGACGGCCGCCAGTTCCTGGAGACCGCCGAGGAGGTGGTGCGGCTCCTCACCCTGAGCCGGGCGGATTTCCGCGCCCGCAGCGACGGCGCCGGGCTGCCGGTGGTGACGATCACGGCGCTGCACTCGCTCTGCCTGTCGTTCCTGCCGCGCTGGCTCGGGCGCATCCGCGACGCGCTCGGGCCGGTGGCGAGCCGGGTGCTGCCGGACAACTTCAACATCTGCGTCCAGGCGCTGGTCGAGGGCGGCTACGACCTGCTCCTGACCTACCACCACCCGGGCATCCCGATCCCCCTCGATCCCGAGCGCTATCCCTGCCGGATCGTCGGCCGCGACAGCCTGGCGGCGGTGGCCGCGCCCCGCGGGCTGGTGCCGGATGCCCGCGGCCGCCTGCCCTTGCTGCAATATTCCCGCGGCTCGTTCCTCGGCCGCCTGGCCGGCATCGCGCAGGGCGGTGACGACGCGCCGGCGACCTACCCGGTCCACACCAACGAGAACTCGATGGCCGAGGCGCTGCGCTCGATGGCGCTCGGCGGCCACGGCATCGCCTGGCTGCCGCGCAGCCTGGTGGCCCCCGAGATCCGGGCCGGCGCGCTGACGGTGCTCGGCCGCGAGATGCCGATGGACATCCGGCTCTACCGCAGCGCCGAGCGCCACCGCTCCTTCCTCGACGAGGTCTGGGCCGTCGCGGCGGAGGACCCGCCAAACTATTCGGATGCGGAATAGTTCATGGCAAACATAGCATTGGCCGGGCCGCGCCTGCGGGATTATTCCGCCGCCATCCGCTGACGGCGCCGCGGTTCACCTCGAACCGCCCCGCCCGATCCCGGCCTCGATCCATCCATCCGACGCGGGCTCGAGCCCCGGCACGCCTTCGGGCGCGCCGGAACGCGGCCGCGCGCGAGGAGCCTTCCCTTGACCGCCATCGCAACCCGCATCGAGCACGACCTACTCGGCGACCGGGAGGTGCCGCAGGCCGCCTATTACGGCATCCACACCCTGCGCGCCGTCGAGAACTTTCCGATCACCGGCACCACGCTCGCCACCTGCCCCGACCTGATCCGGGCGCTCGCCGCGATCAAGCAGGCGGCGGCGCTCGCCAACCACGAGCTCGGCCTGCTCGACGCCGCGCGCTGCGACGCCATCGTGGCGGCCTGCATCGAGATCCGGGCCGGTGCGCTCCACGACCAGTTCGTGGTCGACCAGATCCAGGGCGGGGCCGGCACCTCGACCAACATGAACGCCAACGAGGTGATCGCCAACCGGGCGCTCGAACTGCTGGGCGCCACGCGGGGCGATTACGGCCGGCTCCATCCCAACGAGCACGTCAACATGGGGCAGAGCACCAACGACGTGTACCCGACGGCGCTCAAGATCGCCGGGATCGGCGCGATCCGGCGCCTCGTCGACGCCATGGCGGCCCTGCGGGGCAGCTTCGCGGCCAAGGCGGAGGAATTCCACGACGTCCTCAAGATGGGCCGCACCCAGCTCCAGGACGCGGTGCCGATGACGCTCGGCCAGGAATTCGGCACCTACGCCCGGATGCTCGCCGAGGACGAGGCGCGGCTGGGCGAGGCCGAGCTGCTGATCCGCGAGATCAACCTCGGCGCCACCGCGATCGGCACCGGCATCACCGCCCACCCGCTCTATGCCGGCTTGGTGCGCGAGCGGCTCTCGACCATTACCGAGATCCCGCTGATCACCGCCGAGGACCTGGTCGAGGCCACCCAGGATTGCGGTGCCTTCGTGCAGGTCTCGGGCGTGCTCAAGCGCGTCGCCGTCAAGCTGTCGAAAACCTGCAACGACCTGCGCCTGCTCTCGAGCGGGCCGCGGGCGGGCTTTAACGAGATCAACCTGCCGGCGCGCCAGGCGGGATCCTCGATCATGCCCGGCAAGGTCAACCCGGTGATCCCGGAGGTCGTCAACCAGGTCGCCTTCGAGGTGATCGGCAACGACGTGACGATCTCCTTCGCGGCGGAGGCCGGCCAGCTGCAGCTCAACGCCTTCGAGCCGGTGATCGCCTACAGCCTGTTTCGCAGCCTCGCCCACCTGGAGGCGGCCTGCCGCACCCTCGACGTGAACTGCGTGCGCGGCATCACGGCGAACCGCGAGCGCCTGCGCGCCAGCGTCGAGAACTCCATCGGCATCGTGACCGCCCTCAACCCGTATATCGGCTATCGCAACGCCACCGCCGTCGCTATGGAGGCGCACGCCACGGGCCGGGGCGTCTACGACCTCGTGCTCGAGAAGCAATTGATGGCCCGGGACCAGCTCGACAGGGTGCTCCAGCCCGACCGGCTGACGCGCCCGCAGGCCCTCACGGCGATCTAACAGATCGCCGCGATCCCGCGATCGCCGTGGCCCGAACGCGCCGCGGTCGTCCGGATCGCCGGCATGCACCGGACGGAAACGCCAGACATTCGCGGACGAACCCGGGGGCGCCAGATCGCGCCCGGGGTCTTTTCGCACATCCGTTCACCCTTGGGAGGAACACGAAACCATGGCCCACGTCGAATCGACCGGACGCTCGTCGAGCCGGCTGACCCTCTATACCGGCATCGGCCTGGCGCTCGGCGTCGCGGTCGGCGCGGTGCTGCACGGCGTGGCCGGCAGCCCGGCCGAGGCCAAGGAGATCGCCGGCTACTTCACCATCGGCACCGACATCTTCCTGCGGCTGATCAAGATGATCATCGCGCCGCTCGTCTTCGCCACCATCGTGTCGGGCATCGCGAGCTTCGGCGACACCAAGACGGTCGGCCGCGTCGCGGGCTTCGCCATGGGCTGGTTCCTCACCGCCTCGATCGTCTCGCTGTCGCTCGGCTTTCTCGTCGCCAACATCTTCCAGCCCGGCGCCAGCCTCGGCCTGCCGCTGCCGGACGCCGCGGCCCAGACCGGCCTGAAGGCGGCCTCGATCAACCTGCGCGAGTTCATCACCCACGTCTTCCCGACCAGCATCGTGTCGGCGATGGCGACGAACGAGGTGCTGCAGATCCTGGTCTTCTCGGTGTTCTTCGGCTTCGGCCTCAGCGCGATCGACCGGCGCTACGCCGACCCGATGGTCCACATGCTGAACGGGCTGGCCGCGGTGATGTTCAAGGTCACCGACGCGGTGATGAAGGTCGCCCCGCTCGCGGTCTTCGCCGCCATGGCCTCCGTCGTCACCATCCAGGGCCTCGGCGTGCTGATCGATTACGGCAAGTTCATCGCCGTGTTCTACCTCGGGCTGGCCGTCCTGTGGGCGCTGCTGATCGGCGCCGGCTGGCTCGTGCTCGGCCACAGCGTCGTGCGGCTGCTGCGCCTGCTGCGCACCCCGATGATCGTCGCCTTCTCGACCGCGAGCAGCGAGGCCGCCTTCCCGCGCACCGTCGAGGTGCTGGAAAAATTCGGCGTGCGGCCCCGCGTCACCGGCTTCGTGCTGCCGCTCGGCTACTCGTTCAACCTCGACGGCTCGATGATGTACCAGGCTTTGGCCTCGCTGTTCATCGCCCAGGCCTTCGGCATCCATCTCGGCGTCACCGAGCAGCTGACCATGCTGCTCGTCATGATGGTGACCAGCAAGGGCATCGCCGGCGTGCCGCGCGCCTCGCTGGTGGTGGTGGCCGCCACCGTGCCGATGTTCGGCCTGCCCGCCGCCGGCATCCTGCTGATCATGGGCGTCGACCAGATCCTCGACATGGGCCGCACCGTCACCAACGTGCTGGGCAACGGGCTCGCCACCGCCGCGGTCGCCCGCTGGCAGGGCGAGATGCAGGAGGGCACCGACGAGACGGCCGAGGCCCCCGCAGCGGTCGCGGTGCCGACCGGCAAGGCGGCCTGAGGCGAGGCCGGTCTCCCCGCCGGCCGCAAGCCGGCGGGGCACCATCGCTTCGACGTCGAGCGCGAGGTTTCGCCCTCTTCCTGCCCGCATAGGGCTGGTCGGAAGAACAAGGCCCGGGATCCTCTCTCCCCGCCCGCAGGGAGAGGGGATCCCGCGCTTGGGACTGACGGCACCTTGTCCCGGTGGAACGACGGCGGGGAATGACGGCGTCGTCAGCTACCCGAGCTCCGATCCCGCCCGTCCCGCGCACTCCGTTCGCCCGTTCTGCGCATATCACGCAATACGGCGATTGACTCCCCCACCATTCTGCGCTCTTCAAGCAATAACAAGCGGGCAGTCGCGCTATTCGATGCGCGATCCCCGCGGGGGAGAAGCGCATGGCGATGGAATCGGACAAGAACCTGGGCGGAATCCGCATCAAGCGGGCGATCGAGCGCGTGCCGGGCGGGATGATGGTGGTGCCGCTTCTCGTCGGAGCCGTGATCGCCACCCTATTTCCGACGACCCCGAAGGTGTTCGGCTCGTTCACCGGCGCGCTGTTCACCGGCGCGCTGCCGATCCTGGCGGTGTTCTACGTCTGCATGGGCGCGAGCATCGACTTCCGGGCGACGCCCTACATCGTCAAGAAGGGCGGCACGCTGCTCGTCGTGAAGGTCGGCATCGCGATGATCCTGGGGGTGGTGTTCGGCCGCCTGCTCGGCGAGGCGCCGATCGGGGCCGGGCTCTTCGCCGGCCTCTCGACGCTGGCGATCGTGGCGGCCATGAACGACACCAATGGCGGGCTCTACATGGCCTTGATGGGGCAGTACGGCCGCCCGCGGGACGTCGGCGCCTACACGATCATGTGCCTCGAATCCGGCCCCTTCCTCACCATGGTGACGCTCGGCGTCGCCGGCCTGTCGGCGTTCCCCTGGCAGACGATGGTCGGCAGCATCCTGCCGCTGCTCGTCGGCATGCTGCTGGGCAACCTCGACCGCGAGATGCGCGCCTTCCTGGGCCGCGCCGTGCCGGTGATGATCCCGTTCTTCGCCTTCGCGCTCGGCACCGGGCTCGACCTGACCAAGATCTGGCAGGCGGGTCTGCTCGGCCTCGGGCTGGGCGTCGCCGTGACGGTGCTCACCGGTATCCCGCTCTTCTTCGCCGACCGGC
This sequence comes from Methylobacterium ajmalii, assembly GCF_036448855.1. Taxonomy (NCBI): domain Bacteria; kingdom Pseudomonadati; phylum Pseudomonadota; class Alphaproteobacteria; order Hyphomicrobiales; family Methylobacteriaceae; genus Methylobacterium; species Methylobacterium ajmalii. The sequence continues at coordinate 31,584 of NZ_JAZFXT010000063.1, forward strand.
TCACCGGCGGCAGCGGGGTGGCGGGCGTGGCCGCCTCCTCGACCGCCGGCAACGCCGCCGCGGTCCCGGCGATCATCGCCGCCGCCAACCCGGCCTATGCCGACGCCGCCGCCCCCGCGACGGTGCTGGTCGCCGCGACCGTGGTGGTGACCGCGATCCTGACGCCGCTCGCCACCGCCTGGACCGCCAAGCATTTCGGCGAACCGGCGGACGGCGCGGCCGAGCCCGCCGAGGCCGCGCCCGTGCCGGAGCGCGCCTGAGCCATGGCGCGCCGCTGGCTCATCCTCGCCGACGACCTCACGGGCGCGGCCGATTGCGCCATCGCCTTCGCCCGGCGCGGGGCCACGGCCTGCGTGCAATGGGGCGAGGCGGGACCCGGGGCCGACGAGGCGGTCCTGTCGCACGATGCCGACAGCCGCCAGCTCGGCCCGGATGCCGCGGCCGCCCGCCACGCCGCCCTGGCGGAGCGGCTGCACGACCCGGACCGGGCCGTGTTCAAGAAGATCGACTCGACCCTGCGCGGGCAGCCGGCGGCCGAGCTCGCCGCCACCCTCGCGGTCCTGCGCCGGCGCACGGGCGGGGCCTTCGCGATCCTGGCGCCGGCCTTCCCGGCGACCGGCCGCACCACCGAGGACGGGCGGATCCGGGTCGCGGGCCGGCCGCTCGCGGAGACCGAGCTCTGGCGCCGGGACCACACCTACCCGGCCGACGCGCTTCCCGCGATGCTGGACGGGGCCGGGCTCACCAGCGCGACGATCCCGCTCGCCACCGTGCGGGCCGGCGGCGAGGCCCTGCGCGCGGCGCTTCACGCCGCCTCGCAGGCTTTCGCCGTCGCCGTGCTCGACGCGGTGGACGACGACGACCTCGCCCGGATCGCGCGGGCGGGCCTCGCCCTCGACGCGGCCGGCCTCGCCTGGGTCGGCAGCGCCGGCCTCGCCCACGCCCTGGCGGCGGCGGACGCTCCCTCGCCCGCCCCCGCCCGGGCGGTCGCGAGCGGCCCGGGCGGCACGCTCGTGGTGGTGGGAAGCCTCGCGGCGGTCTCCCGCGCCGCGGCCCGCAAGCTGGCGGCCGAGCCGCGGATGCGCCACGTCCCGGTGGCGCCCGACTGGCTCATCGAGGCGGGCGAGGCCGAGCGGCGGCGCTGGTGCGAAGCGATCGCGGCGCGCCTCGCCGTCGGGGACGACGTGCTGGTCGAGGTCGCGATGGGCGAGGCGCCCGATCTCGCCATCGGGTCTCGCCTCGCGACCGCGCTCGGCGCGCTCCTCGCCCCGGCCGCGCCCCATCTCGGCGCCCTGGTGGCGACCGGCGGCGAGACCGCGGCGGCGCTCCTGGCGCGGTTCGGGGTCGACGGCCTGGCGCTGGTCGACGAGATCGAGCCCGGCGTCTCCCTCGGCGTGACGCGGGGCCGCCTCCGCGTGCCGATCGTCACCAAGGCCGGAGCCTTCGGCAGCGAGGACACGCTCCTGCGCGCCGTCCACCACCTCCGGGCCATCAGACACGAAGGGTCTCCGACATGAGCCGACCGACCGTCGCGATCACCATGGGCGATGCCTCCGGCATCGGCCCCGAGATCATCATGAAGGCGCTCGCCCGGCCCGACATCGCGGCGCTCTGCCGGCCGGTCGTGATCGGCGACGCCGAGCGCCTGCGCGAGGCCGGCCGCATCGTCGGGAAAGACCTGACGGTGCAGGCCGTCGCCTCGCCCCGTGAAGCGACCGACGCGCCCGGCACCGTGGCCTGCGTCGATCTCGGGCTGATCCCGAAGGACCATCCGTTCGGGCGCGTCTCGCCGGTCTCCGGCGAGGCGGCGTTCCGCTACATCGAGCGCGCCGTCCGGGTGGTCCAGGCCGGCGAGGCCGCGGCGATCTGCACCGCGCCCCTGAGCAAGGAGGCGCTGCACGCCGCCGGCCACAAGTATCCGGGCCATACCGAGCTTCTGGCCGCCCTCACCGGCACGCCGGAGGTCTCGATGATGCTGGTCTCGCCCAAGCTCCGGGTGATCCACGTCACGACCCATATCGGGCTGATCGACGCCATCGCGCGGATCGAGCCGGGCCTCGTCGAGCGGGTGATCGCCCGCGGCCACGACACCCTGGTCAAGGCGGGACTCGCGAATCCGCGGATCGGCGTCTGCGCGATCAACCCGCATGCCGGCGAGAACGGCCTGTTCGGCCGCGGCGAGGAGGCGGAGAAGATCACGCCGGCGGTTCAAGCCTGCCGGGCGAAGGGCTGGCGGGTCGAGGGGCCGCTGCCGGCCGACACGCTGTTCTTCCTGGCGGGCCGGGGCGACTACGACCTCGTGGTGGCGATGTACCACGACCAGGGCCACGGCCCGATCAAGGTTCTCGGCCTCGAGGCGGGGGTGAACATCACCGTCGGCCTGCCGGTGATCCGTACCTCGGTCGATCACGGCACCGCCTTCGACATCGCCGGCAAGGGCATCGCCGACGAGGGCTCGCTGGTCGAGGCCCTGCGCCAGGCCGTCGATCTGGCCCCGCGCCAGGCGGTCTGACGGCCATGACCCGCGGCCGGCACCGTCACCCGCTGCTTCTGGAGGCGCTCCAGGCCGGCGAGGTCGTGGTCGAGGAGCTGGCGGAGCGCTTCGGCGTCTCCGCCTCGACGATCCGGCGCGACCTGCAACGGCTGGCGAGCGAGAAGACGATCACCCGCACCTATGGCGGCGCGGTGATCGCCCATCCGCTCCCCGAGACGAGCCTGCCGGAGCGCGAGGCGCAGGCACGGCCCGAGAAGGCCGCCATCGCGCGCGCCGCCCTCTCGCTGCTTACCGACGACGACATCCTGATCCTCGACGGCGGCTCGACGGTAGCGGCCTTCGGGGCCGGCCTCGCCGGGCGGCGCCACGCGATCGTCACCAACAACCTGCCGCTGGTCGGCGTGCTCGCCGGCGCGCCCGGCCTCACCCTCACGGTGCTCGGCGGGGCGGTGCGGCCCGGCAGCATGAGTACGCTCGGCCCCCTCGCCGAGGCGGCCCTGCGCCGCCTCACCGCCGACAAGGCGGTGGTGAGCGGCGACGGGTTCGTGGCCGGCCGCGGCCTGTGCGAGGCGGCCCTCGAGCAGGTCTCGCTCAAGTCGCTGATGATGGAGCAGGCGGCCGAGGTGGTGGTGCTGATGGATTCCTCCAAGCTCGGCCGCGCGACGCAGGGCGCCTGGGCGCCCCTGCCCGGCCGCTGGACGCTGGTGACTGACGCGGGCGTCACGGACGCGCAATGCGCGGACGCGGAGGGCGCCGGGGCGCGCGTGGTGCGGGCGGCGGGATAGACAGCCCCGGACCACCGGTTCAGGCGGCCCGCACCGTCGCCCGGAAGCGCGCGACCTCCACGGAGAGGTGCTCGGACCGGCGCGGCATCTCGGAGGCGGCGCCGACCACCTGGGCTGCGACCGCTCCGGTCTCCCCGGCGGCCTCGGCCAGGGTCGCGACGGTGCCGGTGACCGCGCCGGTTCCGGTCGCGGCCTCGGCGACGTTGCGGGCGATCTCCTGGGTGGCCGAGCCTTTTTGGCGCGCCGACGGGATTGCCGGGCAGCGGTCGATGCGGCCGGCCCATCTCGCCGTTTCTGACGATCCGGGCCGGTGCCACGAGAGAAATCCGCTCACCTTGCGGCCGGATACATCGCCGGGCGGGACGGATGGCTGTCGTCGCCGCGCCGGTCCCCGATCTTGACGGGCCGCCGTCTTGCGGCAGCCGATCCCGACCTGCCCGCCTCGACGCGGCCGCCATTCGCGGACGGGAACGCCCGGCCTCGCCGATCCGGCCGGCCGGATCCCGGCTCAAGAATACGTACGCAATCTATGATCTAACAATTCAAGTCATTGCGGAGAAAATAAATCTCATGTTTCTCGATTTTTTCTCAATGTAACAATATATCCATGGCAATGGACAGCATTCGAAGCAGGGTTCAATTTGAATTCGCAGCCGACCGACAAGGCTGCAAACACCAGAGAACGGCATCATGAAGAAGCTCGACGCCAAGTCCCTCGGCACCGTCGCCGGCGGCTGCTGCCTGCCCGCCTGCCCGACGCCGTGCCCCCCGCCGGCTCCGGCCTGCCCGCCGCGGGCCCCGACCTGCGGCAGCGCCAAGTCGCGGGTTTGCTGAACCGCGCCGGACGCCGACGGGGCCCGGCCTCCGCCGGGGCCCCGTCGGCGCATGGTCTCGGAGCGCGGCCGCCCGGACGGCGTCTCAGGCCGCCAGCGCGTCCTTGACGAAGCGCCCGTCGATCATGATCGCCGGCATGTGCCGGCCCTGGCCGGTCAGCAGCGACAGGTCGGCCAGCGGATCGCCGTCGACCACGATCAGGTCGGCGAAGGCGCCCGGCGCCACCACGCCGGCCTTGCCCTCCAGGCGCACGACCTTGGCGGCGTTGATCGTCGCCGAGCGGATCACCTCGATCGCCGGCAGGCAGCGGCCGCGGATCACGAACTCCTCCGACTGGTGGCGGTGCATCTCGCCCAGGAGGTCGGTGCCGTAGGCCATCATCACGCCGGCGTCGCGCAGGGTCTCGAGGGCGTGGAGACCCGCCTCGCGCACGTCCTCGATCTTGGCGACCGAGGCCGGCGGCAGGCCCAGGGACGCGCCCTCCTTCGCGAGAGCGTCGAAGGTGACGTTGGTCGGCACCACGTAGGCGCCCTTGTCGCGGATCAGCCGCGCGGTCTCTGGCGTCACGAGGTTGCCGTGCTCGACCGAGATCACCCCGCACTCGACCGCCCGGCGGATCGCCGCGTCGGTGTAGAGATGGGCGGCGACGTAGGTCTGGGCGTTCTCCGCCTCCTCGACGATCGCCCGCAGCTCGTCCACCGAGTAGCCCAGGAACGCGATCGGGTCGGTCGGCGAGGAGACGCCGCCATTGGCCATGATCTTGATGAAGTCGGCCCCGGCCTTGATCTCCTCGCGGGCGACGCGGCGCACGGCGTCGACCCCGTCGCAGACCCGGCCCATGGCGCCGAGCTTGGTGCCGTAATGGCCGACATCGCGGGCGTGATAGCGGCCGCGATAGTCGGTGTGACCGCCGGTCTGCGAAAGGGCCTTGCCGCAGATCACCAGGCGCGGGCCGTCGATCAGCCCTTCGCGCACCGCCATGACCAGCCCGTGATCGGCGCCCCCGAGATCGCGCACGGTGGTGAAGCCGCGCATCAGCATCCCGCGCATGATCTTGGCGGTGCGCAGCGCCACCAGCGAATCCGGCAGCTCGGCATTGGCGCCGAGGTCGGGGATCGTCGCGATGACGTGGACGTGGCAGTCGATCAGGCCCGGCATCAGGGTGCGGCCGGCGAGGTCGATCACGCGGGCCGAGGCCGCTTTCAGCGGCTTGTCCGACACCTCCCGGATCGTGCCGCCCTCGACCAGCACGTCGTGGCCGTCGAGCGCGGTGTCGTGGGTGCCGTCGAGGACCCGGGCGTTGCGGAACAGGACGAGGTCGGCGCTCATGCGGGCAGTCCCTTTGTCGTGCGAGGCGGCCCGGGGATCAGGGCGCGCGGGCGTGGCGGCACACTGGACAGCGAGAAAAAAACAGGCAAGCTTGTTTTTTATTCAGGCGTTCAGGCCCGGGAGGATCGGTGGCGCAGACCGGACGGCAGCCCCAGGCGCGCAGCCTCGCGACTCGCGAGCGGCTGGTGCGCGCGACGATCGACGAGATCTACGCCGTCGGCTACCACGCCGCGACGACGCAACAGATCGCCGAGCGCGCGCAGGTCTCCCGCGGGGCGCTGCTGCACCACTTCCCGACCCGGGCCGACCTCGTGCTGGCCGCGCTCGAGACGGTGCTCGCCGACGGCACGGCCGAGATCAAGGCGGTCTCGCAGGACGTGCGCTCGGGGGCGCTGCCGCTCGGCGACTTCGTCGAGTTCCTGTGGCCGCTCTTCTCGGGCCGGTTCTTCCATCTCTCGATGGAGCTGATCAACGAGTCGCGCACCGACGCGGAGCTGCGCCAGTGCCTGATCCCGGTGGTGCAGCGCTTCCACGCCGCCCTCGACGCGATCTGGGTCGAGTTCTGCGATTCCGACGCCCGGCCGCCGCGCGAAGCCCGGATCATCCTCAACCTGACGGTGAACCTGATGCGCGGCATGGGCGTGCAGACCGTGCTGCGGCCCGATCCCGACTACTATCGCGACCTGATCGAGACCTGGAAGGCGGTGCTGCCGCTCCTGATCGCGGGACCGGCGGGCGACGCCGCCTTCGCCGGGGCCCGCTTCCGCGAGGCGGTGGCGTGACGGGCGCGCAGCGCGGATTGCGGCCTGGCACCCATCTTGCCACAAGGCCGAACACCTGTCTTACAAATAGGTCAGCTATGATCCGGACGCCGTCGCCCTCGAACCCGTGAACCGCATGAGCGTCGCCTCCCTCTCTCCCGGCCCGTCGGCCCGTCTCGGCCGCCTCGCCTTCCTGGCGGCGGTCGTCCTCGCCTACGCGATCGTGTTCGCGCCGATCGTGACGGTGATCGCGACCTCGTTCTTCGACCAGGAGATCGTGACCTTCCCGCCCGAGGGCCTGACCTGGCGCTGGTACCTCAACGCCTGGGCGCAGCGCGATTTCGCGCGCGGCTTCCTCACCTCGCTCCAGATCGCGCTCGCCGCCACCGCGATCGGCGTGCCGCTCGGCACGGCGGCCGCGCTGGCCCTGGTGCGCTCGACCGTTCCGGGGCGCGGCCTCCTCGGCACCTTCCTGCTCGCGCCGCTGGCGGTGCCGGCGATCGTCGCCGGCTCGGCCCTCTACATGTTCACCCTGCGGGCCGAGGACTGGCTCGACATGGACATCAAGGCGACGCTGGGCGGCCTCGTCGCCGCCAACGTGCTGATCACCATCCCCTGGACGGTGCGCCTCGTCACCGCGAGCTTGGCGGGCCTCGACCGCGCGGCGGAGGAGGCGGCGGCCAATCTCGGGGCGCGGCCCTTTACGGTCTTCCGCCGCATCACGCTCCCGATGCTGCGGCCCGGCATCGTCGCCGCCGCCCTGTTCTCCTTCGTGGCGAGCTTCGAGAACCTCGAACTCAACCTCCTCCTCGTCGGCCCGGGGCGCACCACCCTGCCCGTCGCCATGCTGAGCTACCTCGAATTCCGAATGGACCCGACCCTGGCCGCCGTCGCGACCGCACAGATCCTGATGGTGACGATCCTGATGCTGGTCACCGACCGCTTCGTGAAGCTCTCGCGGATCGTCTGATGGGCACGCTTCTCCTCGACGGCCTCACCAAGCGCTACGGCGAGGCCACCGCCGTCGCCGGCGTCGACCTCGACATCCGCCAGGGCGAGCTGGTGGCACTGCTCGGACCGTCGGGCTGCGGCAAGACCACGACGCTGCGCATGGTCGCGGGCTTCATCGAGCCGAGCGCCGGCCGCGTCGTGATCGGCGGGCGCGACGTGACGCGGCTGCCGCCCCATGCCCGCGACACCGGCATGGTGTTCCAGTCCTACGCGCTGTTCCCGCACATGAGCGTCGCCGACAATGTCGGCTTCGGCCTGGAGATGCGGAAGGTGGGCAAGGCCGAGCGCGACCGGCGCATCGCCGAGGCGCTGCGGCTGGTGCGCCTCGACGCGCTCGCCGACCGGCTGCCGCGCCAGCTCTCGGGCGGCCAGCAGCAGCGCGTCGCGCTCGCTCGCGCCCTGGTGGTGAGCCCGGCGGTGTTCCTCCTCGACGAGCCGCTGTCGAACCTGGACGCCAAGCTCCGCTCCGAGGTGGGGCTGGAGATCCGCGAACTGCAGAAGCGCCTCGGCCTCACGACCCTGATGGTCACCCACGACCAGGACGAGGCCTTGGCGATGGCCGACCGGCTGGTGGTGATGGAGCACGGCCGCGTGCTCCAGGTCGGCAGTGCGGAAGACCTCTACGAGCGCCCGGCCAACACCTTCGTCGCCGGCTTCGTCGGCCGCTGCAACCTCCTCGACGGCACGCGCGAGGGCGCCGACGTGTTTCGCCTGGCGAGCGGCGCCGCGGTGCCGTGCGCGCCCGACGCGGCGGCGGCGGGCGGCAAGCTGGCGATCCGGCCCGAGCGGATCGCCGTCGCGCCCGATCCCGCCGGCACCGGGCGGCTGCGGGCCGTGACCTATCTCGGCGCGCGCACCGAGTACCACCTGGATCTCGCCGGCGAGGCGATCGTCGCGGTGAGCCCGACGCCGCTGCCCGACGACCCCCGCCGCCGCCTCGCGGCCGGCGATCCCGTCCGCATCACCTGGATTCCCGACGCCGCCCGCGTCATCCCCGCAGCAGAGAGCCCCGCCCGATGATCACCCGTCGCACCCTGATGGCCGGCAGCGCCGCCCTCGGCCTGTCCGGCACGCTGCCCGCCCGGGCCCAGTCCGCCCCGATCGTCGTCGGCACCTGGGGCGGCGATTACGGCGCGCTGCTGCAGCAGAACATCGACGTCCCGCTGATGAAGCCGCAGGGCATCGAGGTGTCGCAGGACATCGCCAACCAGGACCCGCGCCGCACCAAGCTGATCGCCGAGCGTACCAGCCGCCGCGGCAGCATGGACGTCGCCTGCATCAACGACATCGACAGCTACATGCTGAGCCAGCTCGGCGTGCTGGAGACCGTGCCGGCCGCCGAGGTGCCGCGCCTGTCGCAGGTGATCGACGTGTTCAAGAAGCCGCACTCGATCCCGCACATCTACTCGGCCATGGTCATCCTCTACAATCCGAGCAAGGTCACGATCCCGCCGACCCGCTACGCCGACATCTTCGACCCTAAGTACAAGGGCCGGGTCGGATTTTCCGACATCCTCTGGAACTTCAACATGGCCGGCGCCAATATCGGGGCCGGCGGCACCCCGACCGACTTCACCAAGGGCAAGACGGCGCTGATGGACCTGAAGGCGCTCTCGCCGAAGGTCTACCCGTCGAACGAGACGCTGGCCGCGGCGCTGAAGTCCGAGGAGGTGTGGATCTCGCTGATGTGGCTCGCCCGCGGCTTCATGTGGAAGCAGGCCGGCATCCCGGTCGAGATGGCGATCCCCGAGGAGGGCGCCCTGCCGATCCTGTTCGAGGCGGGCGTGCCGAAGAACTCGCGGGCCAAGGACAGCGGCTTCAAGTACCTGAACGCGATGCTCGATGCGAAGGCCCAGGTCGCCTTCGCGCAGAAGATGGGTTACGTGCCGACCGTCAAGGACGCCAAGCTCCCGGATGATCTCGCCAAGCAGATCAGCCTGACGGAGGCCCAGCAGGCCAAGCTCCGCCCGCTCGACTACGCGACGATGCAGGCGCAGCAGGCGGCGTTCTCGGATTTCTGGAACAAGGAATTCAAGGGGTAGGCTATCGGATCGGCCGCGCGGCCTCGCCGACACCCCGCTTCATCCACTCCACGACATCATCCTGAGGTGTCGGCCGATCGAAGATCGGCTGACCTCGAAGGAGGGCTCCAGAAGTCCCGGTGGTCTCTGGAGCCCTCGTTCGCAGCTCGTTTCACTCGCGATCTCTGATCGCCGGCACCTCGGGACGAGGTCGCGGATGGGATGAGATGGAACTCAGCCGAACAGTTCAGATCGAGACTTCCGCCCGTGTTCGCTCTCATCCTGCCGGCCTTCCTCGTCGTCGCCGCGCTCCTGGTCGGCCCGATGGTGCTGCTGGCGCGTATCTCGCTCAACGAATACAGCCCGACGCAGCTGATGGTCGAGGCGGCGACGGCGCAGAACTACCTCAACGCCGTCGCCGACCCGTATTACCGCGGCGTGATGGGCACGACGCTCGTCATGGCCTTCACCTGCACGGCGCTGACCCTGGCGCTCGGCTTTCCCGCGGCCTACCGGCTCGCCCGGATGGAGAGCCGCTGGAAGAGCCTCGTCACCGTGCTGACCCTGATCCCGCTATTGGTCGGCAACGTCGTGCGGGCGGCGGGCTGGCTCGGGCTCCTCGGCAATGACGGGCTCATCAACGCCACCTTGCGGGGCCTGCACCTCACCGCGGGCCCCTTGCCGCTGATCTACACGCCGGGCGCGGTCGCCATTGGGACGATCGCCGTGGTCCTGCCCTACATGATCCTGACCCTGTCCTCGGTGATCGAGAGCATCCCGCGGGCGGTCGAGGAGGCGGCGGCCAATCTCGGCGCCAGCGCCTTCACGGTGTTTCGCCGGGTGGTGTGGCCGCTGGCGCTCCCCGGCACGGTGGCGGGCTGCGTCCTCGTCTTCATCCTGTGCATGAACACCTACGCGACCGCGGTGCTGCTCGGGGGTTCGCAGTTCAAGATGATGGCGCCCGCCGTCTACGACCAGTTCTCGAAGGGCATGAACTGGCCGTTCGGCGCGGCGCTGGCCTTCATCCTGCTCGCCGCGACCCTGGTGCTGACGGTGCTCGGCACCGCGCTGCTCGGCCGCCGCTACGCCCGATAGATCCAACGACGACGCGGGAGGACACCATGAGCGACGCCCCGATTCTCGCCGGCAACGAGCTCGCCGCCGAGCGGGCCAGGGCCGGCCAGCCGCCCTTGGTGCCCTCGACCTCCCGCGACCGCGGGATCGGGCCGCACAAGCGCCTGGTGCTGCGGGCCGCCACCGTCATCGACGGCACCGGCGCGCCGCCGATCGGCCCGACCGACATCGTGGTCGAGAACGGCCGCATCGTGCAGTTGAAGAAGGTCGCGGGCAACCTCGCCAACAGCGCCAACCGGCCCGCGCCCGGCGACCACGAGATCGATTGCCGCGGCAAGTGGGTGACGCCCGGCTTCGTCGATTGCCATGCCCATGCCGGCGTCGCCTACCACGCCGCCAACGGCTGGGTGCCGCCGGTCGAGTACGTCTACAAGCTCTGGCTCGCCCACGGCGTGACGACGGTGCGCGAGATGGGTTCGTTCAACGGGCTCGACTGGATGCTCGACCAGAAGACGCGCGCGGAGGCCAACGAGATCGCGGCGCCGCGGCTCCTGGCCTACAGCTACTTCCCGGCCGTGAACGACATGCTGAAGCTGATCCACACCCCCGAGGAGGGGCGGGTGTGGCTGCGCAAGCTCAAGGAGCGCGGCGCCGACGGGGTGAAGTTCTTCGGGGCGCCCCCCGCCATCATGGAGGCGGCGCTGGACGAATGCGCGAAGCTCGGGCTGAAGTCGGGCTGCCACCACGCCCAGATGGCGGTGACGCGGATGAACGCGCTCACCACCGCCGGGTGGGGGCTGACCAGCGCCGAGCATTATTACGGCCTGCCCGAGGCTTTGTTCGAGGACCGGGTCGTCCAGAACTTCCCGCTCGACTACGACTACAACGACGAGTATTTCCGCTTCTCGGTCTCCGGCCAGATGTTCCGCCAGGGCGCCGAGCCGGGATCGAAGAAATGGAACGAGACCCTGGAGCGGTTCCTGGAGCTCGGCTTCACCTTCGTGCCGACCTTCACGATCTACGATGCCAACCGCGACCTGATGCGGGCGCGCCAGGCCGACTGGCACAAGGAGTATACCTGGAAGTCGATGTGGGACTACTTCACGCCGCAGCGCGGCGGCCACGGCTCGTACTGGTATCGCTGGTCGACCCAGAACGAGATCGAGTGGAAGGAGAACTACCGGCTCTGGATGGCGTTCATCAACGAGTACAAGAACCGCGGCGGCCGGGTCTGCGCCGGCTCGGATTCGGGCTTCATCTACCAGATCTTCGGTTTCGGCTACATTCGCGAGCTGGAACTGCTGCAGGAGGCCGGCTTCCACCCGCTCGAAGTGGTGCGCGCCGCGACCTCCCAAGGAGCCGCCCTGTGCGGGCTCGAGGACGAGATCGGCACCGTCGAGGTCGGCAAGCGCGCCGACCTCCTGGTCCACGACCACAACCCGCTCACCGACTTCAAGCTGCTCTACGGCACCGGAGCTTTGCGCCTCGACGAGGCGACGAACGGCGCCACCTGGCACCGGGGACTGAAGTACACGATCAAGGACGGGGTGATCTACGACACCGCCGAGCTGCTCGCCGACGTGCGCGCGCTCGTGAAGGCGACCTGGGACGAGGCGGTGCCGGCGCAATACGCGACCTCGCCGCAGGCGGCGCCGTGAGCGACGTCCTCGACTTCGTCGTCCTCACCGGCTTCCTCGGCTCGGGGAAGACGACGCTGCTGCGCGACTGCCTGGCTCGTCCCGAGGCGGCCGATACCGCGATCATCGTCAACGAGGCCGGCGAGATCGGGCTCGACGGGCTGATCCTGCGCGAGAGCGGGGGGGACGTGCCGATGACGATGCTGGCGAATGGCTGTGTCTGCTGCCAGATGACCAGCGACCTCGCCCGCACCGTCGAGGCTTTGCTCGCCGCCGAGCGGCCGGAGGCGTCGGGGCCGCTGCGACGCATCGTGCTGGAGACGAGCGGCCTGTCGAAGCCGGGCCCGGTCCTGCGTCAGTTGGCCGGCCTCGCCGGCTTTCCGATGCGGGTCTCGGTCCTCGCCACCTACGATGCCCTGCGCGGGCCCGATTCCGCGGCCTTCGCCGAGGCCGCCGCGCAATGGGCCGCCGCCCACCGCATCGTCGTGACGAAGCTCGACGCGGCACCGCCCGGCCGCGTGACGCAGGCCCGGGCCGCGGTCGCGGGCCTCAACCCGCTCGCCGCGATCGTGGCCGATCCCGACCGGAGCGCGGCGGTGGCGGCCGCCTTCGCGCCGCTGCCCGGCGCCGGTCTCGATCCGGCGCTGCTCCGGGCGGAACCCGCCGGTGCCCATCCGCGCGTCGCGGTCTGGCTCGCGCGGCCGTCCGCCCCCCTCCCCTACGACGATCTGGCGGCCTGGCTCGACAACCTCGCGGGCCACCTCGGCGAGCGCTTGCTTCGCCTCAAGGGCCTGGTGCCGGCGCTCGAGTCCGACCGACCGCTGCTGGTCGAGAGCGTCGGCACGCTGTTCTCGCGTCCCCGCCCCTTCGGCCGGCCGGGCGAGGACGTACCGGCCTTCCTGGTGGTGATCGCCCGCGACCTGGAGGCGGGCGAATTGGAGGAGGTGGCCCCGACCGGCCTGTTCCGCTTCGCGCCGCGGGCGCCGGCGAGCCCGTTCATGCGGGCGGGCGGCGGGGTGCCACGGGTCGAGGCACTGGAGGGGGAGTGACGGCGCAATCGGGCGATTCTTGCTCACCTCAGCGCTTCCGGGTCTCAGGGCCTTTCTAGATTGCGAATGATGATTTTCGATTTTTTTACACAGACTTATCCCATCGACGAGGAATTATGAGCCCATTCGACCGATCGACGTAGTCTATCCCATCGGCAAATTCATCCCGAGGTGTTGGCGATCGGAGATCACACGCGATCATCGATCGACTGACCTCGAAGGAGGGCTCCGCAAGCCTCTGAGACCACTGGAGCCCTCCTTCGAGGCTCACTGCGCTCGCACCTCAGGATGAGGTAGAAGGCGGGATAGCCCCCCTTGCGGTTATGTGGTCGCAAGTCGAACAGGCTCCATGAGTAATTGATATCTAAGAAGATACATTAGTTTTTATAAAATATTCTATGACGTTGATTTTCAATCGGATCATATAAAAGAACGCCGATTTCGACGCCGCATCTCGCGCGGCGGTTCCGGTTTTGGTGCGATTCGCTGATCGGGAGTACGCGCGCGATAGCCGGGGTCGCCATCACCCGCACCGATCGAACCGCCGCGGAGCCGCGCGCAGCCTGATCGCCGTAGCCTCATCGCCGTTGCCGAACCCAATGGAACTGGTCCGGCAGTCATTGCGCCACGATGCGAAACCAGGAAGTCTTTCCCAACAACCCAGACACGATCCCATCGATCACGGCGCGTCGTTGAGCGGAGAAAAATCCATGATTGCGGGCGTGACGACGTCGGGATCAGAACGAGAGAGGGGTCGACCAGTCCGAGGCGGCGGCGCCCACCCGAGGGGCGTTGCGTACGGGCACGGGCCGGATCACGGGTCGATGACGTGCGGCACGAAGCGGGCGCGGTCGGTGGTGATGAGCCCGTCGGCCTCGCGCAGGCAAAGGCCGGCGGGTTCGTCGCCGACGATCCAGCTGCCGACGAGGACGTGGCGCCCCTCGAAGCGCGGCAGGGGCGCGAGGCCCTGGCGGACGAAGCCCTCGGCGCCGTAGGGCCCCTCGGCCCGGGCCGCCACCGCGCCGTCCTCGACGATCAGCACGTTGGCGCCCTCCCGGGCATAAAGGGGCTTCTTCACGAAGCTCGCGCCGAGGGCGGCCTTGTCCGGGTCCTCCTCGAAATAGGCCGGCAGCAGGTTCGGGTGGCCCGGCGCCATCGCCCAGAGATGGGCGAGCAGCCCCTTGTTCGAGAGCACCGCCTTCCAGGGCGGCTCGATGAAGCGGGTCGGCGCGGCGCCGACCGCCCGGCCGAACGGATCGGCGAAGATCCATTCCCACGGATAGAGCTTGAACAGGGCGTCGATCGGGGCTCCGGCCTCGTCGACGAACCGGTCCCCGTCGAGCCCGATCGCCTCGACCGGCAGGAACGGGGCGGCGAGGCCCGCCTGGAGGGCGCAATCCTGCAGGTAGGCCACCGTGCCGCGGTCCTCGGGCGCGTCGGCGAAGCACGTGAAGGCGAGGCTCGACGTGCCGAGCCGGCGCCCGATGGCGGCGAGCCGCGCGACCAGCCGCTCGTGCAGGGCGTTGAACTGGTCGGACCCCGCCGGCAGGCGGCCACGGGCGAGCCCGTCCTCGAGCCAGAGCCACTGGAACACCGCGCTTTCGTAGAGGGCGGTCGGCGTGTCGGCGTTGTATTCGAGGAGCTTGGCCGGTCCGGTGCCGCCGTAGGAGAGGTCGAGCCGCCCGTAGAGCGCCGGATCGCCCCGGCGCCAGCTCGCCCGGATCGCGTCCCAGGCATGCTCGGGGATCCGCAGCGAGGCGAGGATGCGCTCGTCCTCGACCGCGCGGGCCGCGAAGGCGAGGCAGAGGTCGTGCAGCGCACGGCTCGGCGCCTCGATCTCCTCCTCGATCTCGGCGAGGCCGAAGGCGTAGTAGGCGCTCTCGTCCCAGTAGGGCGCGCCGTCGAAGGAGTGGAAGTGGAAGCCGGCACGCGCCGCGTGCGTGCGCCAGTCGGGCCGCTCGGGCGTCGCCACGCGGCGCATCAGCCGCCGGACCCGCCGGCGTGGCCGGTCCCGTGCCCGCCCGCGGCCGCCACAGCCCGCCCGGTGCCGCCGAAGCCGCCGCGGGCGATCAGCCGCGGGGCCGTCGCCGGGGCGCGGGCGACCGTGGACGGGACGTGGACCCGCGAGGAGCCGGAGACCGGCACGATCCGGGCGCCCGTGCCGGTGCAGTAGCCGAACCCGTGCCCGCCGTGGGAGCCGCCATGGGCGCCACCCTGCGCCTCCCGCTCCTCCTCGGGGGCGTGGGCGTAGAGCGGCTGGGCCAGCAGGTCCTGCCCCTCCGCTCCCAGCATGAAGGCGGCCATCGCCGGCAGGGAGCGGTCCTGCGCCTCCGCCGTCACCGTCGCGCCCGGCACGCAGCCGCCGCGCCCGTGGTGACGCTCGCAATCGGCGAGGGTCTCGTAGCGCGGCGCGGTCGCCGCGTAGGCCCGGCGCGCCGCCGCCTCGGCGGCGGTGCAATCCTCGGGCTTGCGCCGGCCCTCGGCGATGCAGGCACCGACTGTGCCGTAGACCAGGGCGTCCTCCTCGCGCTGCGAGGGATCGAGGCGGGCGAGCCCGAAGGCCGCCGCCCCCGCCCCTGCGACCAGCACCAGGGAGATCGTCGCCGAGCGCTTCATGCGCCGGACGGACTCGGCCTCGGCGTCCTTGCCGGGATCCCGGCCGGGTGCGTCGCCCATCGCGCGCCTCAATAGGTCATCGAGGCGGCGTTCACGACGCCGCCGGCCAGGGACGCGGCGCCGAGCAGCACCGCCGCGGCCATCCGGTCCTCCTCGATCCGCCGCGACAGGTCCGGCAGGGCGAGGCGGACCAGCCAGTAGATCCCGACCTGCACCACCAGGGCGACGAGGCCCCAGACCAGGCAGTCGAGGACCGAGCGGGCGTTGTAGATCGCCACCGCCAGCGGCAGGGCGAAGCCGACGAGGCTGCCCCCGAGGGAGACGGAGGCCGCGGTCACGTCCCGCCGGATCAGCGCCAGCTCGTTATGCGCCGTGGCGAAGGTGTAGACGACGAGATAGAGGCCGGTCAGGAGCGCGGCCGTGCCGAGATAGACGAGAAAATCGGGCAGCCCGGCGATCGAGGTCATCGGCGCGCGATCGTCCGTACGGCGCGCCTCTCGTCGAACGGATGGGAGACCAAGCGAAACCCCGTCGATCGCGCCGGGCGGAAACCGTCCGCCCAGTCGAGCCCGGCACGCGGCGCCGGTTCGCCGGGCGCATCGCCAGCATCCCGGCGGCCCGTGGCTCCGATCATCGTCAAGCGGGTGGGGCACGTCAACTCCGCCGCGGCGGAGATGCCGTCGCCGGGCCGACGACGACATCGCGCACGACTCGCCCGCGCCCGAGACATCTTTGCGGCATCGCCGCCGTCGCGCTCCGCGCCGATCCGGGCCTCGCGCCTCACGCCGCCCGGACGGTGGCGAGGAAGCGCGCCACCTCGGCCGAGAGGTGCTCGGACTGGCGCGACAGGGCCGAGGCCGAGGCGAGGACCTGGGAGGCCGCCGCCCCGGTCTCCTCGGCGGCGCCCGCCACGCCCGCGATGGTGCCGGTGACCTCGCCGGTGCCGGCCGCCGCCTGGGAGACGTTGCGGACGATCTCCTGGGTCGCCGCGCCCTGCTCCTCGACCGCCGCGGCGATCGAGGTGGCGACGCCCGCGATCTCCTCGATCCGCGCGGTGATGCCGCCGATCGCCTCGGCCGCCTCGCCGGTCGAGGCCTGGATCGCGGCGATCTGCGAGGTGATCTCCTGCGTCGCCCGGGCGGTCTGGCCGGCGAGTTCCTTCACCTCCGCGGCGACCACCGCGAAGCCGCGGCCGGCCACGCCGGCGCGGGCGGCCTCGATGGTGGCGTTGAGCGCGAGCAGGTTCGTTTGCGCGGCGATCGAGGCGATCAGCCCGACCACGTCGCCGATGCGCGCGGTCGCCTCGGTCAGGGCGCGGACCCGGGCCGCGCTCTCGCCGACCTCCGCCACGGCGACCCGGGCGAGCCGGGCCGAGCCGTCGACCTGGCGGCCGATTTCCTGGACCGAGGCGCCGAGCTCCTCGGCCGCCGCCGCCACCGTGCCGACATTCGACGAAGCTTCCTCGGCCGCCGCCGCGACGGCGGTCGATTGCGCGGCGGTCTGCGTCGCGGTCGCGGACATCGCCCGGGCGGTGGCCTGGAGGTCGGTGGCCGAGGCCGAGACCCGGCCGACGATGCCGCCGACCGCCTGCTCGAAGGCGTCCGCCATCCGGCGCATGCCGGCCCGGCGCTCGGCCTCGGCCGAAGCGCGCGTCCGCACCGTCTCCGCCTCCAGCGCCCGGGCGTGGACCAGGCCGTCCTTGAACACCTGGACGGCGGCGGCCATCGTGCCGATCTCGTCGCGCCGGCCCGCGCCCGGGATGGCGGTCGCGACGTCCCCGGCCGCCAGCCGGCGCATGGCGCGGTCGAGTGCGTGCAGCGGAGCCACGGCCCGCCTGAGGCTGAGCCAGAGGATGCCGGCCCCGGCCAGGGCCAGCGCCGCGGCGAGCCCGGCGGACTTCGTCCGGATGCGGTCGATCAGCGCGTAGTACTCGCTCTTCTTCACCCCGGCATAGACGATGCCGACGACGCGCCCGCCGGCGTCTCGGATCGGCTCGTAGACGGCGAGGTGCGGGACGCCGAGGATCGCGGCCTCGCCGCGATAGGTCTCGCCCCGGCCAAGCACTGCCTCGTGGACGGGCCCCGGCGCGAGCCGCGTGCCGACCGCCCGCGAACCGTCGGGATTGGTGATGGTGGTGGCGACCCGCATGTCGCCGAGGAACACCGTCGCGGTGCCGCCCAGGACCGCGCGCACCCGGTCGACGGCGGGCTCGGCGGCCCCGACGACGTGGGAGCCGACCGTCAGCGCTCCGTCCCGCACCGCGAAGACGGTCGAGCCGCCCTCGTCGACGAGAGTCTGCTTCAGCAGCCGAAGGCCACCGTCGAGGGCGCTCGCCGCCTGATGCCGCATCTCCGCCTCCACGTCCTGCATCGTGATCCCGGCAAGGACGGCGACCGCCGACGCCAGGACGAGGGTCCCGATCGCGCCGCTGCGGACGGCGAGGGAGATCGCGGGCAGGTGCGGGAGCTGGGCGAGCATGGGGAATCGGTCTCCGTTGCGGCGCAAGAAGCCCGGCCGGCGCCGCTTCCGACGCATCTCCGGGACAAAAATAGGCATAAGTTCCTCTATCGGCCCGACCTATCGTCGAACGAAGATTAATTTTGTTTTTATTTGCTCAAAGAAACTATGTTTGTTTTGGAATGATCGTGGATATAGTCCTTATACCGCCTAATCCAAGCTCAAAAAAATGGCTCGATCGACGGACAGACTAGAACGTCCGGCCTATGCGGGCCGCCACGCGACGGCGCGCGGCAGGCAGGACCGCCCCGCCGCGGCCAGAGCTTCGACGCGGTCCGGGGTGGCTCCCCGCTCCCCGACCGGCGGCAGCGCCGCCGCGCGCGCAGTCGGGACGCAGCGCAACGCCGTGGTCGGCATCGCCGTGCCTTGCCGTCTCGGCAACGGAGCCATCGCCGAATTCGTCTTGCTGCGACCGGATCTGCGCAACATCCTGGCATGGTGCAAGTCGCGGCAACGCGCCCAGGCGGACGGACGCAGCCCTCGACCGGGCGGGCCCGACGCCGCTACGGACGATCGAAACCGGCCGCGTGCGGGTGGGTGGTGCGCGGGCGCCGTCTCTCCGCCCGCTCAGAACCAAAGAGAGTTCCCATGTCGCGACGCGACGCCATCGCGCTGGCCCACCGGCACTACGACGACGGCGGCTTCCTCGCCGTGCTCCGCCGGGCGGTCGCCCTGCCGACCGAGAGCCAAGCCCCGGACCAGGGGCCGGCGCTCGCCGCCTACCTCACGCAGTTCGTGATCCCGGCGGTGACGCGGCTCGGCTTCGCGACCCGCCTCCTCGACAACCCGCAGGCGGGCCGCGGCCCGTTCCTGATCGCCACCCGGCACGAGGGCGACGACCTCCCGACGGTGCTGACCTACGGCCACGGCGACACGGTGCGGAACTACCCCGAGCAGTGGCGCGCCGGCCTGCACCCGCTCGACGTCGTGGTCGAGGGCGAGCGCTGGTACGGGCGCGGCACCGCCGACAACAAGGGCCAGCACCTGATCAACCTCGCCGCCCTCGAGGCGGTGATGCAGGCCCGCGGCGGACAGCTCGGCTTTAACGTCACGCTGCTGGTCGAGATGGGCGAGGAGGCGGGCTCGCCGGGCCTGCACGCGGTCTGCCGCGCCGAGAAGGACGCGCTCGCCGCCGACCTCCTCATCGCCTCCGACGGGCCGCGGATCGAGGCCGGGCGGCCGACGCTGTTCCTCGGCTCGCGCGGCGGCGTCACCTTCGAGCTCGTCGCGGACCTGCGCGAGGGCGGCCACCATTCCGGCAACTGGGGCGGGCTGCTGCGCAACCCCGGCACCGTGCTGGCAAGCGCCATCGCGAGCCTCGTCGACGGGCGCGGACAAATCCTCCTCGACGCCCTGCGCCCGCCGCCGATCCCCGCCGGCGTGCGCGCGGCGCTCGCCGACATCACCGTCGGGGGCGACCCGAACGCGCCCGCGATCGACGAGGGCTGGGGCGAGCCGGGCCTGAGCCCGGCCGAGCGGGTCTTCGGCTGGAACACCCTCGAAGTGCTGGCCTTCAAGTGCGGCGATCCGGATGGCCCGCAGAACGCCGTGCCGCCCTCGGCCAAGGCGACGATGCAGCTGCGCTTCGTCGTCGGCACCGACTGGGAGGGCGTCGTGCCGGCGATCCGCCGCCACCTCGACGCGGCGGGCTACCCCATGGTCGAGGTGCGGGCGACCCGCACCGAGGTGTTTCGCGCCACCCGGCTGCCGGTCGAGGACCCCTGGGTGGGCTGGGCGCTCGCCTCGATCGAGGCCAGCACCGGCAAGCGCCCGGCGCTGCTGCCGAATCTCGGCGGCTCGCTGCCGAACGACGCCTTCTCGGAGATCCTCGGCCTGCCGACCCTGTGGGTGCCGCATTCCTACCCGGCCTGCTCGCAGCACGCCCCCGACGAGCACCTGCTGGGCCCCTCGACCCGTGAGGCACTGGGGCTGATGGCCGGCCTGTTCTGGGACCTCGCCGAGACCGGGCCGACGATCCGGGACGGGCGGAGGGCGGCGGGTTGACCCCGGCTCCGCCTGGCTCGCACGAACGGAAACAAAGCGCGCCTCCCCTCACCCGAGGGGGAGGCGCGATCGAAGATCGCGCGAGGGGTGCTACGGCCCCGCCCCCTCGCCCCCGGCCGGGGCGATGGGGTAAGGACGCGCACCGCCGCGACGGCGGGACGAGGACCCGAGCGCCGTGAACTACCGCCACGCCTTCCACGCCGGCAACCACGCCGACGTGCTCAAGCACTGGGTGCTGACGCGGGTGCTGGCGCATCTCCAGCGCAAGGCGACCCCGTTCCGGGCGATCGACACCCATGCCGGCCTCGGCTTCTACGACCTGACCGCCGACGAGGCCGGCCGCACCGGCGAGTGGCACGACGGCATCGGCCGGCTCGACGCGCCCTTCCCGGACCCGGTCGAGGCCCTGCTCGCCCCCTACCGGGCGGCGGTGGCGGCGGTCCGGGCGCGCCACGGCGACACGATCTATCCGGGCTCGCCCGCGATCATCCGCGAGTTCCTGCGCCCGGGCGACCAGGGAGTGTTCGTCGAACTGCACCCGGCCGACGGCGCGGTGCTGCACGGGCGCTACAACCAGGACCCGCGCACGAAGGTGCTGGCCCTCGACGGCTGGACCGCGCTCCCCGCCCTGATCCCCCCGAAGGAGCGCCGCGGCCTCGTCCTGATCGACCCGCCCTACGAGGTGCCGGGCGAGATCGAGCGGCTGGGCCGCGACCTCCTCAAGGCGGTGGGGAAATGGGCGACCGGCACCTACCTCGCCTGGTACCCGATCAAGGACGTCGCCGCGGTCGACCGGATGGCCGCCGCCCTCGATGCCGCCCTGCCCCGGCCCGCCCTGCGCCTCGACCTCCTGGTCCACCGGCCCGACCCGGCGCGGCTCAGCGGCAGCGGCCTCATCGTGGTCAACCCGCCCTGGACCCTGCGCGAGGAGGCCGACGCCGTCCTGCCGGCGCTCGCCGAGCGCCTGGCGCAGGGCGGCTACGGCGCCTTCCGCTGCGCGGCGCTCGGGCCGCCGGCCTGAGGCTCAGCGCAGCGCCTCCAAGAGCGGCCTGAGCTTGTGGCGCCGCTTGTTCTCGGCGGCCAGGTCGCCGATCCGCGCGGACCACGCCGTCTGCCGGCCCTGCGCCAGGTAGCCCCGCTTCGCACGGGCGAGCCAGGCGGCGGCGCGCTCGTAGGTGTCGGGTCCCTCCGTCAGGAGCGGCTTTGCCCGCGCCTCGGCGAAGTCGACGACCCAGGCGGGGTCGCGGTCGAGCGCCGCCTCGGCGAGGCGCAGGAGCACCGCCTCGTCGCCCCGCCCGTCGCGGCCGGCCTCGGCCGCCGCCATCGCGTCGCCGACCAGCCCCTCCTCCAGCAGGATCTCGATCCGGTCGCGCGCGCGATCCGCCCCGGCGAGGAGGGCCAGGAGGTCGTCGCGGACCGGGTCCCAGCCCGTCTTGCCGGCGACCGTCCGGGCGGCCTCGTAATCGGCGAGGGTAAGGCCCTGCGCGAAGGCGGCGCGGGCCGCCGTGAGCGCGAGGTCGCGGCGCTTGCGCGCATGGGCCTCGTCGCGCAGCCAGCGCGCCAGGGACAGGGCCGGGCCGCCGCGCGGTGCTGCCGCCCGGCGCAACGCCGCCTGCGCCACGTCGAGCGCCGGATCGGGATGCCCGGCGGCGTGCAGGCGGCGGGCGAGGGCGAGGGCCGCGTCGGGATCGGCGATGCGCTCGACCGCGTGGGCCACCGCCTCGTCGATCCGGCCGAGGCGCACCAGCATCTCGGCGCAGGCCGCCTCGTCCCCGGCGGCCCGGGCGAGGGCGAGGTAGGCATCGGTGCGGCCGGCCGCCGCCAGCACCCTCAGGCGCACCGCGACGAGGCCCGACTCCCGCTCGGCCCGCGGCGGCGCGGCTCCGGCCTCGCCCGCGAGCACGGCGCGCAGCCACGGCGCGTCCCAGCCGGCGGCGAGCGCCGCGGTGACGATCGAGAAGCCTTCCGGCCCGTACTCGGCGAGTTCGGCATGCCAGCCCTCGACCGTCTCGAACAGGTCGTCGCGCTCCTCCTCCGAGAGATCGCTCGTCAGCACCGCCTCGGCCATCATCCGCCCGAGGTCGTCGAACAGGAGGTCCATCTCCTCGTCGGTCTCGGCCATCTCGCCGAGCCACTGCTCGACGAACGGCTCGGCCACCGACACCAGGATCGCGAGCGCGTTGCGCCCGTCGCCGGCCTCCAGGAACGGCACCGCCTTGCCGACCAGCTCCTTCAGGGCGTCGGCCGGGCCGTGGGCCTCGTAGTCGTCCCAGTAGCCGCGCCGCGCCTGGTGGGCGAGGAGGGTGCGGGCCTGTGCGGCGACCGGCGCCGGATCGACGGCGCCCCGGCCCGGGACCGTCGCCATCTCGACCTCGATCCAGCCGGCGAGGTCGGGATCGGCCGCGGCCCGGCGCACCAGGAGATCCGCCAGGGCCTCGCGCGGCAGATCGCCGAGGAGGGTGCGCAGGGTCGGCCGCTCGGCCACGGCGCCGGGCACGGCGGCGGCGAGCAGGGTGGCGACGACATGCTTGCAGGCGCCGCCCCACTCGTAAGGGCAGGTGCAGCGATGATCGGCAACGGTGCCGTCCTTCAGGCGGATCGCGACCCGGTAGGGCGCATCCTCGCTGCCCGCCACCGCGGCGGTGAGTTCCTCGCCCCGCCGCACGAGGGCGGAGACGGCGCCCGAGCGCAGCACCGCGCGGCCGCGCTCGAACACCTTCGGGTCGGCGAGCGCCTTGATCGTCGCCTCGTCCGGCAGAGTGGGCGCGGCGCCCGCCTGGCCGCCCCGCTTGCCCCTCACGCGGCGATCCGCCCCTCCAGCGGGAACACCTTGGCGGGGTTCATCAGCCAGGCCGGATCGAACACCGCCCGCACCCGCATCTGCTGGTGCAGGTCCTCCGGGTTGTACTGGTAGCTCATCAGGTCGCGCTTCTCGATGCCGACGCCGTGCTCGCCGGTGAGGCAGCCGCCGACCTCGACGCAGAGCTTCAGCATCTCCTCGCCGGCGGCCTCGGCCTTCTCCATCTCGCCGGGTGTGTTGATGTCGAACAGGATCAGGGGGTGCAGGTTGCCGTCGCCGGCATGGAAGACGTTGGCGCAGCGCAGCCCGTAGGACTGTGTGATCTCGCCGATGCGCTCGAGCACGCGCGGCAATTGCCCGGTCGGGATGGTGCCGTCCATGCAGATGTAGTCCGAGATGCGGCCCGTCGCGCCGAAGGCCGACTTGCGGCCCTTCCAGATCGCGGCGCTCTCGGCCTCGGATTGCGAGACCTTGAGGCTCGTCGGGTTGAACGGCTTTGCGATCTCGACGATGCGGTCAAGCATCGCGTCGCACTCCTCCTTGCAGCCCTCGACCTCGATGATCAGCATCGCCTCGGCGTCGAGCGGGTAGCCGGCATGCGCGAAGGCCTCGCAGATCGTGATCGCCTCGCGGTCCATGTACTCGATCGCCACCGGGATGATGCCCGCCCCGATGATCGCCGCCGTGCAGGCGCCGGCATCCTCGACCGTGCCGAAGCCCATCAGGGCCGGGCGTGCGCCCTCGGCTGCGCGCAGGATCCTGACCGTCGCCTCGGTGACGATGCCGAGCTGGCCTTCCGAGCCGCAGACGAGGCCCAAGAGGTCGTAGCCGGCGGAATCGAGATGGTCGCCGCCGATCTCCACCACCGTGCCGTCGACCATGACCAGGGTCACGCCCATCAGGTTGTTGGTGGTGACGCCGTATTTCAGGCAGTGGGCCCCGCCCGAGTTCATCGCGATGTTGCCCGCGATGGTGCAGGCGAGCTGGCTCGACGGGTCGGGGGCGTAGAAGAAGCCCTCGTGCGCGACCGCGGCGCTGATGGCGAGGTTGGTGATGCCGGCCTGGACCCGGGCGGCGCGGTTCCCGAAATCGACGTCGAGCACCCGGGTCATCTTGGCCACACCGAGGATCACCGCGTCCTCCTGCGCGATGGCGCCGCCGGCGAGCGAGGTGCCGGCGCCGCGGGGCACCACCTTCACGCCCTGCTCGTGGCAGTAGCGCATCACCGCCGAGACCTCCTCGGTCGTCGAGGGCAGCACCACGGCGAGCGGCATCTTGCGGTAGGCGGTGAGCCCGTCGGTCTCGAAGGCGCGGCGCTCGTCCTCGCTGGTCACCAGGGCCTCCGGCGCCACCAGGCCGCGCAGGCCGTCCACGATCGCGTCGCGGCGGGCGAGGATCGCGGGATCGGGGAGCGGGAAGGCGATGGTCATGGCGTGTCCTCTCGGCTCGGGTCGGCGCCTGTCTCGCGGGCCGTCATTCGCCGCCACCCTACCGGAGGGGCATCGCGACGCCCAGACGTCGTCATCCCTCGCACCTTGGTCCGATTGCGCTTTGCCGCGGCAGAGCTTCTTTTCGCCGCACGGGAGCCGAAGCGAGGGGCCGGCGTTTTTAACTGGTCCAAACAGCAGGCTGGGCCATATGCCCTAGGTCCGTCGCGAACGACGTCCGTTGGAGGGAACCTCATGCGTCAGCTCATCCTCGGTGCCGCCCTGGCGGTCCTCGTCCCCTTTGCCGCCCAGGCGCAGGACGCCGCAGCCGGCGAGAAGGTCTTTGCGACGTGCAAGGCCTGCCACGCCTTCGGCAAGAACGGCGTCGGCCCGGACCTCAAGGGCCTGATCGGCCGCAAGGCCGGCACCCACGAGGGCTACAACTATTCGGCCGCGATGAAGAATTCCGGCCTGACCTGGGATTCGGCCACCTTCATGGAATACATCAAGGACCCGAAGGCCAAGGTCCCCGGCAACAAGATGATCTTCGCCGGCGTCAAGGACGACAAGAAGATCAAGGACCTGGAAGCCTACCTCGAGACCCAGAAGTAAGGCTCGTTCCGGCCCCGGCGGCGCTCGCCGGGGCCTTTTTTCGTCTCAATCGCCGATGCCGTCGCGGTCCTGCACGGCCATCAGGGTGGCGGTGAGCAGCGCGACGAGCTTCTCGCGGCCTGCGCTCTCGGCGAAGACCTCGGCCTGCGCCAGCGTCAGGGTGCGGCCGGCCTTGACCACCCGGCCCCGCGCCCGCAGGCGCTCCCCGGCGGCCGGGGCGAGCAGGTTGATCTTGAACTCCGCGGTCAGCACCCCGGCGCCGGGGGGCATCAGGGTCAGGCCCGCGTAGCCCGCCGCGCTGTCGGCGATGGCGCTCACCGCTCCCGCATGGACGAAGCCGTGCTGCTGCGACACCCCGGGACCGGGCGTCAGCGCGATCTCGACCGCGCCGGGCGAGACCGCCTCCAGCGTCGCCCCGAGGGTCCGCATCAGGCCCTGCCTGTCGAAGCTGGCGCGGACGCGGCGTCCGATCTCCTCGGGAACGGCGTGCATCGGCACCTCTGGCGTCTGGTCCGTCACGGGCACTGGGCCTCCCCCCGGCTTGTTGTGTAGGGACGTTGAGGCACGGCCACGGCCGCGCTGTCCAGCGCCCTCGAGCCCCGAGACGTCCATGAGCTCCCCCGATTCCGACCCGGCCGGCTGGCGCGCCTTCGACGATCCGGGCTTCATCGCCCTGGTCGGCCCGGTGCTCCTGCGCGAGGACGGCGAGACCCTGCACTTCGCGTTCCGCGCCGAGCCGCGGCACGCCAACCTGATCGGCGTGGTCCAGGGCGGCATGACGATGACCTTCGCCGACCGGGCGCTGGGCTTCACCGCCATGCGGGCCGCGGGCGGGGCGAACTGCGTCACGGTGCAGTTCGAGATGCAGTTCGTCTCCGCCGCACGGATCGGCGAGACGATCACGATGACGCCCGAGGTGGTGCAGCGCACGCAGAGCCTGGTCTTCCTGCGCGGCGACGCGCGCTGCGAGGGCCGCATCGTCGCGACCGCCACCGGCGTGTGGAAGATCCTGCGGCGGCGGCCGCAGGCGGGTGCAGAGTGAGTCCCGCTCGTAATCGTAGCGCCGGCGTCGAGCCGGATCGTGGTGGTCGCGGGACAATAATCAGACTTCCATTCCGCTTACCGTAGTGACGACGCACGGGAAGGCCCGCAACCTACTGAGACGACTGGCACACCTCTTGCTTTTCGATTCCGAAAGTGACAAGAGGACAATGTAGCATGTCGACCGCAACGATCAGCGATTTGTCCATCTACGAAGCTCAGAAAGCCGCGATCGAGCCGTTCCTGCGAACATTTCGCCTTAGCAACACCGCGCTCGACATTGTTTTTTACGATGTCGGCGTTTTATACAAAGATCTCCAGGATCGCGGCCAACAGATCGCGACCGGCATGACAACGCCCATCGGCAGTGCGGGTGCCCTCGCTGTAGGCGCCTCGCCGCAGATGGCCCGAGCGATCACCCATCTCGATCTCAGCGCTCTGACGAATCCCGAGGGCGCGATCCTCGTGGTAGACGCAGCCAACCCACCGTACGTGTATCCGCCCTACAGGGACGTCGCCCAGTTCCTCAACGAGGCCGGGACGAAGCGCGACGACCTGCGCACCGTGACCCTCACGGGAGTCGGCAGTTCCGCCCTGGGCTCGGTCGCATTCGCGTGGGGAATCTCGAAGGCCCTGGGCGAGCCGGTTGTGGCTATCGTGCCGGGCTACGGCTTGGCGGATGTGGCATACCAAGCCCTTGGCGGCTGGTTCGGCTTCGGCCTGCACGACTGGATCAGGAGCCAGACCCAGGAATGGCTCGCCGCCGCCGCGCCTCACCTGGCGGGCGTCGGCCGGAATCTCCTCGCCAGCCTCCCCGACGGCAAGCAAAACCCTGACACCGCCGCGCCGGTCTTCCGGCAAGGCAGCGTCGGGTCTGACACGCTCCACGCCATCCTTCAGCGGAACATCGGCATCACCCGGGTGGTCGGCCACAGCAAGGGCGCGCTCGCCATCGCCAACGCGATCCGCTCGCTCGCTTCGCCGATCACCGACACGCTGTCCGTCGTCACGTTCGGCTGCACGGTGAATCAGGACGGGACCAAGGCCACATACGATCAGTTTCTCGGACGGATCGACGCCCTCGGCCGCCTGAACTCCTGGGGTCACGAACCGAAGACGTGGCTGATCGCCCATCACAGCACCAACACGATGATTCCGCTAGCCATGGCGGTCGACTCGCTGATCTCGACAAGTCCTGCACGGTCAGCAGCACCAGTGGTCGCCCTCCCGTCCTGGTTCATGAACTGGCCTCCCCTCCTTCCACTCTTCCGACCGGTCCGGCCCTGACCGGCAGGGCACCCGGCAGGCCGGCAACAGGTCCCCGTACACAACCCGCCCCGGTCCGCTATATCGAGCGGGATGACGCACGATCCGAACGGCAGCCCGCCCGGCGGGGTCCTCGAACGACTGACCGCGGCGCTCGGCGCGGAGGCGGGCCGGCGCGGTCCGCCGCCGGTCGAGCGCTGGAACCCGGACTATTGCGGCGAGATCCCGCTGCGCATCGCCGCCGACGGGACCTGGCACTACAACGGCAGCCCGATCACCCGGCCGGCCCTGGTCAAGCTCTTCTCCACCATCCTGCGCCGCGATCCCGACGGGCGCACCGTGCTGGTGACGCCGGTCGAGCGGGTCGGGATCGAGGTCGAGGACGCGGCCTTCCTGGCGGTCGAGATGGCGGTGGAGGGCGAGGGCGAGGACCGGGTGATCGCGTTCCGCACCAACCTCGACGACGTCGTGCCCCTGGACGACGCCCACCCGCTGCGGGTCGAGCGCGACCGGGACGGCGGGTTCAAGCCCTACATCGCCGTGCGCCACGGCCTCTGGGCCCGGATCACGAGGGCGCTGGCCTACGACCTCGTCGCGCTGTGCGAGGAGCGCGAGGAGGCGGGCGAGCGGTGGTTCGGCCTTGCCGCCGGCGGGCGCTTCCACCGCCTCGCGCGATCGACCGAGCTGTCGTGACCGACCTCGCCGCGCCGACCGCGCTGGACCGCTTCCTCGAGAGGGCCCGCGCCCGCCTGCGGCCCGAGCCGCCGGGCCCGGAGGATTCGACCGCGAACCCGCGGGGGGACCACGACCTCGAACCCGACGTGCTGGAGGCCGCCCTGTCGCGCCCGCCCCGGCGCGCCGCCGTGCTGGTGCCGGTGGTGCCGCGCGACGACGGCGTGTCGGTGCTGTTCACCCTGCGCTCGCCGCACCTGCGCGACCATTCGGGACAGATCGCGTTTCCCGGCGGCAAGATCGATCCCGCGGACCCCTCCCCCCTCGCCGCCGCGCTGCGGGAAGCGGAGGAGGAGGTCGGCCTCGACCCGGCGGCGGTGACGCCGCTCGGCTACCTCGACCCCTACCTCTCGGGCACCGGCTTCCTGGTGACGCCGGTGGTCGGGCTGGTGGCGCCGGACGCGCGCCTGACGCTCAACCCGCACGAGGTGGCGGAAGCCTTCGAGGTGCCGCTCGCCTTCCTGATGGACGTGGCCAACCACGCCCTGCACAGCCGGGAATGGCGCGGGCGCCAGCGGCGCTACTACGCGATTCCCTTCGGCGACCGCTACATCTGGGGCGTCACCGCCGGCATCGTACGCAACCTCTACGACCGGCTCCGCGACGGGGACGAGTGAGACCGCCGCACCGTCGAACGGCTCCGTTCGACGGTGCAAGGCAAGCCCGAACGGGCGTCGGCGCCGATGCGCCGGACGCCTCGGCATCGATGCCGAGGCGCGACAGCATGAGACATCCATGGCCCGCGCGCTGATCGACGACGTCCTCCTGTTCCTCCTGCCCTTCGTGGTCTTCGCCGGCTGGCTGGTGGTGAGCCGGCGCAACCCGCTGCTCTGGTCGCATTGGAGCGAGCAGGCGACGCGGCTCGCCATCGCGGGGGCCGCCTTCGTGATCCTGTCCTTCGTCGTGGTGGCGCTCACCGCCGAGCGGCACCGGGACGGCTTCGTGCCGACCCATATCGAGAACGGCCGGGTGGTGCCGGGACAGTTCCGGTGAGCCCTGCCCTCGACGAGGCCGCCCTGCGCGCCGTGCTGGCGCGGCCGCGCCTCACCCGGGTGCTCGCGGCGCTCGAGGCGCCCGGCGAGGAGACCCGCCTCGTCGGCGGCGCGGTGCGCGACGCGCTGCTCGGCCGAAGGGTCGAGGACATCGACCTCGCCACCACCCTGCTTCCCGAGGAGGTGGTGGCGCGCGCCCGCGCGGCCGGCCTCAAGCCCGTGCCGACCGGCATCGCGCACGGCACCGTGACCGTCGTGGTGGAGGGCGAGCCGTTCGAGGTCACGACCCTGCGCGAGGACATCGAGACCGACGGGCGCCACGCCGTGGTGCGCTTCGGCCGCGACTTCGCGCAGGATGCCGCCCGGCGCGACTTCACCATCAACGCCCTCTCGGCGACGCCGGACGGGCGGATCCACGACACGGTCGGGGGGCTCGCCGATCTCGCGGCCGGCCGGGTGCGCTTCATCGGCGAGCCGCGCCAGCGCATCCGCGAGGATTACCTCAGGGTCCTGCGCTTCTTCCGCTTCCACGCCCGCTACGGCGCCGGCGCCCCGGACGCGGAGGGGCTGTCGGCCGCGATCGCGGCCCGGGACGGGCTGGCGCTCCTCTCGCGCGAGCGGGTGCGGGGGGAACTGCTGAAGCTCCTCGTCGCCCGCGGCGCGCCCGCCGTCGTCGCCGTCCTGTCGCAGACGGGCCTGCTGCAGCGCCTGACCGGCGGGGTCGGCGATCTCGGCCGCCTCGCGCGGCTTGCCGCGGCGGAGCCGGCGCCCGACCCGGTGCGCCGCCTCGCCGCCCTGGCGGTACGCTCGGCCGCCGATGCCGAGCGGCTGCGCGAGACGTTGCGCCTGTCGAAGGCCGAGCACGCCCGGCTCCTCCTCTATGCCGGGGCCGAGTCCGCGCTGCACGGGGCTCTCGCTCCCCTGACGGAGCCGGACATCCGCCGCCTGGTGGCGCTGCACGGGCCTGTCGCCGCGGCCGATGCCGCCCTGGTTCTGGAAGGCGAGCCACGGCCGGTCCTGACCCGCGAGGCCGGAGGGCTCCTCGCCCGGTTCGCCGCCGGGGAGGAACGGGCGCCGGTCCTGCCCGTGACCGGGGCCGCCCTGGTGGCGGCGGGCGCGCCGCCCGGCCGCGGGCTCGGGCAGGGACTCGCGGCCGCCCGCCACGCCTGGCTGACGGAAGGCTGCCCGACCGACGCGGCGGCACGCCGGCGGCTCACCGCGCTCGCCCTCGCGGCGGCCGGAGGACCGGCCCGGGGAACGAGCGACGACACCGCCCGTTCGCAAAGCTCTCACGACAACTGATTCCGGGCTCGCCCGGACGGGAGGCGGGAAGGTGCGGAGCGCGGTGACGGTGGGGACGATGACGGCGCGCGCCGCCGGGGCGCCGGCCCTGTCCGGGCTGGCGGGCGGCACGACCGATTCGCGGCGCGACCGGCAGGCAAAGCCGACCCGAGACGGACGACGGGGCGGGCCTCCGCCAGAAGGGAATCCGCCCCGAGGGCACCTGCCGGGGAGCCGTTTCGCGCCCGACGCGTTATGGTGCGTTGCGACGGCGTCGGCCTTGCATCCGACGCAGGGGCCTCACCGCCCTTGACGCATCCGAGGGCCGATGGCCCTTGGCGCCTTCGGGGGCCGACGGGCCCCGGTGCCGGCCCGAGGAGTTCGATCACCGATGCTGCCCCTGCTCCGCACCACCCTGGCCGCCGCCCTCGTCCTCGGGGGTCCGGCCCGCGCCGGGGCGCACGAGCTGTGGCTGACCCTGAGCACCATCGGTTCGGTGCCGCAGGTGCGGGTCAATTACGGTCACGCCTCGAAGCGCCGGGCGCCGAGCCTGCCCAAGCTGATCGAGCTCGTCGCCCTGACGCAGGATGGCGCCAACGGTCTGCGCGCCGGCCTCAAGCCCGCGCCCCCGGACGTGCCGCCGGCCCTGCTGGCCCCCCTCGGCACGAAGCCCGGCCGGACGCTGGTCGCGGCGACCTACGATTCCGGCTACTGGTCGACCCTGCGCGACGGCACCACCGTCAATTCGAGCCGGCGCCTGGTGGCGGAGGCCCGCGAGAGCCGCTGGTCGGTGAAATACGCCAAGGCGGCCTTCGGCCCCGGCGCGCCCTGGCTGCGGGTGGTCGGCCACACGCTCGAGATCGTGCCGGTGGAGGTGCCGGGCCCGACCGCCGGGGCGATCCGCGTCCGGGTGCTGTTTCGCGGGGCGCCGCTGCCGGGGGCCGACCTCTATTACGGCGACAGCGGCATGGAGCCGGAGCGGGCCGGGCTGCCGGCCTACGCCACCGACCAGGACGGCATCGCCACGGTGCCGATCCGCAAGGCCGGCAGCCAGGTGCTGACGGTGAGCCAGACGGTCAGCCCCTCCGCCACCCCCACCCTCGCCGACGAGGACGTCTACACCGCGACCTTCGCGTTCCGCCTCGACGAGCCGTCGGTGAATTGACGCCTCACGCCTCCGCCAGGTCCACGGAGACGGGCTCGATCGGCGCGAACACGCAATCCTCCGGCCCGCCATCCTCGTGGACCAGCATCGCGAAGGTGCCGGGGGCGGACAGCGTGGTCATGTGGGCGTGCCAGGCGCCGCTGCGATAGACGATGCCGGTCCCGGCCGGGACCCGGAAGGCGCGCAAGCCCGCCTCGTCCGGCCGGCCCCCGGCATCCGGCGCCACCACCACGAGGTAGTCGCCGACGGCGAGCGGCAGGAAGGCTTGCGCCGAGCGCGGATGCCGCTCGAGCCGGCGCAGCGGCATCGTCGCGGCGAAGGGCTCGCTCCGGATCAGCGCGAGGTTGAGCGGCACGTCCGGCCGCCCGTTCTCGACCTCGGCCGCCCGGTCCTGGCGCGGGCCGGCGGCGGGGCCGACCAGCAGGGTGCCGTAGGGCGCGAAGGCCTCCGGGGTGATCGGCGCGATCGGAAGGGTGCGCATGGCGGCGGCTCCAGGAAGGATATCCTCATTCCCGGTGGCGTAGCTCAGCGGCGATCCTCGCGCACCATGTCGGCCCCCTTCTCGGCGATCATCATCACGGCGGCCTGGGTGTTGGCCGAGACCTCGGTCGGCATCACGGCGGCGTCGATCACCCGCAGGCCCGCGATGCCGCGGACCCGCAGGCGCTCGTCCACCACCGCCTCGGGCCCCCGGCCCATGCTGCAGGTGCCGACCGGGTGATAGATGGTCTGGCCGTTGCGCCGGGCGAAATCGAGCCACTCGTCGTCCGACTGCACGCCCGGACCGGGAGCGAGCTCGTGGGCGCGGTAGGGGTCCATGGCCGGCTGGTCGATCACCCGGCGGGCGATGCGCATGCCCTCGATCAGGGCCTCCTGGTCGCCGCGCACGCTCAGGAAGTTCGGGCGGATCGCCGGGGGGCGCAACGGGTCGCTCGAGACCGCGTGGATGGTGCCGCGGGATTCCGGGCGCAGCTGCGTCACGCCGATCGTCATGCCGGGCTCGCGGTCGAGGGTGCGGTCGGCGGCGTTGGCGTAGCTCGCATGCATGAAGAAGTACTGCACGTCGGGACCCGCCAGCTCGGGCCGGGTGCGCACGAAGCCGTGGGCGAGGCCGGTGCCCAGCGTGAGGATGCCGCGGCGGGTGAGCGCGTATTGCGCGACCGCGAGGCCGAGGCGCCAGCCGCGGGTCGCCTCGTTGAGGGTGACGGGCAGCTTCACCCGCCAGTTCATCCGCGTGGCGTAGTGGTCGCGGTAGTTCTCGCCGACCCCCGGCAGGGCGTGGCGGACGGGCAGGCCGGCCGCCGCCAGCACCTCCGGCCTGCCGATGCCCGAGAGTTCGAGGAGGTGGGGCGACTGCACGGCGCCCGCCGCCAGGATCACCTCGGCCCGCGCCTCCACCCGCTCCTCGCGTCCCCCGCGCCGGTAGGTGACGCCGGTCGCGCGGGTGCCGTCGAGGTCGAGGCGCAGGACGTGGGCGTTCGTGCGCACCGTCAGGTTCGGGCGCCGGCGGGCGGGCGTCAGGTAGGCGTCCCGGGCGCTCCAGCGCCGGCCGTTGCGCTGGTTGGCCTGGTAGTAGCCGAAGCCCTCCTGCGAGGCGCCGTTATAGTCGGGATTCTCGGGGTAGCCGGCCTCGGTGCCGGCCCGGATGAAGGCATCGGCGAGGGGGTTCCTGATCCCGACCCGGGTGACGTGGAGCGGGCCGTCGCGCCCGCGCAAGGCGGGGTCGCCACCCTCGAAATGCTCGAGCTTGCGGAAATAGGGCAGCACGTCGGACCAGCTCCAGCCGCGGTTGCCGGCCTGGGCCCAGGTGTCGAAATCCTGCGGCTGGCCGCGCACGAAGATCATGCCGTTGATCAGCGTCGAGCCGCCGAGCCCCTTGCCGCGGGGCACCACGATGGTCCGGTCGTGGGTGTTCGGCTCCGGCTCGGTGGCAAAGCGCCAGTTGAAGGCCGCGCCGGTGAGGAGCTTCGGGAATCCGGCCGGGATGCCGACCCAGAACCCCCTCCCCTCGCCGCCGGCCTCCAGCAGCAGCACGCGGTGGCGGCCGTCCTCGCTCAGGCGGTCGGCCAGCACGCAGCCCGCCGTGCCCCCGCCGACGATGACGAAGTCGAACGCGTCCATGCTCCCCCCGGGCTGTTCGTTCCCGTCGTTATAGGCCGGGCTCGGGCCGGCGGCGATCCCGCAACCGGGACACGGCCCGCGCGGCGCACGCACCCCTCCCCCCGCGTTGACACCGCGGGAGCCCCGGCCGATACCGCGCCCGGCTCCCGATGCGCAGACAGATCCTCAAGACCGCGACGATCATCGCCCACGACCTCGTGGCGACGGCCCTCGCCGTGCTCCTCACCTTCGCGATCCGGTTCGACGGCCCGCTGCTGGCCGAACGGCTCGCCCACCTGCCGCTGCTGCTGCCGCCCTTCGTGGCCTGCGCCGGCCTGGTCTATCGTGCCTTCGGGCTCTACCGGACAAAGTGGCGCTTCGCCTCGCTGCCGGATCTCGCCAACATCGTGCGGGCGGTGGCGGTGCTCACGCTGCTGCTGCTCGTCCTCGACTACGTGCTGGTCTCGCCGGTCCTGTTCGGGATCTACTTCTTCGGCAAGATCGCCATCGGCCTCTACTTCGTCCTGCAGATCTTCCTGCTCGGCGGGCCGCGGCTGGCGTTCCGCTACCTGAAATACAGCCGCTCGCGCCAGAGCGCGGCCCGGGCCGCCAGCACGCCCACCCTGCTGATCGGGCGCGGCCACGACATCGAGGTGGTGCTCCGCGCCATCGAATCGGGCGCCGTGCGCAAGCTCGACCCGAAGGGCATCCTCTCGCCCCGGGCCGAGGAGCAGGGCCAGACCATGCGCGGCGTGCCGGTCCTCGGCGCGGTCTGCGACCTCGAGGACGTGGTGGCCGGGATGGCGGCCCGCGGCGTGCCGATCCGCCGCCTCGTCGCGACCCCGAGCGCGCTCGCGCCCGAGGCCGAGCCGGAGGCGCTGATCGCCAAGGCGCGCCGCCTCGGCCTGCCGCTCGCCCGGGTGACGAGCCTGGGCGATGCCGGGCGCGGGGCCGAGCTCGCCCCGATCGAGATCGAGGACCTGCTCCTGCGCCCGACGGTCGCCATCGACCGGCCGCGGCTGGAGCGTTTCCTGACCGGGCAGCGGGTCGTCGTCACCGGCGGCGGCGGCTCGATCGGTTCGGAGATCTGCGCCCGCGCGCTCGCCTTCGGGGCGAGCGCCGTCCTGGTGCTGGAGAGTTCCGAACCCGCCCTGCACGGGGTCCTGAGCCGCCCCGGCCTCTCCGGCAATGACCGGTTGAGCGGCGTCATCGCCGACATCCGCGACCGCGACCGGCTCTTCCGGGTGCTGGCGGACTTCAGGCCCGACTCCGTCTTCCACGCCGCCGCGCTCAAGCAGGTGCCCTACCTGGAGCGCGACTGGAGCGAGGGCATCAAGACCAACGTCTTCGGCTCGGTCAACGTCGCGGACGCGACGCTGGCGGCGGGTGCGCGTGCGCTCGTGATGATCTCGACCGACAAGGCGATCGAGCCGGTCTCGCAGCTCGGCGTGACGAAGCGCTTCGCCGAGATGTACGCCCAGGCCCTCGATGCCGGCCGCGCGCCCGCCGAGACCCGCCTCGTCGCGGTCCGCTTCGGCAACGTGCTCGGCTCGGTCGGCTCGGTGGTGCCGGTGTTCAAGGCGCAGATCGCCCGCGGCGGCCCGGTCACGCTCACCCACCCCGAGATGGTGCGCTACTTCATGACCGTGCGCGAGGCCGCCGATCTGGTGCTCACCGCCGCCTCCCACGCCGACCGCGAGGCCCGCGATCCGCAGGCCGGCGACCAGCGCGCGGCGGTCTACGTGCTGAAGATGGGCCAGCCGGTGCGCATCCGCGACCTCGCCGAGCGGATGATCCGGCTCGCCGGCTTCGAGCCCGGCGAGGACATCGACGTGGTGGTCACCGGCGCCCGCCCGGGCGAGCGCCTGAACGAGATCCTGTTCGCCCGCGACGAGCCGATGGTGAACCTCGAAGGCATCGACGGCGTGATGGCGGCCAAGCCCATCTTCGCCGACCGCGCCCAGCTGTCGTCCTGGCTCGACCGCCTCGCCGCGGCCGTGACGGCGGACGACCGGGCGGCGGCCGACGCGGTGTTCGGCGAGGCGATCCCGGACTTCCTCGTGCGGCACGAGGCCGCCGGCGAGGCGGCGCGGCTCTCGCACGCCGGCTGAGGCCCGCGGCCCCGGGCCTGCCGGCGCCGAAGGGATCCCGGCGCGAACCGCGGGCCCTCGCTGCGGATGCGGGAAGCCGAGTTATCCGCCCTGCCGTCCACGCAACCTTCGCGGGACCGCACGCTTCGCCGCCTCGGTTCGTCCCGGAGCTTTCGTGGTGCGGACCGCCGGGAAGCGTCGGCACACGCTCAGCCGCAGCGAAACGTCGCGCTTCCGATACAATCCAAAATTGCAATCGCTCGCCGACATTTTCTTGTTCTGCATGTACATCGGCTATACCGGCCGCAAACTACGCATCGTTGCGCCGGGAAGCAGTCGATGCCGCAATCTTGTCTTTACACGATACATCGAGTCTGATAGCGCCTCGCGTTAGACATCAAAGAACTTCATTCGGACTTCCGTCGTCGGTCTCGTCTTGTGCGGCAGGTTATGAAGCTCATCAAGAACGTTACGAGACACATTCGCCTGCTTCGGAGCAACCGCCCGGCAACACAGGACAGCAACGCGAGCCGGTCCGGCCGTGTCGATACTGACCCGATGCTCGGCATCCGCGCTGCCGGGCACGGACCGAACGTCGCCGGGCAGCCCTTCCCGCCGGAGGAGGGGATGCGGGATCGGTCCGCGGATCCGGATCGGGCGGGCCTCGCGTGCCTGCCGGACGGTTTCGACCCGCAGGGCTACCGCGACCGGAACCCGGGGGTCGCGCATCTCCCGGACGACGAGGCCGCCCGCCATTACCGCGCCGTCGGACGGTTCGCCGGCCTCGCCTACCGGCCGGACCAGGTCGCGGGCTTCGACCCCGATCATTTCCGCGAGACGCATCCCGCTTTCGCCCATGCGGAGGACGCGGCCTGCCTGGACGCCTGGCGGGCACAGGGCGGGCCGGACGGCACCCCGGGGAACCAGACCGCGCATCTGCGCCGGCTCGGCCTGTCCCTCGCCGGCTACCCCGCGGCCTTCCCGTGGCGCTCCTACACCCGCCTCTACCCGCGCGCCGCCGCCCATCGCTGGGCGGCGCTCGCCCACTTCCTCGACGAAGGCTTCACCGAGGTCGGGGACCACATTCCCTACGGCGAGGACGCCGCCGCGTTCCTCGGCGCGGTCGCCGATCACTTTGCCAACCGGCACCATCCGGCCGCGATCCGGGCCTACGAGCTCGCCGTCGCGCACGCCCCGTCCCCCGCCGCCCGGGTGCGCCTCGCCGAGGCCTACGGCCGGGCGGGCGCCTGGAGCGCCGCCCTCGACCTCTACGACGATCTCTTGGCGCAGGAGGAGGGAGACGAGGCCATCCTGCGCGGCGCCCTCGCCGCCGCCGCGGCGCGCGGCGCCTGGCCGCGGCTGTTCGCGCGGCTGCCGCCGGCGCTCGCCCGGATCGCCCCGGCGGGCGAGGCCTTCGCCCGCGACGTCACCGAAGCGTACTTCGCCGAGCGCGGCCGGGCCGTCCGGGCGCTCTACACCGAGGGACGCCGGGAGGAGGGCGACGCGCTCCTGGCAGAGGCCGTGCGCGGCGTCGCCGCGCTGTCGGCCGCCTGCCTGCCGGCCGGGACCCGCGCGGACCCGGCCACCCCCCTCGTCCTGATCCTGGCGGACGGCCTGCCGGACGGCGCCCGGCACCGGCTGGAGCGGACCGTGGCGCTCCTGGGCGGCCTCGGCCACGCGGTCCGGGTCTTCGATCTCGGCACCGTCCGGGCCTTCGAGGCGGCGCTGCCGGAGGCGCGGGCCGCGATCGTGGTGCGGATGCCGGCCTGGCCCACCGTCGTGCAGGCCCTGGTGCGGGCGCGGCGCCTCGGCGTCCCGACCCTGTACGAGACCGACGAGCTGACGATCGACCCGCGCCTCGCCCCGCCGCCCCTCCCGGCCTTCGAGGGCCGGATCGGCGAGCGGGTCCACGAGGACCTGGTCTTCGGGGTGGCGCTCTACCGGGCGGCCGCGACGCTGTGCGACCACGGCCTCGCGCCGACCCGCGCCCTGGCGCGCCACCTCGACCGGGTCGTCGCGACCGGGCGCAGCTTCGTCGTCCGGGATGCGGCGGCGCCGGAACCCGGACCGCGGCACCGGCCGCAGGGCCCGGGCGGCGAGGTCCGGCTGTTCCTGCACGCGCCGCGGACGACGACCCTGCGGGCGTCGGATCCCGCGGGCGCGGCGCTGCTGGGCGCCCTGCGACGGGAGCCGCGGGTCCGGCTCACCACCGCCGGCTTCGCCATCCTCGACGAGGCGTTCGCGCCCTTCGCCGACCGCATCGCCGAGCGGGGGCCCGCTCCGGACCGGGACGCGGCGCTGCGCGACAGCGACCTCAACATCGTCCTCGCCGACGGCAGCGAGGCGGAGGGCTGCCTCTCGGCGACCGGCTGGCTGGCCGCCGCGCGCCTCGGGATCCCGACCCTGGCGGGCGATACGCCCGGACATCGCGAAGCGCTGGCGGACGGGGTCGACGTCCGGCTCGCCGCCGACGCGGCCGGCTGGGAGGACGGCCTCGCCACCCTCGTGGCGCGGCCCGACCTGCGCGCGGCGATCGGGGCCGCAGCCGCCACCCGCGCCGCCGCGCACCATTCGCATGAGGCCGCTGCGGACGACCTTCGCGCGGCGATCGAATCCCTCCGCATCGGGACGCCGCGATGACCGACCCGGACCGCTTCAGCCTGACCGCCCTGCGCCGCGCCCTCGCCCGACGCCTCGACCCCGATCGAGGGAGGCCGCCGGCGCCGGCACCGATCCCGGCGCCCGAGCCGGTTCCGGACACCCTCGACGCCCTGCTGGCGCGCCTCATCGAAGCGATCACCGCCCGGGCGACGACGCTGGCGATGGACGGCTCGTTCTACCACGAGGTCGGCCCGGCGGTGGACGGGGAGAGCCTGGAGGCGCGCTCGGCCGAGGACCTGCTCGCCGCCGCCTTCCGCCCCGGCGCGAGGCTCCTCGACTTCGGCTGCGGGGCGATGCACAGCCGGCCCTTCATCGAATCGCTCGGCTATGCGTGGCAGGGCGTCGACTACCTCGACAGCGTCTCGGGCACGGTCCGGGACGAGGTCGGCCGCCTCGGGGACGCGGTGCGGTTCTACGACGGGCGCGTGCTGCCCTTCGCCGACGGGGAATTCGACGTGGTCTGGGCGATGGTGGTGCTCCACCACGTCCAGCACGTCGACCTCAGCTTCGGCGAGATCGCCCGCGTGCTGCGCCCCGGCGGCAAGCTGATCGGCCAGGTCGCCTATCTGGAGCAGATGCAGGATTACGGCACCTTCAACTTCACGCCCTACGGCCTGAAGGTGGCGGCGCAGGGCGCCGGCCTGCGCCTGACCCGGGTCGACCCGAAGCACGACGCCTTCGTGTTCCTGCTGCGGCGCCTGCTGATCACCCTGACGGCGAGCGACGACACGCCGTTCAACGCCATGATGGGCCCCGAGGGCGTCGTCCACCGCAGCCTGATCGAGACCGGGCGGCGGCTCGGCCTCGACATCCGGATGATCAACCTGCTGCGGCTGCTGTTCTGCACGCATTTCGTGTTCGAGATCGAGAAGCCCGCGCCGTGAGCGCCGCGGCGATGCGGCAGCCCTCCGCTGCACCGGAGCCCCCGCGTCCGGCCGCGGCACGCCCGCGCGCCGGCTGGGCACGGGCGGGCGAGGATCCCGTGGCGGCGGTCCGGCTGGCGGAAGCCCTGCGGAATTCCGGCGACATCCTGGGCGCGGGCGCGGTCCTGGCCGAGCTGTGCCGGCTCTTTCCCCACCTGCCCTACGGCTGGCGCGAGCGCGCTGTGCTGCGCTGGCGTGCGGGCGACGCCGCGGGGGCCGCGGGCGATTTCGCCCGGGCGCGGGCGGCGGATCCGGGCGACCTCCTCACCCTGGTCCAGGCGGTGCGCCAGCTCGCCGGCGCGGGCCGGCTCGACGCGGCAGAATCCTGCCTCGCCGATTTCGCGCCGCGCGATCCGGCGCAGGTCCGCCGGGTCGCGCGACTGGAGCAGTTCCTCGCCTACCTGCGGCTCCATCCCGAGGCGGAGGCGATGCGCCTCGCCATGGCGGTCCGGGCGAGCCCGTACCACCTCGACACCGTGGCGGTGGAGGCGCGGATCGCCGCCGCCCTGGCCGAGAGAAGGCCCTTCTCGCTGATCCGGCTCGGCGACGGCGAGGGCGCGTGGATCAGCGATCCCGACGAGGCGGACGGACGCTTCCGCCAGCTCTACCGTCGCAACCGCAAGCGCATCCTGCGGACCTGGTTCGGCACCGACGCCCTGGTCGACCGACCCGACTTCCTGGCCCTGCGCGAGCGGTTCCTGGCGACGATCCCGGCCGCCTCGGTGGTGGGCGTGACCTACCCGGAGCGGGTCCGGCACGAATACGGCCTCGCCAGCCCCGACGGGGTGCCGAGCTGCACCAACGTGCTGCGCCACGTCGCGCCGCTGGTCGGCGAGGGCGGACCGTCGGTCTGCACCCACGACATCCACCTCGACCTGCACCATGCGGGGGCGCTGCGCCGCCTGATGGCGGCCGGCCACCCGGTCGGCCTGATCTCGTGCCACCCGCCGCTCGCCGCCGCGCTCGCGCGCCTTCCCGGCATCCGGGTCGCCGCCGCCGTGCTCGTGCCCGAGGAGAAGGGCTTTACCGCCGTCATCGGGACGACGGGCCTGGCGGGAACCCACTACCCGGATGCCTTCGGCCGAGTGACCGCGCGCCTGCGCGGCCGGGACTGGTCCGGCACGCTCTGGCTCGTGGCGGCCGGCTATCTCGGCAAGCTCTACTGCCACGAGATCGCCGCGCGGGGCGGCGTCGCCGTCGACATCGGCTCGATCGCCGATGCCTGGTCCGGCAAGGCGACCCGCCCGGGCCTCGCCGACCTCTCGCGCTACCGCCTCGGCGCGCCCCGGCCCGGCGGAGACGCGCGATGACCCATCCGGACGGACACGCCATGGCGACGCTTCGCAAGTCTCTCTCGGCCGATTCTCTCTCCGCCACGACCTCCCCCGAGACGGTGCTGCACGGGCTGGCGATGCGCCGGCCCCTCGACCTGGCGGTGGCGGTCGTCACCGCGCATCCGGATGACGAGACGATCGGGCTGGGCGGCGTCATGGCCCACCTGCGCAACCTGACGCTGCTCCAGCTCACCGACGGCGCCCCCCTCGATTCCGCCGCCGCCGCGGGGGCGGGCTTCCCGAACCGGCAGGCCTACGCGGCGGCGCGGCGGGGCGAGATCGTCGACGCCCTCGCGGTGCTGGTCGAGGGCCGGCTTTCCCGCCAGGTCTTCTACGAGGTCCCGGACGGGCGGCTCGCCGACCACCTCGCCGGGGTGGTGGAACGGCTCGTCGAAGACCTGATCTGCGTCGACGCCGTCCTGACCCACCCCTACGAGGGCGGCCATTTCGATCACGACGCGGCCGCCTTCGCGGTGCAGGAAGCCTGCACGCGGCTCGCGCGGCTCGGGGGCCACGTCCCGGCACGGCTCGAATTCACCAGCTACCACTGGGTCGGCGGCCGGTTGCGCACCGGGCGCTTCCTCGACGACCCGTGCGCGCCCGAGGTCGTCGTGCCGCTGACGCCGGAAGCGGCGCGCCGCAAGGAGGCGGCCTTCGCCTGCCACCGCAGCCAGACCGGCAATCTGGGCCTGTTCGGGTTCGGTCCCGAGCGCTTCCGGGCGGCGCCGATCTACGACTTCTCGCGCCCGCCCCCGGGCAGCGAGGTCATGTACGGGGTGGAGGTGTGGCGCGGCCTGAGCCGGGCCTTCGCGGCCGCGACACAGGGCTGACGCGGATCGCCGCCTATTCGCCGGGCGCCATCCCGGCCCTCGGCCGGCCGGCGCAGTAGCCCGCCACCGTCCCGATCGCCCACAGCGCCTTGTCGTACGCCGTCCCGGCATCCCGTCGCAGCAGCGCGCGGCCGCCGCTCGCGGTGAAGCGGGCGAGGCGGAA
This sequence comes from Methylobacterium ajmalii, assembly GCF_036448855.1. NCBI lineage: Bacteria > Pseudomonadati > Pseudomonadota > Alphaproteobacteria > Hyphomicrobiales > Methylobacteriaceae > Methylobacterium > Methylobacterium ajmalii. The sequence goes on from NZ_JAZFXT010000063.1 coordinate 73,133, forward strand.
GGCGAGGTAGGGCAGGCCGTAGCGGTGGAGCCGCAGCACCCGGCCGAACCCGCGGGCGTAGTCGGCGGCGCGGGCGTGGCGGCCGGCGCTCGCCACCTGGTCGTGGTGGACGATCAGGCGGTGGCGGAAGACCACTCCCCTCCCCTGCCCGAGGAGGCGCAGCAGGAAGTCGGTCTCCTCGCCGGAGCGGAACGGGGTCGCCGCCCCGACGCCGAGGGTCTCGTCGAAGCCGCCGACGGCGCGGGCGGCCTCGCGGCGCACGAACAGGCCGTTGGAATTGCCCGCCGACCAGACGTTGCGCCGGTCGACCGCGCGGTCGGCAGGCAGGAAGGCCCCGAGGGATTCGCGGCCGGCCGCGTCGAGGGTGCGCCCGGTCACCGCGTCGGCCTGCGGATGCGCCGCGAACAGCCCCGCCACCTCGGCGACCAGGGTGTCCGGGTACCAGCAATCGTCGTCCGGGAAGGCGATCAGCTCGCCGCGGCAGCGGGCGAGCCCGACGTTGCGGGCGCGCGACAGGCCCGGGGCCGAGCGGACATGGTCGATGGCGAGGTCGTCGCGGTAGCGCGCCACCAGCGGTTCGAGGGTGCCGGGCTCGTTCTGGTCGACGAGCACCACCTCGAAGTCGCGGCGGGTCTGGCGGGTCAGCGAGTCGAACAGGCGCTCGAGCTGGACCGAGCGGCCCTTGGTGCAGACGAGGAGCGAGAAGAGCGGCGAGGAGGCGGGCATGGCGGGGCTCGGGATCGCGGTGTCTCCGGTCATGGGCGTTCAGCCGCTGCGCGAGAGGCGCAGCGACAGGCCGCCCGGGCTTCGGCTCGGCCGAGCCGGGGCCGGCTCGGCGGCCGGCCGCGCCTCTCGCACCACCCGCTCGAGCAGCGCGAAGACCCGGTCCTGGTCGGCCTGGCGGCTGAGGTTGTGGTCGGTGCCCGGCAGGATCGTGACCGGATAGCCGAGGCGGCGGCCGATCCGGTCGTCCGAGGCGCCGAAATGCGCCTGTACGGTCGGGATGCCGAGGTCGTCGGCGCTGTAGACCATGCAGATCCGCGCGCCGCGCCGGCGGATGCGCGCCACCCGCCCGGCGACGCTGGCGCGCTGCAGCGTGCGCCACGGCATCCGGGCGCTCCAGCGGTCGAGGCGGGCGGCGGCGTCGCGCAGGAGCGCGGCGGCGATGCGCGACAGCCCGATCTCGCCGCTGAGGATGCGGCGCCAGAACCGGCCCTGCCGGGCGCGGGCGAGGTAGCCCTGGCTGTGGCGGAAGGTGTCCCGCACCATGGTCTCGACGTCGGTGCCGGGCTTCAGGTCGAAGCAGTACAGGTTGACGAGGAGGGCGGCGCGCAGGCGCGCATCCTGCGCCAGGGCCTGGAACGCCTGGTAGGCGCCGCTGCAATTGCCCAGGATCACGCCCGGGGTGTGACCAAGCCCCGCGAGATGGTCGATCGCCGCCGTGACCTCGCCGACCGAATCCGCCGCGTAGAGCGGCAGCGAGCCGTCCGGCCGGTCGGGACTGTCGCCGATGCCGCGCAGATCGAAGCGGAACGAGGCGATGCCCGCCGCCGCCAGCCGCCGCGCCATCCGGGTGGTCTGCCGGCCGTGCCCGGCCCGCGGGTTGCGGCCGGAATTGACCACCAGCACGGTATCGCCGCTCCACGCGCCGGCCGGCCGGCACAGGATGCCGACGAGGCCGGGGCCGAAGCGCGAGACCTCCTCGGACCACGCCGCGTCCGTCAGCCGGCAGGGCTCGAGGGATCGGTCCCGCGCCCCGTCCCTCTCCCCCGTCGCGCCGTCCACCACGAAGTCGCGCACGAGCGCGAAGGTCTGCTCGGGGGTGCGGGAGAAGAGCGGATCGGAGACGAGCTGGGTCAGGTCGGGGAACGGCCCGGTCTCGACGGCGCTGCCCAGCGCCCGGTAGCGCCCGGCCAGGGCCTCGACCTTCGGGCCGAGCAGCAGGATCCGGGGCGCGGGCGGGCGCGCCGGCGCCATCAGGTCGAGGCCGGCGAGGTCGGCGAGGGTCCGGGCCCCGAGCACGAAGCTGCCGACCATCAGCGCGTCGGGCTCCTGGGGCATCGGCGTGCGGTCGGGCATCACGTCGAGGAGGCGCGACTGCATCGCCATCTCGCGCCGGTAGGCCTTGCCGGTGGCGAACGGGCTCAGCATCACCAGCCGGTCGATCCCGGCCCCCGCGGAATCCTCCTGCGACAGGGCCGCCAGGGTGGCGCCGAGGCGCAGGCCCACGACCGCGACCTCCTCCACCCCCGCCCGCTCGCGCAGGAAGGCGATGCCGGCGCGGATCGCGTCGAGGGCCGCCGGGATCTCGGGGCCGTCGGGGTCGCGCGAATCGCCCTGGCCGGGATAGTCGAAGCGCAGGGTCGGGCAGCCGGCCCCGGCGATCGTCGCGGCGAGCTCGCGCCAGGAGCGGTAGGCGCAGCCCTGCTCGAAGCCGAAGGTGCCGCAGAGCAGCACCCCGCGCCGCAGCGGGCCGGGCGCGTACCAGGCGAAGGCGTCGCCCAAGGCAACCGGAATGGCGACCGGAATGGGATCAGTCGGGCTCACGGCGTGTCTCGGGGTCGGGGACGGGCTCACGGGCGGGCGACCCGCACGGGGTGGTCGCGCAGCCAGCGCGCGAGCCGGAGCTTCAGGATCGTGACGAGGAAGACCGCGACGTCGAGGGTGTAGCGGCGCCCCAGCCGGCGCGGCTCGCGCAGGAGGCGGAAGACCCATTCGAGCCGCAGCGCCCGGACGGCCTCGGGCGCCCGGGTCGCCGTGCCGGCGGTGTAGTCGACGAGCGCGCCGACCCCCATCAGCAGGCGCGCGTCGATCCGCGCCCCGTGCTCGGCGATGAACAGCTCCTGGCCCGGGTTGCCGAGGGCGACCAGCAGGATGTCGGGCGCGGCGGCGTTGATCTCGGCCACGACCGCGCCGGCCTCCTCGGGCCGGAAATAGCCGTGGCGCACGCCGACGACCCGGTGCTGGGGATAGGCGAGCGCGAGGTTGCGGGCCGCGGCCCCGGCGATGCCGGGCCTGGCCCCCAGGAGGTAGAGCGTGCGCGGCGTCGTCTCGGCGGCCAGGAAGGCCGGGACGAGGTCGGTGCCGTTGAGGTTCTCGCGGAAGAACCGGCCGCGGAACAGCGCCGAGCACAGGTCGATGCCGAGGCCGTCGCTGACGAGGAGGAAGCCGCGCAACGCCGCCGCGTAGGCCGGCTCGCGCAGGGCCGCCAGCAGCATGTTGGCGTTGCAGAAGCCGAGGCAGAGCTGGGTTTTCCGCTCCAGGACCTCGTGCAGGTGAGCGAGGAGCTCGTCGCGGGTGAGATCGGCGACGCTGACGCCTTCGAGGTCGAGCCGGTCGGCGCTCGCAGCTCGGGGCGCGGTGTCGAGGGCGCGATCAGGCATGGGACGCTTCCGAGGGGGTGGGAGGATCCGTGTCGAGGCAAGATCATCGCCGTGATCGGTGAAGAAGTACCGACCGGCGCCACCCCGCGCAAAGTCAATGCGCCGCCCCCGGACGGAGATGCAGCCTTAATTCAGCACAGGGTTAACGACATCTTGGAGAGATTTCGACTCGCAGGTTTCGCAACCTTGACGAATGGCTAAGCTTGTCGTCATGGGTCGACGATCGCGATGATTTCGCGGCGATTGTCTTGGGCGCACGAGATCGCGTTAAAGGCCCGATAGGAGATGGCTGCTACGCCGGGCGGGAGGAGGGCCGGCACCGGCTGCCGCCCACCCGCCCGATCGAGAGGCGACGGACACGATGCTGACACTCGTCGCGCGACTGCGCCGGTCGGGGCGCTCGCAGCAATTCGCCTCGGCCTTCGTCGCCCGGATCGCCAGCGCGGTCCTGGGCTTCGTGATGCTGCTCGTCGCGAGCCGGCTGCTCACCACCTACGAGTACGGCGTCTACGTCTTCCTGTTCACCCTCGGCAGCGGGCTCGGGCTGATCGCGGCGCTCGGCCAGCAGAACCTGGTGCTCAAGCATTACCGGGCTCAGGGCGGCGTCGGGCCGCACAACGACGCCCTGGTGCGCTACAATCTCGGCTGGCTGACCGCCGCGACCGTCGCGATGGTGGCGGTGAGCGCGGCGGTGTTCGTCGCCGAGGAATCGCTGCCCGATCCCTATCACCGGCTCCACCTCGCCTGCGCCTTCGCGGCGGTGTTCGCGCTCGCCGAGTACCTGCAGAGCTACTTCCGCGTCCACGGCCGGATCTGGCTCGCGCTGCTGCCGCGGGAGGTGATCTGGCGCGGCGCCTGCTCGGTCGCGTTCGCAGCCGCGGCGTTCCTCGGCCTCCTCGACGGTGCCACCGCGGCGATGCAGATCCTGCTCGGGCTGCTCGCCGCAACGACGCTCTACCAGTTCTGGCACCTCGCGGCCCATCACGGCTGGGATTCCTGGCGTGGGGGCCTCTGGCGCGGGGGCCTGCGCCACCCCGCCAAGGGCGCGGCCTGGCGCGGCGAGAGCCTGCTGTTCACGGCCAACAACGCCATGGTGGCGGTGACGGCCTTCCTCGAGACCGTGATCGTCGGCGCGCTGCTGGGCATGGAGCAGGCGGCGTTCTACTTCGTGGCCCTGCGCTACGCGACGCTGGTGAACCTGCCGAGCGCGGCGATCGACACGGTCAGCATGCCGATGATCGCCGCCCATTTCCAGGCCGGCGACCGGGTCGGCGCGCAGCGCCTGGTCGGCCGGCTGTCGCTCGCGAGCTTCGCGATCTCCGCGGCCGGCGCGCTGGTGATGGCGGTCGGCGCGCCGTTCGCGCTCGCCCTGTTCAAGCCCGATTTCGCCGCCCATACCGACGTGCTGATGGTGCTGAGCCTGTCCTCGGTCGTCATCGCGTTCTTCGGGCCGGGGGCAACGCTCCTGACGATCGGCGGCGGCGAGCGCTACATCCTGGTCGCCAACGCGGCGTTGTTCTCGGTCTACGCGGTGCTACTCTGCCTCGTGGCGGTGCCGTTCGGCATCCTCGGCGTCGCGGTGGCGAACGTGGTCTGGACGGTGGTAATCAACCTCGTCCTGGCGCGCTGGGTGCGGGCGCACTGGGACGTGGACAGCCGGGCGACCGCCTTCTTCACGCGCCGGGCCTGGAGCCCGGTGCCGGCCGTCCCGCCCGGGACGGTCGCCCAGGCGGCAGAGTGACGGGCAACAGACGTGACAAGCGACCGACCCGACATGGCCCGCCCGCTCGCCCGCTTTCCCTCCGCCGCCCTGTCGCTGGCCGGTCCCCTCCTGGCGGGCGCGCTTCTGGCGGCCGCGCTCCCGGCCGAGCCGGCGCGCGCGGCCCAGCCGGCGCCGCCCCTTTGCCTGCGCGGGGTCAACATCAGCGGGGCCGAGTTCGGCACCGTGCCGGGGCGCTACGGCTTCGACTACCTCTACCCCTCCGCCGAGACGATCGGCCGCTTCGCCGCCCTCGGGCTGACGGCGATGCGGCTGCCGATCCGCTGGGAGCGGCTGCAGCCGGCGCTGCGCCAGCCCCTCGACCCGGACGAGCTCGCCCGGCTCGAAGCCGCGGTCGCGGCCGCGACGCAGGCCGGCCTGCGCACGGTGATCGACCTGCACAACTACGCCTATCACGGCAAGGCGCGGGTCGATTCGGAGATGGTGACGGCCGAGGCCTTCGCCGACCTCTGGCGGCGCCTGGCGCAGCATTTCCGCGGCGACGCGTCGGTGGCGTTCGGGCTGATGAACGAGCCGCACGACATCCCGGCCGCGCGCTGGCTCGTGGCCGCCAACGCCGCCATCGCGGCGATCCGCGAGACGGGGGCGAGGCAGCTGGTCCTGGTCTCGGGTTCGGGCTGGAGCGGCGCCCATAGCTGGACCGCCGATTTGCCCACCGGCAACAACGCCGCGATCATGCTCGGCGTGGTCGATCCGGCCCGCAACACCGCCTACGAGGTCCACCAGTATCTCGACGCCGACTTCTCCGGCACTCATGCCGAGTGCAGCCGGGGCGCCGACGCCCTCGAGGCGGTGGAGCGCCTCACCGGCTGGCTGGCGAAGACCGGGCGCCGCGCCTTCCTGGGCGAGATCGGCGCCTCGGCGCGCCGCAACTGCCCGGAGCGCCTGCGGGCGGTGCTCGACCACGTCAACGCCAACCCGCAGCAATGGGTCGGCTGGACCGCCTGGGCTGCCGGCGACCTGTGGGCGCCCGACTACCCCCTGAAGCTCGACCCCGCCGGCGCCAACGCTCCCGTGGTGGCCGCGATCCAGGCCGCCGCCCAGGCCAAGCCGACCTGCGAGCGGTGAGCGGCGCGACGAGCCCTGGGGAGGACCCCGTCATGACGAGCCCGGCGCGGCCCCTCTCGATCCTCCACGTCGTCCGCCAGTTCCTGCCGAACCGGGGCGGGCTCGAGGACGTGGTCGCCAATCTCGCCCGCGAGCAGGCGCGCCTCGGCCATCGGGTGCGGGTCGTCACCCTCGACCGGCTGTTCTCGAAGCCCGAGGTGCGGCTGCCGGCGCGCGAGCGCCTGGAGGGGATCGACATCGAGCGGATCCCGTTCTCCGGCTCGCACCGCTACCCGCTGGCGCCCTCGGTGTTTCGCCACCTCGGCGATGCCGACCTCGTCCACGTCCACGCCGTCGACTTCTTCTTCGATGCGCTGGCCTGGGCGCGGCCCTTCCACCGCCGGCCGATGGTGGCGACGACCCACGGCGGCTTCTTCCACACCAACGCCCATTCGCGGCTCAAGGCGCTGTGGTTTTCCGGCCCGACCCGGGTGAGCGTGCGGGCCTACGAGGGGATCGTCGCCTGCAGCGAGAGCGATGCCCGGATGTTCGCGCCGATCACGCCCGCCGGCGTGACGGTGATCCCGAACGGGGTCAACCTCGACAAGTTCGCGGGGGCCGCCTCGGCCGCGCCGCGCCGCGCCCTCCTGACGATCGGCCGGTTCTCGCACAACAAGCGCCTCGACCGGCTGCTTTCCGCCATGCGGGCGCTCGGCCCCGGCTGGCGGCTGCGGATCGTCGGGGTCCCGTCCGACGTGACGGTCGCGGCGCTCACCGCCGAGATCGACCGGCTCGGCCTGACCGACGCGGTGACGCTCCATGTCGGGCTCGACGTCCCGGCGGTCCGCGAGCTCATCGGGCAGTCGAGCCTGTTCGTCTCGGCCTCAGAGTACGAGGGCTTCGGCCTCGCCCTGATCGAGGCGCTGAGCGCCGGCCTCGTTCCCGTTGCCCATCCCAACGACGCCTTCGCTTGGCTCAAAGAGCGCCACCCCTTGATTTCGCTGTGCGATTTCGCCGACCCCGCGAGCGCAGCCGGGGCGATCCGGGACGCCTACGCGCACCTGGCCGAGGGCCGGCTCGATCCCGGCGCCGCAAGCCTGCCCGGTGCCGAGGATCTGTCGGAGTACCGCTGGCCGCGTGTCGCCGCCCGCTACGTCGCGCTCTACGAGGCCGCCCTGGCGGGAACGGGCGCAGGGACGGGCCTCCGCCCGTCAACATCTCGTTAACCCTCTTCCCCGACCCTGGGCGGCCCCCTCCCCTGCCCCGGGGCGCGCGTCCTGCGCGCCGGCCCCGCCAGCACAAGGACGAAGATGCAGCTCGTCGTGACCGCCCACACCGCCGACGGCCCGCTCTCGCACCAGCGCACCTCGCCCGAGGACGCCCTGCAGAAGGCGCAGGAACTCGAGGCCGAGGGCCACGATTGGGTCGTCATCACCGACATCACCGGGCGGCACTACGCGCCGCCGGAATTCGACAGCCTGTTCCTCAATCCCGGCCGCTGACGCTCCAAGTCCCCACGCACCATGTCCTCGACCACCATGTCCCCGATCACCGTCTACGTCGACGCCGATGCCTGCCCGGTCAAGGACGAGGTCTACCGCGTCGCCGGGCGGCACGGCGCGCATGTCGTGGTGGTGGCCAACAGCTTCATCACCGTCCCGCGCGAGCCGTGGATCGAGCGGGTGATCGTCTCCGACAAGTTCGACGCCGCCGACGACTGGATCGCCGAGCGGGCCGGGCCGCACGCCGTCGTGGTCACCGCCGACGTGCCGCTGGCGAGCCGCTGCGTGAAGGCCGGGGCCAGCGTGCTCGGGCCCACCGGCAAGGCCTTCACCGATTCCTCCGTCGGCATGGCGCTCGCCACCCGCGACCTGATGCAGTCCCTGCGCGAGGCCGGCGCGGTCACCGGCGGGCCCAAGCCGTTCTCGGCCAGGGACCGTTCGGCCTTCCTCGGCGCCCTCGACCGGGCCCTGGTGCGGCTGCGGCGCAACGCCCAGGGCGGCTGAGACGGACGCGGGCGAACTTCCCTACCCCCTGCGGGTTCCCTGTCGTCGGCCGCGGTTTCCGCGCCTGCCGCACGGGAGAGCCAGCATGTCGGTCGAGGAAAAGACGGTCCACTACGACAGCCCGGCCGGCGGCTGGGGCTCGGTGCGCGGCATCGCCGAGGTGTTCGGCAAGGAATGGGCGACGCCGCTCGCCACCGAGACCCTGTTCCACCAGAACAAGCCCGGCGGCTTCATGTGCACGTCGTGCTCGTGGGCCAAGCCCGCGAACTACCACCCGTTCGAGTTCTGCGAGAACGGCGCCAAGGCGACGCTGTGGGAGCTGACCACGCGGCGCTGCAAGCCCGAGTTCTTCGGCAAGCACACGCTGACCGAACTGCGCGGCTGGAGCGACTACGAGCTGGAGCAGACCGGACGCCTGACCCATCCCTTACGCTACGACCGCGCCAGCGACCGCTACGTGGCGTGCGGCTGGGACGAGGCGTTCCGGGAGATCGGCGCCGAATTGCAGCGGCTCGATCCCAAGTCGACGGTGTTCTACTCGTCGGGACGGGCGAGCCTCGAGACTTCGTATCTCTACGCCCTGTTCGCGCGGCTCTACGGCCACAACAACCTGCCCGATTCCTCCAACATGTGCCACGAGACGACCTCGGTGGCCTTGAAGAAGGTAATCGGCGAGAGCGTCGGCACGGTGGTGTTCGACGATCTGTCGACCTGCGACGCGATGTTCTTCTTCGGCCAGAACACCGGCACCAACTCGCCGCGGTTCCTGCACCCGCTGCAGGAGGCCTCGAAGCGGGGCGTGAAGATCATCACCTTCAACCCCGTGCGCGAGCGGGGCCTCGAGAGCTTCACCAATCCCCAGAGCCCGGTCGAGATGCTGACCCGCAAGGCGACGCCGATCAGCGCGCAGTACCACCAGGTCCGGCCCGGCGGCGACATCGCGGCGATCCTCGGCCTGTGCAAGCACGTCTTTGCCGCCGACGACGCCGCCAAGGCGCGCGGCACCCGCGTCCTCGACGTCGACTTCATCGCCCAGCACACGACCGGGCTCGACGCATTCGAAGCCAAGGTCCGGGCGACCTCCTGGGAGGAGATCGAGCGCGAATCGGGACTGGTCCGCGCCGACATCGAGGCGGCGGGCCAGGTCTATGTCGAGGCCGAGCGGGTCTGCGCCTTCTACGGCATGGGGCTGACGCAGCACGTCCACGGCTTCGAGAACGTCGCGATGGTCGTCAACCTCCTGCTGCTCAAGGGCAATATCGGGCGCGACGGCACCGGCGTGTCGCCGGTGCGGGGCCACTCCAACGTGCAGGGGCAGCGCACCGTCGGCATCTCGGAGAAGCCCGAGCTGGTGCCCCTCGACCGGATCGCCGCGCAGTTCGGGTTCGAGCCGCCGCGGGAGAAGGGCGTCAACACGGTCGAGGCCTGCGAGGGCATCCTGAAGGGCACGATCAAGGCCTTCATCGGGCTCGGGGGCAACTTCGTGCGGGCGATCCCCGACCAGGACCGGATGGAGAAGGCCTGGACCGGCATGCGGCTCACCGTGCAGGTCGCGACGAAGCTCAACCGCTCGCACCTCGTCAACGGCGAGATCGCCTACCTGCTGCCCTGCCTCGGCCGGACCGAGGAGGACAAGCAGGCGGGCGGGCCGCAGGCGGTCAGCGTCGAGGATACGTTCAGCTGCATCTACGGCTCGAAGGGCCGCCGCACGCCGGCGAGCGACTTCCTGAAATCCGAGGTCGCGATCGTGGCCGGCCTCGCCAAGGCGACGCTCGCGCCGAACCCCAAGGTGACCTGGGACGCCTGGGTCGGCGATTACGGCCTGATCCGCGACGAGATCGCCAAGACCTACGTCGAGGAGTTCCACGACTTCAACGACCGGCTCTGGATCCCCGGCGGGTTCTACCGCGGCAACTCCGCCCGCGAGCGGATCTGGAAGACCGAGAGCGGCAAGGCCACGTTCACGGCGCCCGAGGTGATGTCGGCCGCCGGGTTCGAGGATGCGGACGGGCGCTACCGGCTGATCACCATGCGGTCGAACGACCAGTTCAACACCACGATCTACGGCTACAGCGACCGCCTGCGCGGGATCGAGGGCACCCGCGACGTGCTGCTGATGAACCCGGCCGAGATCCGCCGGGCGGGGCTCACGGAAGGCCAGGTCGTGTCGCTCGTCAGCGATGCCGGCGACGGCATCACCCGGGAGGTGACCGGCCTCACCGTGACGCCGTTCTCCCTGCCGGACGGGTGCCTGGGGGCCTATTACCCCGAGATGAACCCGCTGATGGCGCTCTCGCACCACGACATCCAGTCGGGAACGCCGGCCGCGAAATCGGTGCCGGTGCGGATCAAGCCGGAGGCCGGCGGACCGAAAGCCGACCGGCGCGAGCCGACCGGGCATTCGGCCCATCCGATCTGAGGGGGTGCCGCCCCCCCTCCCCCACCCCGGTTGGGCCTCCGGCACCACGCATCAAAGTGCCGGTTGCACACGGATGGCGCACAATTGTGCTTGTGTGGGGGCGGCGCGGCGGCTACCACTGTGATCACAGACACGACACAAGCCGCCCTCGAGAGCGGTCCGCAGTCTGGGGAGGAAGGCCCTCTTGAAGGGCAAGCACCGCCGCGACGCCATCGCGGCGGTGCTTCTCGTTTGGGGTCACGCCGCTCCACGAGATGACGAACGTGCCGGCGGTGACGCCGCCGCTCGCCGGCGCCCGCCCCCGGACCGCTCGCGGCCGATGGCCACCACCGCGAGAGATCCCGCCCGGCCGATGGCCCCGGGGACACGACGGGACTGCGCCCGTCAGAACCGCCCCGCCAGGGTCAGGCGCAACGCGGTCGGCTCGACCGGGTGGAAGTGCCGGTCGGCCACGGCGGCGGCCTCTCCGGGCAGGCGGGACTCGTAGAAGTAGGTGATCTGGTCGGCCTTCGCGTTCGTCAGGTTGAGCACGTCGAGGGCGAGGCTCACGCCGTTGTCGAAGGCGTAGCCGAGCCGGCCATTGAGCAGCGCGGTCGGCTTCGAGCGCACCGAGTTGTCCTCGATCAGCGGCCGGGAGCCGAAGTAGCGGAAGCGCAAGGATCCGAACCAGCCCCGGCCCTCGCCGAAGGTGACCCCCGCCGACGCGATGGTGGTCGGCGCCTCCGGCACGCGCTGGCCGACGGGGTCGCGGTCGGAGAAGCGCGCGTTGGTGATCGTCAGGTCGCCCTCCAGCCGCAGCCACGGCGTGACCGCGTAGTGGTTGCTCCACTCGATGCCGAAGCGGCGGGTCGGCCGGCTCGGCTCGGTGGTGCCGGTGTCGCCCTGGAACAGGTTCTCGGAGGCGAAGTCGAGCCGGAACAGGGCGAGGCTCGTCTCCAGCCCGGCGATGGAACGGTTGCGGATCCCGACCTCGTAGCCCGTCGAGGGCACCAGGAACGGCGAGCGGCTGATGTTGAACAGCGGGCTTGCCGGATCGACCGTCGCGGTGACACCGCGGACGTCGTTCGAGTGGAAGCCGCCGCCGTAGTTCACGTAGATCTCGGTATCGAGCCACGGCCCGAGCACCGCGCCGAGCTTCGGGGTGACGATGCCGTCGCGGGCCCGGCCCGAGTTCGCCGGGGTGTCGGAGCGGACATCGGCCGAGTAGCCGTCGGCCCGGAAGCCGACGCTGGTGCGCAGCCAGTCGGTCCAGCGCACCCGGTTCTCGTAGTAGAACGCCGCGCTCGCCTCCAGCACCCGGTCGTCGAGCACCGTCGAGCGGTACTGCCGCGCCGTGGTGTTGAACAGACCGACCCGGATGTCGTCGGTGCGGGTCTGGAGGCCGATCTCGTTCTCCATCGGCAGCCCGAGCAGGTCGCCCTGGAAGACGCGGCTGATCTCGCCGCCGCCGAGCACCCGGGCGTCGCGCTGGCGGAACTGGTCGCCGTTGACGGGATCGTTGAGGAAGTAGGTGAAGTTGTTCCAGAGGTTCATCTGGTAGCGGATCACGTAGGCCGAGGCCCGGGTGATGCCGCCCGCGTCCGATTGGCTCCAGCGTCCCGAGAGCGAGAAGCGCCCGGTCTCGCCGCCATCGGTCGGGTCCAGCGTGCCGTAGCGGCCGATGATCCCCTCCGCCACCGCCCGCTCGGGGATCTGGTTGGTGGCGTTCCACTTCGCCCAGTAGGCCATGCCGGTGACGGAAAACCCGTCGGTCGCGGTGCCCTGGCTGTAGCGGGCGACGCCGTTGAGCTTGCGCAGGGCATCGGGCACCACCCACGGCCCGTCGTAGGTCTGCGCCTCGCCCGCCACCAGGAGGTTGCCCGCGCCGAGCGGCACGGAGGCGGCCGAGAGCCCGCGCTTGTAGCCGAAGCTGCCCAGCGTGGTCAGCGCGACGTTGCGGTCGAGCTTGTCGAGGTAGTCGATCCGCACCGATCCCGCCGAGGCGAAGTCGCCGTCGCGGACGAAGTACGGGCCCTTGTGGAATTCGACGGCGCCGACGAGCTCGGGGATCAGGAAGTTGAGGTCGGCATAACCCTGGCCGTGGGCATGGGTGCGCATGTTCACCGGCATGCCGTCGACGTGGAGGGCGATGTCGGTGCCGTGGTCGAGGTTGAAGCCGCGCAGGAAGAACTGGTTGGCTTTGCCCTCGCCGGAATGCTGGGTGACGATCAGGCCCGGCACCGATTCCAGTACCTCGCCGGGACGGGTGACGGGGCGGCTGTTGAGCTGCGCGCCCGAGATGATCCCGGCGCTGGCGGCATCGACGGTCGCGAGCGCTCCGCCGATGCCGGTGACGCCGCCGACGTAACCGGCACTGGCGGCGGGGCCCGACGACGCGGGCGGCGGGGCGGAGACCTCGATCTCGTCGAGGCGGATCTCGCCCGCAGGCCCCTGGGCACCGGCAGGCGAGGATGCCACGGCGGCGATGCAGGCGACGAGCGGGGGAACGAACGAAAGGCGGGAGGCAGGCACGGTCGGGACTCGGGCAACGGCAGTGGCACGTCACCGCGAACGAGGCCGCCCGGATCGCGAAGACCCGTTCCGACACCCGTCAGGACACCCCGCCCGACGCGCTTCGCGCGTGACCACGACTGACGGCAGGTCTCCTGGCTCGCGGGTCGGTGCCCGCCACCGTCTTCCCGGGTGAGTCACCCAGTGACTATGGTGGTGGAAGGCTCGCCGCTTACAGTTGCGGGGGCAGCCGCGGCATCGGGTAAACCCCCACCGCGTTCCCTTTTGATCCCCGAGGGGAACCGTCGCCGTGAGGGTGGCGGTTCGGGGGATCCGGGTCAATGCCCCGCGGTGCGATTGCGAACGCGCATGTCTCGTCGCCGGCAGGTCGTTGCACCCGGGCACCGATGCGCGCCGGGCCAGTTCGCGTCGAGGCCACGCCCCGGGACACGATCCGGCATCACGCGGCACGCCCCGGCTCCGGCGGATCCGGAAACGGCGTCCAGTGGGTGAACGCCTCCGGGGCGTAGCCGTGCTCGGTGGTGGCGACGTGCCAGGGGCGCGCATCGCCGACGCGCCCGGGATCCCAGCGGATCACGGCGCGCCGGTCCGGCTCGTCCCGGTGGATGGCGATGATCCAGCGGCCGTCCTGGGGCGCGCGATCGATGGGCCTCCAATCGGTCATCGGCTGCTCCTCATCGTCTGCTCCGCGGCGGCGGACACTCGTCGTCCAACGCGCCGCGCCTGCCGCCGTTCACCGTCAGCGCGGCGCGGACCCGCGCACCAGGCGCTCGCCGGCCTCGCATTCGCGCAGGAAGGTCGCCCGTCCGTCGCCGGTGATGCCGCTCCGGTCGGCCTTGGCCTCGCAGACGTCCCGCTCGCCGGTCCGCGGGGCGTCCTCGGCGAGGACGGCGGCGGGAGCCAGGACGGGGGCCAGCAGGGCGAGGAGCAGGACGGCGCGGCGCATGGCGGATCTCGGAATGTCGGGCGGGACCGGTGAGGCATCGTCGCGCCCGTGCGATGGTTCCCGTGCGCCGGCGGTTCCTGTCAGGGCTTGGCGCGGCCGGCCCGGTAGGCGGCCAGTATCTCCGGCAGCCGGTCGAGGACGTAGTCGGCGAGGCCCGGCTCCGCGGTCTCGTCGAAGGACACCGCGACCCGATCCGAGCGGCGCTCGATCCGGGCGATGCCGCGGCCGGCCTCGTCGCTCCAGACCTGCGGCGCCGGCCGCGGGGCCGCCGGAGGGGCGAGCGCGTGCAGCACGGCCGCGAAGCGCTCGTTCGTCGGCGTCTCGGCGAGGGCCGGATCGGCGATGAGCCCGGCGATCCGCTTCGGGCTCGCCGCCCGGATCCGCTCGGCGAGCAGCATCCATCGCGGCCGCCCGGCGGCGGGCGCCGGGCCGATCGCCCGGACGACGTCGGCCGGCACCGTGCGGGCGACCGAGATCAGGGTCGAGAGGTCGCCCTTGCCGACGCCCATCGCGGCGATGATCGTGGCGCGGGAAAAGCCGTGCTCCTCGAGCCGCAGCGCGAAGAACGCCCGCTCGATGTAGCTGAGGTCCTGCCGCTCCAGGTTCTCCTTGCCCTGGGCCACCACTAGTTCGGCGTCCGAGAGCGGGCGCACCACGGCGCGGACCGGCCGGGCGAGGCGGCGCGCCGCCTGGATGCGGCGGCGGCCGTAGGCGACCTGGAACCGGTCCGGGTCGGCGGGGTGGGGGCGCACCAGGATCGGCACCTGCTGGCCGCTCTCGCGGATGCTCTCGACCAGGGCCGCCAAACCCGGATCGGTCGCGTCCGCCACCCGGTCGGCGATGAAGGAATCGTCGATCCGCTCCGGGGCGATCTCGACGACAACCGTGCCGGCCTCGATCTCGGCGGCGGCGTCGGCCCGGGCGGCGAGCCCGCGCAGCGTGCTGCTCATCGCCCGCACCGCGCCGCTGCGGCTGCGCTCCGGCGAGCGGGAGGCCGGGTTTGCAGCTGCGAACTCGGGCTCGGCCGGGGTCGGGTTTGCAGCTGCAAACGGCTCGGGCGCCGGCGGGGCGGCGGCCGGCTCGGCCGCGGGCGGCGGGACGGCCGGCTTCGGAGCCGGGCGGGCGCCGAACAGCGCGTCGAGGTTCGACTTGCGGCTCATGGGCGGCCCCAGGCACGGCGGATCAGGCCCTCGATCTCGCCATTGACCGCCTCGAGGGATTCGAGCGCCCGGTCGTAGGTCGAGCGGGTCACGCCCTCGCGGCCGATCTCGTACAGGGTCTGCTTCGACAGGCCGGCATCCGACACGGCGGAGGACTTGAGCATCGGCGCGGTCAGCACCGCGTCCTCGAACAGGGTGCGCAGCATCCCGACGATGCGGGTCTGGGGCGCGTCCTGCTGCTCGTAGCGGGTCACGAGGTAGCGCAGCCAGTCGTAGTGCAGCCGCCCGCCGGATTCCGCCACCACGCCGAGCAGGTCCTCGGTCATCGCCAGGAACTGGCTCATCGAGGCGACGTCGAGCATCTGCGGATGCACGGTGATGAGCAGCGAGGTCGCGGCGCAGAGCGCCGAGAGGGTGAGGTAGCCGAGCTGGGGCGGGCAATCGATGACGACGATGTCGTAATCCTGCGCCACCGTGTCGATGGCGTGGGCCACCCGGTCGAAGAACAGCGGCTCGCCGGCCCGGCGGCGGGTCAGCGCCCGCGGCGTCTCGTGCTCGAACTCCATCAGCTCGAGGTTGGCGGGCACGAGGTCGAGGCCGGTAAAGTAGGTCGGGCGCACGACCTCGCGCAGCGGCTTGGCGTCGTCGTAGCGGATCGCGCCGTACAAGGTCTCGTCGGCGCCAACATCAAGCTCGGGCTGCACGCCCATCAGGGCGGAGAGGCTGGCCTGGGGATCGAGGTCGATGGCGAGCACCCGGTAGCCGCGCAGGACCAGGGACTGGGCGAGGTGGGCGGTGGTGGTGGTCTTGCCCGAGCCGCCCTTGAAGTTCGCCACCGCGACGACCTGGAGGTGCTCGGCGCCGCTGCGCCGCGGCTGGTAGCGCCGGCCGCCCCGGGTGTTCTCGTCCAGGTAGGCGCGCAGGCCGTGGATGTCGGACAGCGTGTAGGAGCGGCGGCCGTTCGCCGACACCTCGGGCTGCGGCCCGAGCCCCTCGGCGGCGAGTTGCTGGAGGCGCGATACCGTCACGCCGATGATCCGGGCGGCCTCCGCCGAGGTGAAGCGGCGCAGGCCCTTGGCGGCGGTGGGCGGAAACAGCCCGGAGGAGATCGCCTGCAGTTGCGCCCGGAGCGTCGCCGCATGGGCGCCGATCGTCGCCGCGGGCGCGACTTGCGCGGAAGCGACTTGAGCGGGGGCAGGGGAGTGGGGCGGCGTGTGCTGATTCATCCGCGCGGGCCCTGTTTGCAGAAATTTCGCCGGTTCGGCGCTCGAACTGCAATTCGCCGGTTTTCGACCGATTCGCAATCGGGGCCGCCAAACCGGCGCAAGCCCCGCGCAAGCCTGGCGCGACAGCGGCCCCGCTGCGCCGACGCTCCGCGGGGCGAGAGGCAATTCCGTAAGCTTGACGCGATGTCCACCCTGTCGCCCCGTCGGCGCTTCGCCAGCCGTTAAGCTGTGCCGAGTTGAATACCCGTGCCAGATCGGATCAATCACCCGCTCCGCAATGGAGCAGGTAATTCTCAAAAATAGACATGTAAAAATTTACCAAGATTTAGGCGCAAGATTGCAATTTCAACTGCGGGATGGGATCCTGCGCCAAGCAGAGAAGGTGGAGCCCCATGGTCGAAATCTCCGACATTCGTGACGTGCTGAAGTCGCTGGAATCCCTCAAGGGCGTGGTCGACACCCTGGCGGACGACGACGACCTGTTCGAGAAGGGCCTCGATTCCTTCGGCTCCGTGCAACTGATGCTGGCCCTCGAGGAGCGGTTCGACATCGAGTTCCCGGACTCGGCGCTCGGCCGGCGCTCGTTCTCGACCATCCGGATCATCCGGGACACCGTCGCGGGCCTGCGTCAGCAGGAGGCCGCATGAACATGCATGTCGAGGTCGCGGCGACGGTGCCCGGTGCGGCACCCGTCGCGACGGACGCACCGGCGGGCGCCCTCGATGCGCGCGCCAAGCGCGCCGCGGACATCGCCGCCCGCCACGCCGACGCGGTCGACCGCGAGGGCCGCTTTCCGGCCGAAGCCGTGGCGGCGCTCAAGGCCGAGCGCCTGCTCGGCATCCAGGTGCCCGCCTCGCTCGGAGGGGAGGGGGCCTCGATGAGCGAGATCGCCGAGCTCTGCGCCGTTCTCGGCCGCGCCTGCTCGGCCGCTGCGATGGTGTTCGCCATGCACCACATCAAGCTCGCTAGCCTCGTCACCCACGGCGTCGACAGCACCTGGCATCGCGGCCTGATGCAGCGGATCGCCGGCGAGCAGATGCTAATCGCCTCCTCGACCACCGAGGCCGGCATCGGCGGCGATCTCCGCAACAGCCTCTGCGCCGTCGAGTCCGAGGGGACGGGAGACGGCGACACCTTCCGGCTGACCAAGGAGGCCAGCGTCATCTCGTACGGCGCGCAGGCCGACCTGATCCTCGCCACCGCCCGCCGCCACAAGGAGGCCGCGACCTCCGATCAGGTGCTGGTGGCGCTGCTCGCCGACCAGATCACGCTGGAGCGCACCAGCACCTGGGACACGCTCGGCATGCGCGGTACCTGCAGCGACGGCTTCCTGCTCAAGGCCGAGGGCCTGCCCGTGGCCCAGGTGCTGCAGAAGCCCTTCGCGGAGATCGCCGCGCAGTCGATGCTCGCCGCCTCGCACCTGCTGTGGGGCAGCGTGTGGTTCGGGATCGCGTCTTACGCGGTCGACCGCGCCCGCGCCTTCGTGCAGGCCGAGGCGCGCAAGAAGCCGGGCCAGGTGCCCCCGGGCGCGCTGCGGCTGGCGGAAGCCGCCAACGAGCTCCAGGCGATGAGGAGCACGGTGGTCGCCGGGCTCGCCCGCTACGAGGCCGCCAAGGGCGACCCCGACGCCCTGAGCGCCATCGGCTTCTCGATCATGCTCAACAACGTCAAGACCACGGTGTCGGCCCAGGCCGTCGACATCGTCCAGCGCGCCCTCTCGGTAGTGGGCCTCGCCGGCTACAAGAACGGCACCCCGTTCAGCCTCGGCCGGCAGCTGCGCGACGTCCTCTCGGCGCCGCTGATGATCAACAACGACCGCATCCTCTCCAACACCGCCAACCTTCTGCTGGTGCAGAAGGGCAGCGGCAAGCTCCTGAGCGCGTGATGGACCAGAGCCTCTCCTCCGATCTCCTGCCCGTCCAAGAGGCGGTCAACCCCGAGGCGATCGACGAGGCGCCTCCCGCGCCACGCTCGTTCCTCGACCGCCTGTTCGACCGCGGGCTCCTGATCCGCACCGGAGTCGACGGGCTCTACGGCCGCTCCGGCGCCTTCGAGAGCGTGGTCGAGGCCCTCGACCGGCTGGTCTCGCGCATCGGCGCGGCCGACGGCGCCGAGGCCCTGCGCTTTCCCCCCGGCATGGCCCGGTCGAGCTTCGAGCGCAGCGGCTACCTCAAGGGCTTCCCGCACCTCGCCGGCACGGTGCACAGCTTCTGCGGCAACGAGGCGGACCACGCCCGCCTGCTCGCCTGCCTCGATGCCGGCGAGGACTGGACCGCCAAGCAGGCCGCGACCGACATCGTCCTGACGCCGGCCGCCTGCTACCCGCTCTACCCGGTCGCCGCCGCCCGCGGCCGGCTGCCCGAGGGCGGGCTCTTGTTCGACCTGCAATCCTACTGCTTCCGGCACGAGCCCTCGCTGGAGCCGACCCGGATGCAGCTCTTCCGCATGCGCGAATACGTCCGCATGGGCACGCCCGAGCAGGTGCTGGCCTTCCGCGAGCTGTGGCTCGAGCGCGGCACCACGATGATGCGCGACCTCGGCCTGCCGCTCGCCATCGATCCGGCCAACGATCCGTTCTTCGGCCGCGCCGGCAAGATGCTCGCCAACAACCAGCGCGCCCAGGCGCTGAAGTTCGAGCTGAACGTGCCGGTCAACAGCGAGGACAAGCCGACCGCCTGCCTCAGCTTCAACTACCACCAGGACCATTTCGGCACGACCTGGGGCATCGAGCAGGCCGACGGCACCACCGCCCACACGGCCTGCGTCGGGTTCGGGCTGGAGCGGATCACCCTCGCGCTCCTGCGCCACCACGGCCTCGACCTCGACGCCTGGCCGGCGGAGGTCCGCGCCCAGCTCTTCGGCTGAGGCCAGGGATGTCGGCCGCCCTCGCTCTCTCCCTCGACGCGCCGCGGACGGAGACGTCCGCGGCCCCCCACACGCTCCACGCCCCCGACCGGACCTGGCCGGAGACGAACTGCTACGTCGATCTCTGGATCGAGCTCCTGCACCTGCGGGGGCTCGAGCCCGAGGCGATGCTGGGCTTCACCCTGCGCCAGGATTTCGAGGGCGACCAGTTCACCTTCTTCAAGCCGAAGGCCGCCGACCTCGAAGCGCTGTACGGCCTGGAGATCCTGGAGCTCGCGCTCTACGAGGACCTGGAGAGCCATGCGCGGGTCCAGGCGGGGCGCGGCCTGCCCGTGCTGGTCGAGGTCAACGCGTTCTTCCTGCCCGACACCGCCGGCACCACCTACCGGCGCGAGGCCTCGAAGACCACGATCGGGATCCTCGCCCTCGACCCGCGGGAGCGCCGGCTCGACTACCTCCACAATGCCGGTCGTTTCGCGCTCTCGGGCGAGGATTACGACGGCATCTTCACCCGCGGCGAACTCCTGCCCTATGCCGAGTTCGTGAAGCCCTGCGGCCCGGCCCTGGCGGGACGGGAACTCGCGGGCGCCGCCCTGGCGCTGCTGCGCCGGCACCGCGCCCATGCGCCGAGCACCAATCCGGTCACGGCCTTTCGCGCGGCGCTGGCGGGCAAGGACGACACCTTCGTGCAGCGCCCGCTCTCGGCCTTCCACGCCTACGCCTTCAACACCACGCGCCAGCTCGGGGCGAATTTCGAGCTCCTCGGCAGCCACCTCGCCTGGCTGACGGCGCAAGGGACGGGGCCGTTCGGCGAGGCGGCGGAGGCGGCGACGCGCCTGTCGCAGGAGGCCAAGGCCTTCCAGTTCCAGCTCGCCCGCGCCTATGCCCGCGGCAAGCTCGCCGGGCTGCCCGAGCGGCTCGCCGGCGCCGAGGCGACCTACGCGGCGGTGTTCCAGGCCCTGGATCGGGCGCTGGCGGCGGGGTGACGCGCGCGATCGGCGGATCGGGCCGATCCGAGACCGCGCAGCGGAGCGCGCCATACCGAGAGTGCCATCCGGCAAAAAGGGGCGGGTTGCCTCCTCTCCCCACCCGCGGGGAGAGGGGGAAGCCCGCGCCCTCCTTCCCCCGTCCTGACGGGGAGCGTTTCGGCGCCTTCGAACACGCGAAAACAGCCTCCGGGGACACCATGGCCGTTCTGCGCACCGTCGACCGGGCCCTCGACGGGCCGTGGGAGATGATCGTCACCGCCCCCGGCGCCTGCACGCACCCGGGCGACATCGACGGGCTCCCGGGCTTCATCGCGGCCCCGGTCCCCGGCACCGCCGCCGGCGCGTTGCGCGCCGCCAGGCTGTGGTCGGACGCGGCGCCGACGCCGCTGCACGGCTCCGACGTCTGGTACCGCACGGCGGTGGAGGGCCACGGCCGCGAGATCCTGCGCTTCGAGGGTCTCGCGACCCTGTGCGAGGTCTGGCTCGACGGGGAGCTTCGTCTCACCTCCCGCTCGATGTTCCTCGCCCACGAGATCGCGGTCGACCTCGACGGCACCCATACCCTCGCGCTCGCCTTCCGGTCGCTCGCCCGGGATCTCGCCCGGCCGCACAAGCGCGGCCGCTGGCGGCCGCAGCTCGCCACCCCGGGCTCGCTGCGCCACGCCCGCACCACGCTGCTCGGCTTCATGCCGGGCTGGTGCCCGGGCGTCGAGGCGGTCGGCCCCTACCGTACGGTCACCCGGAGAGGGGAGGGGGACCGCCCCACCGCCATCGACCTGCGAACCAGCGTCGCGGACGGGACCGGGAGCCTCACCGCCCGCTTCGACCTCCCCGGCGCCGCCGGTCCGGTCATCCTGCGCTGCGACGGCCGGGCGACCGTCCTCGCGGAGACCGCCCCCGGCCGGTTCGAGGGCCGGCTCGACCTGCCCGGCATCGCCCTGTGGTGGCCGCACACCCACGGCGAGCCGCGGCTGCACGCCGTCACGGTCGAGGCCGAGGGGCGGAGCTTCGATCTCGGCCGGGTCGGATTCCGCACGATCACGATGCGGCGCCCCTTCGCGGAGGGCCTGAGCCTCGCGGTCAACGGCGTACCGGTCTTCTGCCGCGGCGCCTGCTGGACCCCGCCCGACCTCGTCGGGCTGCCGGGCGAGCGCGCGGCCTACGCACCGCTCCTGGCGCTCGCCGTCGAGGCCGGCATGACCATGCTGCGGGTCGGCGGCACGATGGTGTACGAGGCGACGGCCTTCCACGACCTCTGCGACGAGCTCGGCCTCCTGGTCTGGCAGGACCTGATGCTGGCCAATTTCGACTATCCGGTCGACGACCCGGCCTTCCGGTCGGCCCTCGAATCGGAGATCGGCCAGCTCCTCGACCGGCTCCAGGCCTCGCCCTCGCTCTGCGTCGTCGGCGGCGGCAGCGAGGTCGAGCAGCAGGCCGCGATGCTGGGGTTTCCGGAAGCCGTCTGGCGCGCCACCGCGGTGGAGGCGATGCTGCGCGAGGCGGCGGCCGCGCGCCGGCCCGACCTCGTCGTGGTGCCGAACTCGCCCTCGGGCGGCGACCTGCCGTTCTCCACGAATGCCGGCGTGACCCACTATTACGGGGTCGGCGCCTATCTCCGCCCGTTCGAGGATGCCCGCCGGGCCGAGGTGCGCTTCGCCTCCGAGTGCCTGGCCTTCGCCAACGTGCCGGAGCCCGCCTCGCCCACGCAAGCCCGCCTCGCCGATCCGCGCGATCCGGCCTGGGCCCTCGGCGTGCCGCGCGACCGCGGCGCCGGCTGGGATTTCGAGGGCGTGCGCGACCATTACGTCGGCGCCCTCTACGGCCTCGATCCGGGCCGCCTGCGCGGCGACGACCCGGAGCGCTACCTAGTGCTCGGCCGCGCGGCGGTCGCCGAGGTGATGGAGGCGACCTTCGCCGAGTGGCGGCGCACCGGCTCGGTCACCGCCGGCGGCCTGGTCTGGCTCTGGCGCGACCTCGCGCCGGGCGCGGGCTGGGGCGTGGTCGACGTCGCCGGGCGGCCGAAATCGGCCTGGTACGCCCTGAAGCGCGCCTTCCGGCCGGTCCAGGCGCTCCTCACCGACGAGGGCCTGAACGGCCTCCACGCCCACCTGCTGAACGAGACCGCCGAGCCGGTCGACGCCGTCCTGACGCTCACCTTCGCCACCGGCGCCGGCAAGGTCGCCGCCAGGGCCGAGCGGGCGGTGTCCCTGGCGCCCCGCTCCGCGCTCGCCCTGTCCTCGGGCGCGCTGCTCGGCCGCTTCTTCGACGCCACCGCCGCCTACCGCTTCGGCCCGGCGGCGCACGACCTCGCGCATCTGCGGCTCGGCCGCCCCGACGGCACGGTGCTGGCCGACGCCTTCCACTTCCCGGCCGGGCGGGCCGCCGCTCCCCGGGAGATCGGGCTCTCGGCGGAGCTGGTCGAGGGCGGGACCGGCGCCGCGCTGCGGATCGCGACGGACCATCACGCGCTGTCGGTCCATATCGGCCTCGACGGGGAGGGGAGGCCGGCGGACAACTGGTTTCACCTCGCGCCGGGCAGCGAGCGCCTGATCGCACTGCACGCGACGGCGGGACGGCCGAGCGGCACGGTGCGGGCGGTGAACGGGACCGAGACGGTCCGGTTCTGAGCGCCGGGACGGCGGCGCGCGTCGGCAAGGGCGGGCCTGCGCGCCCCGGTCACGCCCCTGCGGCCGCGCGCGCCGCGACACCCGCGACGACCTCCTCGACGATTTCTTGAAGGTCCTCCCGGGACGCCCCGTCGCGGGCCTGGATCGAGATCCCCTGCATCGCGGCGCTCAGGTGCCGGGCCAGCCGCTCGGCCCGATCGGGCGGCGCGAAGGCGGCGAGCGACTGCGCGATCCGCCGCCGGAGGGCCTCCCGCCGCTCGCCGGCCTCGCGGGCGAGCGCGGCGTGATCCGGGTGGCAGGCGACGAGGCCGCTCGACACCATGCAGCCCCGCTCCCGCTCGCGGTGCGTGACCGCCGCCACGGCCCCTTCGAGCAGCAGGCGCACCGCCTCCGGCAACGATCCCGCCGCCGCGACGGCGGAGAGATCCAGGCGCCCCGGCATCTCCTCGTAGCGGGCCAGCGCGGCCCGGTAGAGGCCGGCCTTGCTGCCGAACGCCGCGTAGAGGCTCGGCGGCGCGATCCCGATCGCCTTCGTCAGGTCGCCGACGGAGACGCCCTCGTAGCCATGACGCCAGAACAGCAGCATCGCGGTCTCCACCGCCGCCTCCCGGTCGAAGCTCCAGGGCCGTCCGCCCGGCCGTCGCGCATCCCGTTCCATATCGAACACTAAACAACCGTTGACACCCCGTGTCAAACCGGTTTGATAGCGATCGTTAAACAACAGGAGACGAGCCCATGCAGCCGACGCGCCGCGCCGCTCTCACCGCCGCTCTCGCCACCATGGCCCTCCGGCCCGGCGCCGCCGGGGCAGCGTCGCCCGCCCGGCCGGCGCAGGCGGCCGGGGACGGCGCTCCGATCCCGGTCCGCTCCAGCGACGGCACAGGGCTGGCCGCGGAGGCGGCGGGGGATCCGGCCGCGCCCGAGATCCTGTTCGTCCACGGGCTCCGGCAGAGCCGGCTGAGCTGGGACCGGCAATTCGCCGACCCGGCCCTTTCGGGCTTCCGGCGGGTGCGCTTCGACCTGCGCGGGCACGGCGACTCGGACAAGCCCGACGCCCTCGACGCCTACGCGGCGGCCGACCTCTGGGCCGACGACGTCGCCGCGGTGATCGCCGCCGCGGGCCTGCGCCGTCCCGTGCTGGTGGGCTGGTCGCTCGGCGGCTACGTGGCCGGGGCCTACCTGCGCAAGTACGGCGGCGCGGGCATCGCCGGGATCAACCTCGTCGATGCCGTGACCCGGTTGTCCCCGGACCTGCTCACGCCGCTCGCCGGCGACTTCACCCGGAGCGCGACCTCGCACGACCTCGGCACGCGCGTCGCCGCGACCGCGGACTTCCTCGCCGCCTGCTTCCACCGGCCGCCGACCGGCCTCGACTGGCAGCGGATGCTCGTCGTCAACGGCATGGCGGCGCGGGCGGCGAACGAGGGCTTCGTCAGGACCGCGACCACCGATCTCGAGCCGGTCTTCGCCGCCTATGACGGCCCGATCCTGCTGACCCACGGGCTCCACGACCGCCTCGTCCGGCTGGCGATGTCCGAGCGGATCGCGGCGCTCGGGCCGGGTCGTCGCCTGTCGGTCTATGCCGAGAGCGGGCACAGCCCGTTCTTCGAAGAACCGGCCCGGTTCGGGGCCGAGCTCGCGGCCTTCGTGCTCGCGGCCGACGGCCCGGCGGTACGGCCGTGACGCCGGCATCGCGGCATCTCTTCCCGGACCTTGCCGCCCTCGCCATGCGGGCCGGCGGCGTCCGCTTCGCCGGGATGCGCGGCGGCTCCGGGCCGCGGCTTTTGCGAAACCGGATTGGTGCGACGAACGCGGCGCCTCATGGGGTTCCGATCGCTCGGCGATTGCTGCGCGATCGCTTCGCGAGGCGGAAACCGCGTCACTCCCCGCGCTGCAGCTCCGCCAGCGGCGCCGTCAGGGTGCAGACCGCCCCCTCGGGCGGGTAGTGCATCGCCACCTCGCCGTCGACGGTGCCGGCGAGCCCGCGCTCGATCAGGCGCGAGCCGAAGCCCCGGCGGGCCGGCGGCACCACCCTGGGACCGCCATGCTCCTGCCAGCGCAGGGCGAGGACCGGCGCGTCCGGGCCGTCGATGCGCCAGTCGAGGGTGACGTGGCCTTCGGGCACCCGCAGCGCCCCGTACTTGACCGCGTTGGTGGCGAGTTCGTGCGCCATCAGGGCGAGCGAGAGGGCCGCCCGCGACCCGCACGGCACCGGCGGCCCCGCGAGGCGGAAGCGCCCGGGCCGGCCGTCGTCGTGGATCGCCAGCGCGCCTTCGAGCACCGCCCGCAGGGACGCGCTCTCGCCCTCGCCGGTGAGCAGGAGGTCGTGGGCCTTGCCGAGCGCGATCAGCCGGGCCGCCAGGGCCTCGCGGGCCGCCATCGGGTCGGCCGCGTTGCGCAGGGTCTGCATGGCGATGGCCTGCACCATCGCCAGGGTGTTCTTGAGCCGGTGGCTCAGCTCGCGGTTGAGGATCTCCTGCTGCGCCTCCGCGGCCTTGCGGGCCGAGATGTCGTGGCCCACCGCGGCGAAGCCCTCGAAGGCGCCGCCGGGCCCTCGCAACGCGAACAGGTTGTAGCGGACCGGCACCGCGGCGCCGGTGGCGAGGTTGCGCAGGCGGAAATCGCCGCTCCAGGACCCACCGCTCCAAGACCCACCATAGGCCCCGCCGTCCCGGATCGC
Source organism: Methylobacterium ajmalii (assembly GCF_036448855.1). Lineage (NCBI taxonomy): Bacteria > Pseudomonadati > Pseudomonadota > Alphaproteobacteria > Hyphomicrobiales > Methylobacteriaceae > Methylobacterium > Methylobacterium ajmalii. The sequence continues at coordinate 98,772 of NZ_JAZFXT010000063.1, forward strand.
CGGCAGGATCGTCGCCTCGGCGAAGGGCAGGTCTTCGGCCGGGAAGAAGTCGGTCAGGCGCATCGCCCGGGCCGCGGCCTCGTCGGCGAGGCCCACCAGGGCGCGGCCGGCCGGGTTGACGTAGGCGATCCGCCCTTCCGCATCCGCGATGGCGATGAAGTCGCTCGACTGCTCGGCGACGAGGGCGAGGCGGCGCAGCTGCGCCTCGGCCCGGCGCTGCTCGGTCACGTCGAGGAAGACCGTCACCGCCGCCCGGATCGCCCCGTCCTCGTCGCGCACCGGCGCGCTCGAGACCTCGAGCCGGCGCAGGCCCGTGGCGGCGTTGCGGTAGAGCATCGCCTCGCCGCTCACCACGGTCCCGTCCCGCAGGGCGCGCAGCGACGGATAGTCGTCCGGGGCGTAGGGGCGCCCGTCGGCATGGACGGCGCCGAAGCGCTCGTAGCGGGCGAGGGCCCGCGCGACGAGGCCGTGGCCCAGGATCTCCTCGCCCTTCGCGTTGATGAGGTTCGGCCCGCCCGGCTCGTGCCCGACGACCGAGATGCCGACCGGCGCCTGCCGGAAGACCGATTCGAGCAGGCTGCGCTCGAGGTCGAGCCGGCGCGCGGAGTCGCGCCGGGCGGCCTCCGCGCGCTCGCGCTCGGAGAGGTCGAACATGGCGCCGATCATCCGCACGGCGCGGCCCGCCTCGTCGCGGATCACCGAGCCGCGGTCGAGCACCCGGGCGTAGGAGCCGTCGGCCCGGCGGAAGCGGTACTCGTCGCTCCAGGCGGTTCCGCCCCCGTCGATGACGGCGTGGATCGAGGCGTCGATCCGGGCGCGGTCGTCGGGGTGGATGTGGTCAATCCACCAGGCGCCCGTGGTCGAGCCGGCCTCGGGAGCGTGGCCGTAGGCGGCCTCCAGCGCCTCGTTCCAGAGAACCTGGTCGGCGGAAAAGTCCCAGTCCCAGATCGCGTCGTTGGTGGCCCGCGCCGCGAGGCGGTAGCGCTCCTCGGTGGCCCGCGCCGCCCGGAGCGCCGTCTCGCGATCCGCCGCCACCCGGCGCAGGGCGAGCTGGGTCATCAGCTGGCGCGCCAGCGCCCGCAGGTCGCCGGCCTCGGTCTCGGACAGGCCGTCCGGCCGGGACACGTAGTCGATCACGCAGAGCGTGCCGAGCACCTGCCCCTCCGGCGTGCGCAGGGGGGCGCCGGCATAGAACCGGATGCCGGGCTCGGCGGTGACGAGGGGATTGGCCCGGGTGCGGGGATCCCGGCTCAGGTCGGGGATGACGAGGAGCGAATCGGGCTGCGCCAGGGCGTGGGCGCAGACCGAGCTGTCGAGATCCGTCTGCGGCCAGGGGAAGCCCGTGCGGGCCTTGAACCACTGCCGGTCGCCGGCGACCAGGCTCACCAGCGCCACCGGCGCGTCGCACAGGCGGCTGGCCAGCCGCACCACGTCGTCGAACCCCCGCTCGGGCAGGGTGTCGAGCACCGCGTAGCCGTCGAGCGCGGCGAGGCGCTCGGGGTCGCAGACGGGGCTCGGCAGGTCGGGGGGACGGGGCATTCAGGGCCGGCGGGGTGATCCGGTCCCGCTCTTAGCGCGAAGGTGCATGCCCCGTCACCGTCGATCCCCCGTCATCCTGAAGGGATTGCCCTCCGCCTTCAGTCGATCACCTCGACGATCCGGCGGGTGCCGGGCTCGACCAGGACCGGATGGTCGTTGACGATTGTGTAGTTGAGGCCCTTGAGGGCGAATTCCGGCGGCACGTCGTAGTAGACGACGCCGTCCGGCGGCAGCACCGTGCCGACCTGCACCGGGCCCGCGAGGCGGAAGGACGGCCGGTGCTCGCCGGCGGCGTAGATGCGGAAGCGCTCGCGCCGGTCGATCCCCAGGATGCTGTTGGCGGTGCCGACCGCGGCCCCGATGGCGCCGCCCACCACCGCGCCCACCGGCCCGGCGATCGCCTCGCCCCGCGTCGCGCCGTCCTGCGCGCCGCGCGCCGTGCCTTGCGCCTGCGCGGCGGCGATGCCGAAGCCGAGGAGGAGGGCGGCGAGGGGCAGGGCGGTACGGCGGAGGGAGCGAGAAGTCATGACGGGCGGTCTCGGGCGAGCTTGGCTGTTGGACCGAGAACCGCGCGGCCGCCATTCCGGTTCCCGGACGCGACCGGTCGAGGCGGCGCGCGGCATCCGGATTCGGCGTTAACCGCGATTGAAGAGGATCGGGGACGGAATCGAAAAACCCTGTTTCGTCCACGATTTGGAAGGCGGGCGGGTCCTAGCGTCGCCGGCATGAGACGGAGTGCGGGACGGCATCGCGGCGGGAACGGGACGGCACGGCGCGGGCCGGCGCATCCGGCTGCGGGCCTGACACGGGCGTGACGATGAGCCATCGGCGCAACGACCAGATCGACATGGTGGTGCCCTTCGTGCACTTCCGCGACCAGCGGGAGACGATGGAGCGGCCGTTCTTCTCGATCGCCAAGCAGAAGCGGCTCAAGGAGATCGACTATACGAGCCCCGACGGCTCGGTCTGGGTGCGGGTGCTGCCGAACCAGGCCTACGGCATGGCGACGATCTGGGACGCCGACATCCTGATCTGGGCCGCCTCGACGATCTGCGAGATGAAGAAGCGCGGCCGCAACGACATCCCGCGCAAGCTCCACTTCATGCCCTACGACCTCCTGAAGGGCATCGGCCGCGAGACCGGCGGGCGCCAGTACAAGCTCCTGCGCGACGCGCTGTTTCGCCTGCAATCGACCTCGGTGCGCACCAACATCCGGGCCGAGAAGGCCAAGCGCAAGGAGCGGCAGTTCAGCTGGATCGACGCCTTCGACGACACGATCGACGAGGAAACCAATGCCAGCCGGGGCATGTCGATCACCCTGTCGGACTGGTTCTACGAGGGCGTGCTGATGGATGGCGGCGTGCTCGCCATCGACCCCACCTATTTCGGCATCACCGGCGGGCGCGAGCGCTGGCTCTACCGCATCGCCCGCAAGCATGCCGGCGGGGCGGGGGAGGGGGGGTTCGCCATCAGCCTGCCGACCCTGTTCGACAAGTCGGGCGCCGAGGGCACCTATCGCCGGTTCAAGTTCGAGATCGCCAAGATCGCCAAGGCCGACGAACTGCCGGGCTTCGTGCTGCGGATCGAGGACAAGGAGCGCGGCGAGCCGCACCTGCGGATGATCCGCCGCGACCTCGCGAGCGACGAGGTTCTGGCGGCTCCGGCGGAGAAGCCGAAACGCACCCGCAAGCCCAAGGCCGGGGCCGAGCTGCCGCTCTTCCGCCACCTGTCGGACGAGACGATCGCGCTGTGCCGCAAGGCCCATCCGGGCTGGGACGTCTACGGCCTCAAGACCGAGTTCGACCACTGGCTCGAGGGCGACGCGACCCGCGAGCCGAAGAACTACGAGAGCGCCTTCCTGGGCTTCGCCGAGCGGTTCGTGCGCGACGCCCGGTAATCCACAGGCCCCGCCGTTCCCGATGTACGGGTCGGCGGGCGGGAGGAGCGGACGGCCCCGAGGGGAAATCCCCGGAATCCCTGTGAATGACTCGGGCCTCGTCGGCACATCGGGAACGCCGCGGGGGCGGATCGGTACTTCGGGAACGGCCCCGTCCCATCGGGAACGCCGGCACGGCACATCGGGGACGCGAGGGCCGGCACAACGGGGACGAATCCTCGGTACATCGGGAACGGCCGACTCGCGTTAAGCTTTTGGGCGGGTTCGCGGAATCGCTGCCGCCGGAGCGCCTAAATCCATAAAGATTCCTGTAACACTCTAAACGGTGCATACTGGGGAAAACCCGGACAGGGAGCGTGGACCCCGAGTCGTGCGCGGCAATCGCGAGTCGAGAGGCGAGTCACAGGGCGTCCACAGGAGTCCACCGGACTCGTCGGAACGAACCAATCGGCCACGGCGTCTGTCGAACCGGGGGAACCGGGCTGGACTCGACTCGCGTAAGCTTTCCTGTGGGACTCTTCGGGAGGGAGGATCGGGTTCTCGACTCGCGGGACCTCGCATCGTACGAGCGGATGCACGGGATCGGACAGGCCACCGGTCAAGGCGCGAAGGCGAAACGGCGAAGGGTGGCGCCTCGGCGAGCCGTTCGTGAAGTACGCCCTGACGGCGGTCGGTCCGTGTGGCGAGGCCTTGCAGCGGTCGGCCCAGGCAACCGGGCGGATTGGAAGGCTCGATCGCGATGAGGCCGGAGCGGTACGCGGCCTGATGCGAAACGGTGCGGCGGAGGCCGACGTACATCGGGGACAGCGGGGACAAGCAGCCGACCGGGCAGGAAGCCCTGCACGGTTTCCCCGCAATCCAACCCCTGCACCCGTGGACGAGGCGGACGTCAGAGGGCGGTCCCGGGGATCGCGACGCCGAAATCCAGGAACGGACCGGACCGCGCTGCCGGGACGTCCAGGCGATCGGTTTTCGTGAATACCGGTCCCGTTCCCGAAATACGCCGCGCGTCATCCGGCGCGGACTTGCAGAAAAATCGCCGTTCGGCTGCTCGTGCGACCCAGATCTCATCCTGAGGGATGGGCAGTTCGACGATCGGCCCAACCCGGCGAACGGCTCCAGCGGAGGTGACAACCGCTGCAGCCGTTCCGCGAGATGGGTCGATGATCGCTCGATCGATTCCCTTAAGGCCCGGGTCGCATGCGCGAAGACGCCCTCACCCGAGCGAGGGCAGGTCCAGCCCATGCTCCCGGGCGCAGGCGACCGCCTCGTCGTAGCCGGCATCGGCGTGGCGCATCACGCCGGTGGCGGGGTCGTTCCACAGGACGCGTTCCAGGCGCCGGTCGGCGTCCTCGCTGCCGTCGCAGACGATGACCATGCCGGAATGCTGCGAAAACCCCATCCCGACGCCGCCGCCGTGGTGCAGCGAGACCCAGGTGGCGCCCGACGCGGTGTTGAGGAGCGCGTTCAGGAGCGGCCAGTCGGAGACCGCGTCCGAGCCGTCGCGCATCGCCTCGGTCTCGCGGTTCGGCGAGGCGACCGAGCCGGAATCGAGGTGGTCGCGGCCGATGACGATCGGGGCCTTCAATTCGCCCTTGCGCACCATCTCGTTGAAGGCCAGCCCGAGGCGGTGGCGGTCTCCGAGGCCGACCCAGCAGATCCGCGCCGGCAGGCCCTGGAACCGGATCTTGTCCCGCGCCATGTCGAGCCAGCGGTGGAGGTGGTGGTTGTCGGGCAGAAGCTCCTTCACCTTGGCGTCGGTCGCGTAGATGTCCTCCGGGTCGCCCGAGAGGGCGCACCAGCGGAACGGCCCGACGCCGCGGCAGAAGAGCGGACGGATATAGGCCGGCACGAAGCCCGGGAAGGCGAAGGCGTCCTCGACCCCTTCTTCCAGCGCCATCTGCCGGATGTTGTTGCCGTAATCGACCACCGGCACGCCGGCGCGGTGGAAATCGAGCATCGCCCGGACGTGCACCGCCATCGAGCGCTTGGCCGCCGCGGCGACCGCGGCCGGATCGGTCTCGCGCCGGGCTTCCCACTCGGCGACCGTCCAGCCCGCCGGCAGGTAGCCGTTGACCGGATCGTGGGCCGAGGTCTGGTCGGTGACGCAATCGGGGCGCACGCCGCGGGCGTAGAGCTCGCCGAACACGTCCGCGGCGTTGCCCAGCAGCGCCACCGAGCGCGGGGTCTTGGTGCGGCGGGATTCCTCGATCAGCTCCAGGGCGTGGTCGAGGTCGCGGGCCTGGACGTCGACGTAGCCGGTGCGCAGCCGGAACTCGATGCGCGAGGCCTGCGCCTCGACCGCGAGGCAGGAGGCCCCCGCCATGGTGGCGGCCAGCGTCTGCGCGCCACCCATGCCGCCGAGACCCGCGGTGAGGATCCACCGGCCCGACAGGTCGCCGGCGTAGTGCTGGCGGCCCATCTCGACGAAGGTCTCGTAGGTGCCCTGCACGATGCCCTGGCTGCCGATGTAGATCCAGGAGCCGGCCGTCATCTGGCCGTACATCATCAGGCCCTTGCGATCGAGCTCGTGGAAATGCTCCCAGGTCGCCCAGTGCGGCACCAGGTTCGAGTTGGCGATCAGCACCCGGGGGGCGTCGGCATGGGTGCGAAACACGCCCACCGGCTTGCCCGACTGCACCAGCAGGGTCTGGTCGTCGTCGAGATCCTTCAGGGCCGCCACGATGCGGTCGAAGCTCGCCCAGTCCCGCGCCGCCCGGCCGATGCCGCCATAGACCACCAGCTCGCCCGGGCGTTCGGCGACGTCGGGATCGAGGTTGTTCATCAGCATCCGGAGCGGCGCCTCGGTGAGCCAGCTCTTGGCGGTGAGGGTGGCGCCATGGGGGGCGCGGATGGTGCGGGCGTTGTCGATGCGGCTCATGGGCAGGGGCTCCGGGCGGGAGGGTGGGGTTCGATCGTGGGGTGGCTGGTCCTCATCGCGCTCCGCAGATGCGGGCGTGCAGCGGGTTGAAGCCCATGCGGTAGACGAGCTCGGCCGGCCGCTCGACCGACCACACCGCGAGGTCGGCGCGCTTGCCGGCCTCGAGGGTTCCGACCTCGGACAGGAGGCCGAGGGCGCGGGCGGCCTCGCGGGTCACGCCGGCCAGGCACTCGTCGACGGTGAGGCGAAACAGGGTCGCGGCCATGTTCATGGCGAGCAGCAGCGAGGTCAGCGGCGAGGTGCCCGGATTGGCGTCGGTGGCGACCGCCATCGGAACGCCGTGCTGCCGGAAGAGCCCGACCGGCGGCAGCTTGGTCTCGCGGATGAAGTAGTAGGCGCCGGGCAGGAGCACCGCGACGGTGCCGCTTTTCGCCATGGCGGCGGCGCCGGCTTCGTCGGTATGCTCCAGGTGATCGGCCGAGAGGGCGCCGTGGCGCGCCGCCAGCGCGGCCCCGCCGAGATTCGAGAGCTGGTCGGCATGGAGCTTCACCGGCAGGCCGAGGCTCTCGGCACGCGCGAACACCCGCGCGACCTGGTCGGGCGAGAAGGCGATGCCCTCGCAGAACGCGTCGACCGCATCGACCAGGCCTTCCGCGGCGAGCGCCGGCAGCATCGTGTCGGCGACCTCGGCGATGAACGCGTCCTTGTCGCCGCGAGCCTCCGGCGGCAGGGCGTGGGCGCCGAGGAACGTGGTGCGGATCGAGACCGGCCGCATCCCGGCGAGGCGGCGGGCGGCGCGGAGCGTCTTGCGCTCGCTCGCGAGGTCGAGCCCGTAGCCCGACTTCACCTCGACCGTGGTGACGCCCTCGGCGATCAGCGCGTCGAGCCGCGGCAGGGTCTCGCGCACGAGGTCGTCCTCGCTCGCCTTGCGCAGGGCGGCGACCGACGAGACGATGCCGCCGCCGGCCCGCGCCACCTCCTCGTAGGAGGCCCCGGCGAGCCGCAGCTCGAACTCGTGCGCCCGGTCGCCGGCCCAGACGAGGTGGGTGTGGCAGTCGATCAGCCCCGGGGTGATCCAGCGGCCCTCGCCGTCGACCACCTCGGCGCCCGCCAGCGCCCCCGGCAGCCCGGCCTCGGGCCCGGCATACAGGATGCGGCCGTCGCGGACCGCGAGCGCGCCCCGCTCCACCGCGCCGATCCCGGGAAGCCCGGGCGCGAAGGTGGCGAGCCGGACGTTGCGCCAGACCCGCGGCCCGTCTTCTGTCTCGCTCATGCACGTCTCCCGTGATTCGCGCATATGTATAGACATTATCGGTGCGCTTTGTATAGACATGAATGGACGGAGCGCTGCCGCGCCCGCTCGTCCTCGCCCCCATCCTCGTCCTCGCCCCCATGCAGGAGACGCGCCGATGACCGTGCTGCACGCGAGCCATGCCCTCACCCCCACGGGCTGGCAGGCCGACCTCCGGCTGACCGTGGCCGAGGGGCGGTTCTCGGCGGTCGAGGCCGGTTGCGCCCCGCAGCCCGGCGACACCCGGGTGGCCGTGCTGGTGCCGGGCCTGCCGAACCTCCACAGCCACGCCTTCCAGCGCGGCATGGCCGGGCTCGCCGAGCGGCGCGGCCCCGCCGCCGACACGTTCTGGACCTGGCGCGAGACGATGTACCGTTTCGCCCTGCGGATGAGCCCGGACGAGGCCGAGGCGGTGGCGGCGCAGGCCTATGTCGAGATGCTCGAATCCGGCTTCACCCGGGTCGGCGAGTTCCACTACCTGCACCACGCGCCCGACGGTGCGCCCTACGCCAACGTCGCCGAGATGGCCGAACGGATCGCCGCGGCGGCCTCCCTCGCGGGCCTGCGCCTCACCCTGCTGCCGGTGCTCTACCGCCGGTCGAATTTCGGCGGCATCGCACCGAACGACGGCCAGCGCCGCTTCGTCTCCGATCTCGATCTCTTCGCCCGCATGGTCGAGGCCTCCCGGGCCGTCGTGGCGGATCTGCCCGGCGCCACCCTGGGCGTCGCGCCCCACAGCCTGCGGGCGGTGACGCCCGACGACCTGACGGCGGCGGTCGCGCTGGCCGACGGCGGGCCGGTCCATATCCACGCCGCCGAGCAGGTGCGGGAGGTCGAGGAGTGCCTGGCCTGGTCCGGCGCGCGCCCGGTGGAGTGGCTCCTCGATCACGCCGGGCTCGATCCGCGCTGGTGCCTGATCCACGCCACCCACATGACGCCCGACGAGACCGCCCGCTTCGCCGGAAGCGGCGCCGTCGCCGGCCTGTGCCCGGTGACCGAGGCGAGCCTCGGCGACGGCATCTTCCCGGCGCCGGACTTCGTCGCGGCGGGCGGCCGCTACGGGGTCGGCACCGATTCGAACGTGCTGGTCGGCGCCGCCGACGAGCTGCGCCAGCTCGAATACGCCCAGCGCCTCGGGCACCGCCAGCGCAACGTGCTCGCCGCCCCCGGCGCCTCGACCGGCCGCGCGCTCTTCGACGCGGCGCTCGCCGGCGGCGGCCAGGCCCTGGCCGCGGAGGGCGGCGGCCTCGCCCCCGGGGCCCCGGCCGATTGCGTGGCGCTGGCCGGGACGGATCCGGCGCTGATCGAGCGCCACGGCGACGCCCTCCTCGACGGCTGGATCTTCGCCGCCGGCTCCCGCGCGGTGGACGCGGTCTGGGTCGCCGGGCGCCAGGTCGTCGCGGGCGGGCGCCACCATGCCCGGGAGGCGGTGGGCTCGCGGTACGCGGCGGCGCTCGGGCGGCTGATGGCGGAGTGACACGGGATCCGGAAGGATTCCGGATCCCGGACCAAGAGCCCGCGCGGCGGAGCCGCAGGCTCCACACGCCGGGGCGATGCGGAAATCGGATGGGGCGCGTCCGGTGCCGGCCAGGATAGGGCGCGCGGCCTAGGCTGCCGGCCCTGGCTCTCACGGGCCCGATCGGGTATCAGCCCCGCCGCGCCGGTGGCGGCCGAGCCCGCCGGACATTCGCCGGGGTCGGAGCCCGGGCAGGGCGCGCGGTCGAGGGCGATGCGGTACGAGGTCGAGCGGAAGTTCATGGTCGCCCATGCGGGCTGGCGCAAGCGCGCGGTGAGCCGGCGCCGGCTCACCGACGGGCTCGTCGGCGAGTTTCCCGGCGGCAAGGTCCGGGTGCGGCTCGACGAGGAGCAGGCCTGGATCACCGTCAAGGGCCGGCGCGACGGCCTGGCGCGGCCGGAATTCGAGTACGAGATCCCGCGGGCCGACGCGGAGGCGATGCTGGGCCTCGTCTGCGAGACCTGCCTGATCGAGAAGACCCGCCACTGCGTGCCCCATGACGGGATGGAGTGGGTGGTGGACGAGTATGGCGGCGCCCTCGCCGGCATGGTCCTGGCCGAGGTCGAGCTGGAGCACGAGGGACAGCCCCTCGTCCTGCCGGACTGGATCGGCCGCGAGATCACCGCCGACGCGCGCTTCCGCCAGTCGACGCTGCTGCGGCTCGCCCGCGAGGCCGGCCGTCCCGTGACCCTGACCGAGGTCGTCGCGGCGCGGCTGTGAGGCTCGACACGACCGCGGACGCCCCGTCCCGGTCCCCGAGGAAGGACCACACGATGACCGGATTCCTGAAGACGTCCCTGTGCGGGCTCGCCCTCGCCGTCGCGATCGGGGCGGTGCCGGCCGGGGCCGCGGGCGAGACGGCCCCGACCGGCGAGGCGCTGGCGCGCCGGATCGTCGGCACCTGGGAGCTCGTCTCCTACAAGGTCGAGGATAAGGCGACCGGCAAGCTCGTCGACGCGATGGGCGAGACGCCGCGCGGGCGCGTGATCTTCACGCCCGACGGCTGGGTGGCGTTCAACCTCGAGGGCAGCGACCGCAAGCCGGCCAGGTCAGAGGCCGACCGCGCCGCCCTGATGCACACCCTGGTCGCCTATATCGGCCGCTACCGGGTCGAGGGCGACCAGTGGGTGACGAGCGTGCAGACCGCCTGGGCGCCCGAATGGGTCGGCACCGAGCAGCGGCGCACCATCCACATCGACGGCGACACCGCCGACGTCACCACCCCCTGGCGGGAGATGCCGAACTGGGACGAGGGCAAGCCCTCGCGCAGCCTCATCCGGTTCCGCCGCGCCTCCTGAGCGCGGGCGCCCCGCGCGGACCGGATCCCGATATCCCAAGCCCGATACGCCAAGTCGCCGGCCGGGGCGCCGTTGAGGAAGCGTTGATGCTCTTCAGCACGGCCCGCGCCGGCCGATGATGGAATCGGCCGCGGGCGCGGAGCGGCGATTGTCCTTCGCGTCCGCATCGTCTATGAGGCGGCCGCACAACCGCTGAGCTCAACCCGCCAGCGTTCTTCTCGTCCCAGGCGGTCGCGACCGCCCGGGGCCGGCCAGCGGATCGCAGAATCCGCGCCGCCTCGCGCGTCCGATCGAGCGGACCGGGACTCTTCGCCGCGAGGGACCGACCAGACCGGGTCGGGGTACCGCGGCCCCGCGACAGCGGCTCCTACCGAGGAAACCACCCCGAAAATGGCTTGACGCGCCGTGCGGGCCCTATCCCGCGCGACGCGAGCGGACGCCTGTCACGACCGGAGCCGCGCGCGCCTCGCGCCGCCGGACCGGCCTGAACGAGAACGGGATTGGGCCATGCGCGCCGACGACACGACCACCTGCCCGAAGGCCACTGCCCCGACCGGGATCAGCCGCCGCCGGATCCTCGGGGGCGCCGCCGCCGGCCTCGCGGCCTCGGCCCTGCCCGATTCCCTCGCGCTGGCGCAGGGCGCCGACAAGGTCGACGTGCTGCTGATCGGCGGCGGCATCATGAGCGCGACGCTCGGCGTGTGGCTCAACGAGCTGGAGCCGACCTGGTCGATCCGCATGCTCGAGCGCCTCGACAAGGTGGCGATGGAGAGCTCGAACGGCTGGAACAACGCCGGCACCGGGCACTCGGCGCTGGCCGAATTGAACTACACGCCCGAGAAGAAGGGCAAGATCGAGATCGCCAAGGCGGTCGAGATCAACGAGGCGTTCCAGATCACCCGCCAGTTCCTGGCCTGGCAGGTCAAGAACGGCGTGTTGAAGGACCCCAAGACCTTCATCAACTACACCCCCCACATGAGCTTCGTCTGGGGTGACGACAACATCGCCTACCTCAAGAAGCGCTACGAGGCGCTGCAGGCGAGCCCGTTGTTTGCCGGGATGGAGTTCTCGACCGACCCCGAGCAGCTGAAGAAGTGGGTCCCCCTGATGATGGAGGGGCGCGACCCGAACCAGAAGGTCGCCGCCACCTGGTCGCCGCTCGGCACCGACGTCGAGTGGGGCGAGGTCACCCGCCAGTACGTCGCCCACCTGCAGGCCCAGAAGACCTTCCGCCTCGACGTCTCGACCGAGGTCCAGGGCATCACGAAGAACGCCGACGGCTCCTGGCGGGTCACCGCGCGCAACGTGAAGGACGGCTCGCGCCGGAGCGTCGACGCCAAGTTCGTGTTCATCGGCGCCGGCGGCGGCGCCCTGCACCTGCTCCAGGCCTCCGGCATCCCGGAGGGCGAGGATTACGCCGGCTTCCCGGTCGGCGGCTCGTTCCTGATCAACGAGAACCCGGACGTCGCGACGCTGCACCTCGCCAAGGCCTACGGCAAGGCCTCGGTCGGCTCGCCGCCGATGTCGGTGCCCCACCTCGATACCCGGGTTCTCGGCGGCAAGCGCGTCCTTCTGTTCGGGCCGTTCGCGACCTTCTCGACCAAGTTCCTGAAGGAAGGCTCGTATCTCGACCTGCTCACCTCGACCACGAGCAGCAACGTCTGGCCGATGATGCGGGTCGGCATCGACGAGTACCCGCTGGTCGAGTACCTCGCCGGGCAGCTGATGCTCTCCGACGACGACCGGATGGCGGCGCTGCGCGAGTACTTCCCCAACGCCAAGAAGGGCGAGTGGCGCCTGTGGCAGGCCGGCCAGCGCGTGCAGATCATCAAGCGCGACAAGGACAAGGGCGGCGTGCTGAAGCTCGGCACCGAGATCGTCAACGCCAAGGACGGCACCATCGCGGCGTTGCTCGGCGCCTCGCCGGGCGCCTCGACGGCCGCCCCGATCATGCTCGACGTGCTCCAGAAGGTCTTCGCCCAGAAGGTCGCCACCCCCGAGTGGCAGGCCAAGATCCGCCAGATCGTCCCGAGCTTCGGCGGGAAGCTCAACGACGATCCGGAGAAGGTGGCCCAGGAATGGGCCTATACCAGCGGCCAGCTGCAGCTCCCGACCCCGCCGGCGATCGACCGCGGCACCCTCAAGCCGCTCCCGGTCAGCGCTTCCGGCACAGAGGCCCCCGTCAAGGGGCCGGTGGGCGACCTGGCGCCCTGATCCGCCCGGGTCCGACCGGGATCGCCGGTCGGACCCGGAACGGGCCGGATTCAGCCCTGGAACGGGATGGTGCGGCCGGGCTGGCGCGCCTGCTCCTTCGTGTAGGCGACGCCGTGCACCTTGATCCCCTTCTCGTCGAGGAGGGTGATGATGCCGCCCTTGTTCGACAGGGTGGCCGGCGCCTGCACCGCCACGGTCAGCGTCGCGCCGGCCGCGATCGTGCCGGTGAGCGGCATCGCGTTCTTCTGCTTGTCCTTGAGCGACCAGCCGGTCAGGTCGACGGAGACGTCCGCGGTGTTGAGCAGCGTCACCGTCTCGCGCTCCGGCGTATGGGTGTCGTTGACGAGAGCCGCGATGATGCGCACCAGCCCGTCCGGCACGTCGCGAGGCGGGATGCGGTCGCGGTCGACCGGCGCGTGCGGCTCTCCGCCGTGACCCGGATCGGGCGGCACCGCCGGATTCGCCGAGGCGTCGTCCGAGTGCCAGGCCTGGGTCTGGAACTTCAGGAACACCGCCACCCACTGCTCCTCGCGCGGGAACCGGAAGATCAGGCCGCCATCCTGATAGGGACCGTTGTCGCCGGCGAAGCGCCCAGGCGGGTTTCCCTGGTTCATGTGGATGTCGTGGATTCCCCGGCCCGGCTTGAAGCCGAAATACCGGTCGGCCTTGTCCTCCTCCGGTCCCCAGGTCTCGCCGAAGGCATAGATCCAGGATTCCTCGTCCGCCATCGCGCGCTGCACATAGGCGTCGAGCTTCTCGTTGAGGTCGTTGTCCGGCCCGGCGGCCGAGAGGGGCAGCGGCTTCAACTCCCAGGGCTGCATGAGGTTGCCCCGGATGTAGTCGAGTGCGACGCCGTCCGGTCGGCTCGAGGCCGGGTTCACGCCCTCGGGGAGCGTCGCCAGCGCCGCGGTGATTGGGTGCTCGAAGCGGGAGCGGACGAGGAACTGCACCTCGCTGCCGTCCTGCGACTGCACGTTGATGGCGATGCGATGCATCTCGCCGTTGGCCGAGACCAGCACCTGGTAATGCGGGCTGCGGCCGGTGGCGAGGCGGTTGTTGATCGGACGGCCCTTCAGGACGGAATAGGTCTTGAGCGGCATGACGGGTTCTCCCGGGCGGTGTCTCGGCGGCGACGGATCGATTCGGGGGCCGATTCGGTCAGCGGGCGGGCCAGGCGGGGAAGAACAGGCGCTGGCGGTTGGTCTTCATCCGGCCGGGTGCGACGTAGGCGTCGAGCCAGCCGGCCGTCTCGTCGAGGAACTTGGCCTCGGCCAGCGGCGCCCCCCGCTCGGCCAGCCGGTCGATAGTCTGGCGCGCGTAGAAATGGCGGAAGAGGCGGTCGAACTCGGTCAGGTAGATGTCGGCCACCCGGGTGTCGCCGCGGATCAGCAGCATGTTCTCGTCGTTGCCGGTGAGCGATGAGGACGAGAAGTTCGCCGAGCCGGTACACACCAGCGGATCGTCGCCGAGCGGATCGATCAGCAGGAACTTGGTGTGGATGAAGAAGATGTGGCCCTGCTTGCGGAATAGCTCCTCCTTCAGGAACCAGTCGTCGAGGCTCGTCGCCGGAAACGCCTTCTTGCCCTCGGCATAGGCGCCCAGCAGCGCGCCGTAGGCGGCCACGACGTCCGGATCGCCCTTCAATCTGTCGCGCAGCTCCCGGTCGGGCGCATCCTCGAGCAGAAGGAAGCGCACGAAGTCCCGGTTTATGCCGAACTGCGCTGCCAGAAGCTTGTTCACGCCGAAGGCGGCGGTGAACATCACCGTCTCTCGGGCGCCGGCGATGCGCGCCGCGTACCAGCTCAGCATCGCGTCGTTCTTGCGCGGCGAGAAGAATGGCGTGGTGCCGGGCACGGCCGTCAGGGCGTCGAGCGCGTCCTGCGGGGTGCGCTCCTGCGTCCATGTCGAGAGCGTCGGCGTCGCGGGGTCGTGCGACAGCACGGTCCAGTAGTCGAGATAGGCCTGCGCCACGCCCTCCTCGCGCACGACATGTAGGACGTTGGTCTGGCCGATGAAGCCCGAGGCGGTGAAGTTGGTCGAGCCGGTCAGGACCTCGCGGGCAGCGCCCGCCCGGATCCAGACGATGAACTTGTTGTGCGGGATCTTGCGCCGGCGGGTGCGCGGGATGAGCTGCAGGTTGGCCTGGCGGTCGAGACCGAGCGCCGCGATGGCGTTGCGCGCCGCGACGGTGGCGGAGGTGTCCTCCAGCCGCTTGTCGTCCCGGTCGTAGTCCTGGCCGGCCTCGTGCACGATCCGGACGTCCACCCCGCGGCGGGCCGCCCGTTTCAGGGCGCGGAGGATCGGCGCGTAGGTAAACTCGTAGGCGGCGACCCGCAGCGCCTCGCCGTCCTGTGCGCGGTCGATGAAGGCGAGGGCGGCATCGAGGGCACCGCGGGAGAGCCAGCGCACCTCGGGATCGGCGGGATCGTCCTCGTCCTCCGGCGGCCGGTTCTGGAAATGGCTGGAGAAGGCCTGCGAGGCGATGGCGCCGCGGTTGAACCAGATCCCGTGCGTGCCGGTCGTGGGGTCCTCGGTCGTCACCGTGATCTCGGTCCCCTCGCCGAGGACTGGGGCCGCGGGCCTGCCGTAGACGGGCTGGACGCGGTAGCGCGTGGTCGTGCCGGGCTTGGCCTCGTAGTCGGACCAGATCAGGCTCTGGATCGGATGTAGGTTGCTCGGAAAACGGTCCTGGGGATCGGGCCGGGGCACGACCGAGCGGAAGACCTTGCGGCCTTCGAGCCAGTCGGGCACCGACCCGTTCATCCGCGCGATGGCGAAGCCGAGCAGGCCCGCGCGCGCCTCCTCGGCGATGGCGATCGCGAGCAGCACGACGCGCGTGCCCGCAATCGCTCGCAGGTCGATCGATCCGCCCGTCGCACGCGCGCGCATCCCCCGTGCCTCCCCGCCAAAGGAATGTTGATTGCCAGGATGACATAACAATATTTCACAATTTTGACAATTGTATTACCGGTTATATGGCATGAATCTCCCGTTTCAGATCGAAGATCGACTGAAAATAGGGTCGAGACGTCGATCGTCCGAATCGGATCGGATTTCGAGGCGACCGATCAGTCGTAAAAATCGCGAACCGCAATGATATGGCGTCAAAACAAGAGGCATGAAGGAGTCATATATCGCTCGATGGTGCCAATCATGACTTGGGCGTGTCTGAAAACGAACCGGGTATCCCGGTCGTCATCCCCGCGTGAGACGATCCGGTGATCGTCGCGTCAAGGCCGGTGGAGAGGCTGGCGCGCGGTCGCGGCGGACGGGCCGACCGGAGAACTGACACGACTCCGGGGCGGAACCGCATTACGGTCCGTCCCCGGCACCGGAGGATGCACCGAATGATCCAGCTCTACGCCTGGGACACCCCGAACGGGCGCAAGATCAGCGTCGCGCTCGAGGAGATGGCGCTCCCCTACCGGGTCGAGCCCGTCGACATCACCAAGGGCCGGCAGTTCGAGCCCGACTTCCTCGCCATCAGCCCCAACAACCGCATCCCGGCGATCGTCGATCCCGACGGGCCGGACGGGGCGCCGCTCCCGGTGTTCGAATCCGGCGCGATCCTGGTCTACCTCGCCGAGAAGACCGGGCGCTTCCTGCCGCCGACCGGCCGCGGCCGGGTCCAGGCCATGGAATGGCTGATGTGGCAGATGGGCGGCTTCGGGCCGATGCCGGGCCAGGTCCACCACTTCCTCTCGGTCGACGAGAAGGACCGCGCCTACGGGCTCGCCCGCTACCAGAAGGAGACGCACCGGCTCTACGGCGTGCTCGACCGGCGCCTGACGGGAACAGAGTTCGTCGCCGGCGACCTCTCGATCGCGGATTTCGCCATCCTGGGCTGGGCCTGGCGCCACGCCCGGCACCGGGTCGACCTCGCCGAGTACCCGAACGTGCGGCGCTGGTACGACGCCCTGATGGCGCGGCCGGCGGTGCAGCGCGGCTTCTCGGTCGCGCTCAGCTGATGGGAGCCTACGCCATGACGGACGAGACCGCGCTCCGGGCGCAGCTGATCGCGCGCTTCTTCCGCTACCTCGCCGTGCCGAGCCAGAGCGACGCCCGCGCGACCGCCCTCCCGAGCACGCCGGGCCAGCTCCGGCTGGCCGAATTGCTGGCCGGGGAGTTGCGCGAGCTCGGCCTCCACGACGTGGTGCTCGACGCGCACGCGATCCTCACCGCCCGCAAGCCCGGCACCCGGCCGGGCGCGCCGCGGATCGGCTTCATCGCCCATCTCGACACGGTCGATGTCGGGCTGTCGCCCGAGATCCGCCCGCAGGTCCTAAGGTTTACCGGCGACGACCTCTGCCTCAATCCATCCGAGGACATCTGGCTGCGCGCCGCCGAGCATCCCGAGCTCGCGGCTTATCGCGGCGAGGACGTGATCGTCGGCGACGGGACGAGCGTGCTCGGGGCCGACAACAAGGCGGCGATCGCCGTGGTGATGACGCTGCTCGCCACCCTGGCGCCGGAGGACGCGCACGGCGACATCGTGGTGGCCTTCGTGCCGGACGAGGAGATCGGCTTGCGCGGCGCCAAGGCCCTCGACCTCGCGCGCTTCCCTTGCGACTTCGCCTACACGATCGACGCCTGCGCGGTCGGCGAGGTGGTGATCGAGACCTTCAACGCGGCCGGCGCCGAGATCGTGTTCACCGGCGTCGCCGCGCATCCGATGTCGGCCAAGGGCGTGATGGTGAACCCGCTCCTGATGGCGCACGACTTCATCGGCCGGTTCGACCGGGCGGCGACGCCGGAGGCCACCGAGGGGCGCGAGGGCTACGTCTGGTTCAACGGCCTCCAGGCCCATTCCGGCGAGGCCCGCCTCCAGGCGATGATCCGCGACTTCGACCGCGAGGGCTTCGCCGCCCGCAAGGCGCGCCTGCACGCGGTGGCCGAGGACATCGCCGCGCTCTACCCGACCGGGCGGGTGGACTGCCGGATCACCGATACCTACGGCAACATCCACGACAGCCTCGGCGACGACCGCCGCTCCGTCGACCTCTTGTTCGCGGCGCTGGCCGCGGAGGGGATCGCGCCGAAGGAAATCCCGATGCGCGGCGGCACCGACGGCGCGGCGCTCTCGGCCCGCGGCCTGCCGACCCCGAACTACTTCACCGGCGCCAGCAACTTCCACTCCCGGTTCGAGTTCCTGCCGGTCCCGGCCTTCGCGGCGTCGTACCGGGTGACGCGGCGGATCTGCGGGCTGGCGGCGGGGGAGGGGAGCGTCGATTCGGGGTCGAAATGACCCGGGCGGAGGCTTTCATCCGACGCGCCACCTCATCCCGAAAGCCCGTCCGGGCGGATCCGGCTGCCGACGAGGGGCGTGGCCTATCCTGCTCTCGACCTCATCCTGAGGTGTCAGTCCATCTGCGATGGACTGACACCTCAGGATGAGGTTGCGTGTGGGAGGCAAGATCATCCGTTGACCTATTGCGTGTATCGAACAGGCTCTGACACCTCAGGATGAAGTCGAGAGAGGGAGGGATGCGGGCATTCCGTGGTTCGTGAAAACTACGGATCGTCGCCGCGTCGATCGCCCTCGAACACCCGCGCGACCAGCTCCCCGACGCGCGCGTTGCCGAGCGCCTCGTCGAACAGGATCCGGAACAGGATCGGCGCGATGACGCCGTCGAGCACCGCGTCGAGGCTCGGGAACGCCTCGCCCCGGGCCGCCGCGCGCTCGGCGATGAGGGCGATCTGCTGGCGGGCGTAGCTGCAGCATCGGCGGGGGCCGGCGGCGCCCTCGGCCGCCAGCACGTCGCGGATCATCTCGCGGCCGAGATCGGACGACATTTCCTCGGCATATTGCTCGGCCCAGGCCAGGAGGTCGCCGCGGCCGTGGCCGGTCTCCACCGGCACCATGTCCGGGCGCAGGCGCTCGACGGCGACGTCGGCCAGAAGCTCGTTCAGCTCGCCCCAGCGCCGGTAGATCGTCGAGGGCGTGACGCCGGCCTCCGCGGCGATGAGCGGGATCGTCACGGCGGTGCGCTCCATCCGGGCGAGCAGGTCGCGGGTGGCCCGGTGGACCGAGGCCTGGACCCGCGCGCTGCGCCCGCCCGGGCGCGGCCCTCCCTCCCGCTCCACCATCGTTCCCCGTCCTCCAAACGCAAATAATTTGCTTTTAGCGTCCCGCGGCGCTAGATCGTTAACGCAACGGATTTGCTTTAAGGGCCACAGCGATGCGCGAAGGTCAAGGATTCCGGTGGCGTAGCCCCCATTGGCGCGACCCGCTCGTCTTCCACGCCGCGACGCTCGGGGCGTTCTTCGCCGCGGCCGCCGCCCCGACGCCGCTCTACCGGATCTACCAGGAGACCCTGGCGCTCTCGCCGGTCTTCGTGACGCTCGTCTTCGCGGTCTACGCGGTCGCGCTGCTCAAGGCCCTGCTGATCGCCGGGTCGCTCTCAGACCATCTCGGGCGCCGCCCGGTGATCGCCGGGGCGCTGGCGCTCGAGGCTCTGGCCATGGGGCTCTTCCTGCTGGTCGGGGAGGGGGCGGGCTGGCTCGTCGTCGCCCGGATCGTCCAGGGGCTCGCCACCGGCATCGCCGCCGCCTCCCTGGGCGCGGCCCTGGTCGATGTCGATCGCGCCCGCGGCCAGGTCGTCAACGCGGTGGCGCCGCTCGCCGGCATGGCGCTGGGGGCGCTCGGCACCTCGGCGCTGATCCAGTACGGGCCCTGGCCGCTCCACCTCGTCTACGGGGGGCTGCTCCTCGTCTTCGCCGGGCTGGCGCTCGCGATCCGGCGCATTCCCGAGACCGGCGCGCTGCGGCCCGGGGCGCTCGCCTCGCTGCGGCCCCGCATGGCCGTGCCGCCCCGGATCCGCCGGCCTCTGGCGCTGGTGACGCCGATCAACCTCGCCAACTGGACGCTCGGCGGCTTCTACCTGTCGCTCGTCCCCTCGGTCGTCGCCGCCGCCACCGGCAGCCGGGCGCCGCTCACCGGCGGGGCCGTCGTCACCGCCCTGATGGTCGCCGGCGCGGTCTCGGTGCTCGTGCGGCGCACGGCGGGCGCCCGGGAGAACCTGACCTTCGGGGTGCTCGCCACGGCGTTGGGCGTCGTCGCGGTGGTCGCCGGCATCCACGCGGCGAGCGTGCCGGTCCTGATCCTCGGCACCCTCGTCACCGGCGCCGGCTTCGGCGCCAGCTTCCTCGGCTGCCTCGGCACGGTGATGCCGCTCGCCGAGCCGGAGGAGCGGGCCGGGCTCCTGGCCGCCTTCTACGTCCAGAGCTACCTCGCCTTCAGCCTGCCCGCCGTCGCCGCCGGTTTCCTCGCCCGCAGCCTCGGCTACGCCGCGACGGCGGACCTCTATGCCGGGGTGATCCTGGCGGTGAGCCTGGGCGGGCTCGCGGTGATCCGGGCGCAGGCCCGGCGGGAGGTGGCGGTGGCGTAAGGGGGCTCCGTCCCGGCCGTGGCCTTGTCCCTGCGGGGATGCCGCAACCGGCATCCCCGCAGGGACGGGACTGGAGAGCGAGTCGAGCGGCCCCCCGCCCGAAAAAACTACCCCCGCCCCGCCGCCAGATAGGCCCGCCATCCTCCGTGGCGCGACACGTCCTCGGCCTCGCGCGTGCCCTCCGGCTCGCAGAGGAACCCCTTCGGCGTCGTGCCGTCGGAGAGCCGCAGGGTGCCGATGCCGAGGGGGGCGGGGATCGCCGCGACGAAGCGGCCGAAGGCCTCGGGCGCGAGGGCCCAGACCTCGGTGGCGATCGCCGTGCCGGTGCCCTCTTCCACCCGCACGAGGCCCGGGCGTCGCGGGCCGGCGCCCGGCAGGGCGAAGAGCCGGTAGTCGGGCGTGGTCGCGACCGCCCGCAGGAGGCGCGCGCCGAGCCCCGTCAGCTCGCCGTTCAGCGGCAGGCCGGAGAGATGCGCGCCGACCACCGCCAGCTCGATCTCGTCCGCGCCGGCCGAGGCCGGTTCCGGCGCCGACGGCAGCGGGGCGCCGGTTGCACCCATCGGGGTGCCGCCGGCGCGGTGGAGGGCGTCGCCCAGGGCGATCAGCGCCGCGTCGCGGCCGGCGGGCGCGATCAGGGTGAGGCCGGCCGGCCGGCCGTCGGCGCGTGGACGGCTCGGGACGGACAGCGCGCAGAGGTCGAGCAGGTTGACGAAGTTGGTGTAGGTGCCGAGCTCGGCGTTGGGGCCGATCGGGTCGGCGGCGAGCGCCGCGACGGTCTGCGGCCGCGGGAAGGTCGGCACGCACAGCGCGTCGATCGCGTGCCAGACCGGCTCGGTGACGCGGCGCAGCTCCGCCAGCCGGTAGCGGCCCGCGAAGGCGTCGGCGGCCGAGAAGGCGGTGGCGCGCTCGGTGATGGCCCGGGTGACCGGGTGCAAAGCCTCGGGGCGCGCGGTGATGAAGCCCCGGATCGCCTCCCAGCGCTCGGCCACCCAGGGGCCGTCGTAGAGGAGCGCGGCGGCGGCGAAGAATGGGGTCAGGTCGACCGGCACCAGGGTCGCGCCGAGCGCCTCGAGGTCGGCGAGCGCCGCGTCGAAGGCGGCCTCGGACAGGACGTCGCCGGCAAAGCGCCGGCTTGCCGCATCCGGCACGCCGATGCGCCGCGGGTGCGGGCCCGGCCGCCCGACCGGAACGGGACGCGAGAACGGGTCGGCGGCGTCGAACCCGGCGAGCGCCGAGAACCCCGCGAAGGCGTCCGCCGCGGTCAGCGCGAAGACCGAGACGCAATCGAGGGTGCGGCAGGCCGGCACCACGCCGCGGGTCGAGAGCGCCCCGAGCGTGGGCTTGAGCCCGACGATGTTGTTGAGCCCCGCCGGCACCCGGCCGGACCCCGCGGTGTCGGTGCCGAGCGCCAGAGGCACCAGCCCTGCCGCCACCGCGACCGCGGAGCCGGACGAGGACCCGCCGGGCACGAGCGCCGGGTCGAGGGTGTTGCGCGGCACGCCGTAGGGCGAGCGCATGCCGACGAGGCCGGTGGCGAACTGGTCGAGGTTGGTCTTGCCGATGATCAGCGCCCCGGCCTGCCGGAGCCGCGCCACCACCGCGGCGTCCTGCGCGGCGGGCCGCGCGTAATCCGGGCAGGCGCAGGTGGTGGGCAGCCCCGCGACGTCGATGTTGTCCTTGACCGCGACCGGGATGCCGTGGAGCGGGCCTGCCGGCAGGTCCGCGGCCTCCGCCGCCACCTCGGCCTCCGGCCGCAGGGCGAGGAAGACCGCCGGGTCGTCGTGGGCGGCGATGCGCCGGTAGACCTCGCGCACGGCCTGCGCGGGCGTGAGCGCGCCCGAGGCGTAGGCCTCGCGGTACTGGGCGAGGGTGAGGGGGAAGTCGGTCACGCCGGCACCTCGTCGATCAGGCTGACATGGGCGGCGACCACGCGCCAGCCCTCGGGCAGCCGGGCCCAGGACTGCATCTGGCGCCCGACCTTGCCGGGATGGGCCTCGCGCCAGAACAGGGTCGAGGCGGTGGCGAAGTCGCGCCCGAAGGTGGTGATGACGGTCTCGTCGATGCGCCGCTCGACCCCGACCGGCGAGCGCGCCCGCCGGAAGGCCCGGATCGCATCCATGCCGTAGAGGTTCTCCCCGATGCCGTACCGGATGGTGCGGGGATCGTCCCAGAACAGGGCCTCCAGGGTCGGTACGTCGTTGGTGACGAGGGCGGTCTCGTATGCCGCGAAGGCGGCCTCGACCTCGGCCTTCACCTCGGGGTTGTCGATATCCATGGAAATCATCCTTTCAGGCCTACCTGACTGCACGGCACAAGGCTCAGGCCCCCGCATCCATCAATCTCCACGTCATCCCGGGGCGAGGCTTGCCGAGAACCCGGGATCCATAATCGCTGACGGTTCCGAACGAAGCGGTGGGCCTGCCGCCTCATCCTGAAAGGTTGGCGGTTATGGATCCCGGGTTCCGCTGCGCGGCCCCGGGATGACGTGGAGGGGGTCAATTCAGTCGGTTGCTTCTACCCCGCCACCGGCGCCGCCCCGACGCCCGCGCTCTCCAGCGCTCCGGCCACCCGCAGGGCCAGGTCCTCCCGCCACGGCGCCGCGATCACCTGCACGGCGAGCGGCAGCCCGCCCCCGACCCGCACCGGCACGGCGACGACCGGCAGGCCGATGAACGAGATCGGCTGGGTGAACACCCCGATATTGGGCCGCGCCGGCACGGTGAGCCCGTCGAGCTCCATCGTCGCCTGGCCGATCCGGAGCGCCCGGCACGGCGTGCAGGGGGCGAGGATCACGTCGACCTCGTCGAAGAGCGCCAGGACCCGCTCGCGGTACCAGCTGCGGAAGCGTTGCGCCCGGTGGACCCAGGCGGCCGGGATCGTCGTGCCGGCGATCAGGCGGTCGCGCACCGCCGGGTCGTAATCGCCCGGGCGCGTCCGCAGCCGGTCGAGATGGAGGCCGGCGGCTTCCGCCGCCGTGATGATGAAGGCGGCGGCCCGCGCGCGCGCCGCTTCCGGGATCTCGACGGTGCGGTGGGCGCCCAGAGCCTCGGCGGCGAGGCGCACCGCCGTAAAGCAATCCGCCTCGCCGCCGCGGGCGAAGTATCCGCCGGCGACCGCGATCCGCAAGGACGTGGTGCCCTGCACCAGCGCGTCCGCGACCGGCTCGATCGGGCGCGGTGCCTGCCAGGGATCGTCGGGATCCGCGCCCTGCATCGCATCGTAGGAGAGCGCCAGGTCGGCGACCGAGCGGGCGAGGGGTCCGAGGTGGTCGAAGCTGCCGACGAACGGGAACGAGCCCGCCCGCGACAGCCGGCCGAAGGTGGGCTTGAGCCCGAAGGTGCCGCAGAAGGCCGACGGCACCCGGATCGACCCGTTGGTGTCCGAGCCGAGCGCCAGGGGCACCATCCCGGCCGCCACCGCCCCGCCGGACCCGCCCGACGAGCCGCCGGTCATCCGCGCGGGGTCGTGCGGGTTGCGCGAGGGGCCGTCATGGGCGTTCTCCCCGGTGAAGTCGTAGGCGTATTCCCCCATGTTGAGGGCGCCGACCAGCACCGCGCCCGCCGCCTCGAGCCGCCGCACCAGGGCGCCGTCGCGGGGGGCCGCCGCCCGCTCGCGGTTGATCCTCGAGCCGGCGCGGGTCGGCAGGCCGGCGACGTCGAACAGGTTCTTGACCGCGAAGGGCACGCCCGCGAGCGGCCCGACGCTCCGGCCGGCGGCGCGCTCGGCGTCGATCGCCGCGGCCCGGGCGCGGGCACGCGGGGCCGTCACGTCCGTGAAGGCGTTGAGGCCCGGATCGAGGGCGGCGATCCGCGCGAGCGCCGTCTCGACGGCGTCGCCGGCGGTGAGCCGGCCCGCCGCCACGGCGGCGGCGATCCCGGCGGCCGTGTCGGTCGTCACGCGCTCCTCCCTCATGCCCGGAAGACCGGCGCCGGCTCGACGGTGTCGTCGAGCGGAAAGTCGAGCAGGAGGGCGGCGGCGGCCGCCGTCGCCTGGACGGCGGTGATCACCGTCCCGCGCCATTCGGGCGCCATGGGGATGCCGGCGAGCGGCACCATCGCGTCGACGATCGCACCGGCGGAGACGTCGTCGATGGGAAGGGGAGGAGAGGGAGGAGGTGTCGTCATGGATCGGCCCTCACACGGGTGGGTGGGGAATCGCCGCGAGCAGCGCGCGGGTGTACTCGGCTTGCGGCGCGCCCAGCACCGCCTCGGTCGGACCCTCCTCGACGATGCGGCCGGAGCGCATCACGATCACCCGGTCGCAGAGCATCCGCACCACCTGGAGGTCGTGGCTCACGAACAGGTAGCTCATGCCGAGCGCCTGCTTGAGGTCGGCGAGGAGGTTGAGCACCAAAGCCTGCACCGAGACGTCGAGGGCCGCCGTCGGCTCGTCGAGGATGACGAGGTCGGGGGAGGGGGCGATGGCCCGCGCGATGCCGACCCGCGCCTTCTGGCCGCCGGAGAGCTGGTGCGGGAAGCGGTCGAGGAGCTCGACCGGCAGGCCGACGAGGCGGGCCAGCTCCTCGCACCGCGCCCGGATCGCGTCGGAGCCCGTCACGGTGCCGAAGCGCTTGAGCGGATCGGCGATGGCGCGGGAGGCGGTCCAGCGCGGGTTGAGGGAATCGGTCGGGTCCTGGAAGACCATCTGGATCTTCGGCCGCAGAGGATGCCGGGCGAAGCGCGCCGCCGGCACCCGGCCGATCTCCTCGCCGGCAAACACGATCGAGCCCTCGGTCGGGTCGAGGAGGCGCATCACCATGGTGGAGGTGGTGGACTTGCCGCAGCCCGATTCGCCGACGAGGCCGACGCTCTCGCCGCGGGCGACCGTGAAGCTCAAGGCATCGACCGCCCGGAACGGCGCCTCCGCCGGCTTGCGCGAGAGCAGGGCCTTCGGCTTCGGGTATTCCTTCACCAGCCCCGAGACCGCCAGCAGCGGCGCCCCCGCGGCCTCGGCATGCGCCGTCGGCGCGGCGGGCGCGCCCTCGGGCAGGAGATCGCGCAAGGAGACGCCGGGGCGCGGCGTCGCCTGCATCAGCTTGCGGGTATAGGCGTGGGCGGGCGCGCGGAAGATGGTGGAGGCCGGCGCGGTCTCGACGACCCGGCCCTGCTCCATCACCACGATCCGGTCGCAATAGGTCGCGGCGAGCCCGAGGTCGTGGGTGATGAGCACGCTCGCCATGCCGCGCTCGCGGGTGAGGCCTGTGACGAGGTCCATCACCGCCTTCTGGGTCGTCACGTCGAGGCCGGTGGTCGGCTCGTCGGCGATGAGGAGCTGCGGCCGGCACGCGAGCGCCAGCGCGATCACCACCCGCTGGCACATGCCGCCCGACAATTCGAACGGGTAGGCGTGGTAGCGCTCGGACGCCCGGGCGATCTTCACCTGGTCGAGCGCCGCGATGGCCTTCGCCTTGGCATCGCCCGAGCCGGCCTCCGCGTGCTGGCGCAGCACGTCCTCGATCTGGTGGCCGACCTTGCGGATCGGGTTGAGTGCCGCGCGGGGATTCTGGAAGATCATCGAGATCTCCCGCCCGCGCAGGTCGCGCATCTGGCGCTCGGAGGCGGAGCGCAGGTCGATGCCGGAGAAATCGACCTCGCCGCCGGCGATGCGCCCGGCCCGGTCGAGGATGCGCATCACCGCGTAGGAGGTGACCGACTTGCCCGAGCCCGATTCGCCGACGATGCCGACGGTCTCGCCCTTGGCGACCGAGACGTCGACCCGGCGCACCGCCTGGACCGGGCCGCGGCGGGTGGCGAACTCGACCGTGAGGTCGCGGATGGCGAGGAGCGGGATCGCGGTCATGTCCGCCTCTGGGGGTCGACGATGTCGCGCAGGCCGTCGCCGATGAGGTTGAAGCAGAACACCGCGAGCATGAGCGCCAGGCCCGGGAAGAGCGCGATCCACCACTCGCCCGAGACGATGAACCCCGCACCCTCCGCCACCATGATCCCCCATTCCGGGGTGGGTGGGCGCACGCCGAGCCCGATGAAGGAGAGGCCCGCCGCGTTCAGGATCGCGTAGCCCATGGTGAGCGACATCTGCACCATCATCAGCGGCAGGATGTTGGGCAGGATCGAGGTGAGCACGATGCGCAGGTCGGTGTTGCCGGTGAGCCGCGCCGCCATCACGAAGCCGGCGTTGCGACGCTGCGCGGCTTCGGCCCGGGCGAGGCGCGCGTAGAGCGGGAAGTTGATGATGGCGGTGGCGAGCACGATGTTGCCGACCGTGTTGCCGAGCGCCGCGACGATCCCCATGGCGAGGACGAAGAGCGGGAAGGCCATGATCGTGTCGGCGAGCCGCCCGACGATCCGGTCGGTCCAGCCGCCGAAGAACCCGGCCATGATCCCGGCAAGCCCGCCTGCGACGAAGACGAGCGCCACCGAGAAGACCGCGATGGCGAGATCGAGCCTTGCCGCCACCACCACCCGCGAGAGGATGTCGCGCCCGAGCTGGTCGGTGCCGAAGGGGTGGGCGAGCGACGGGGCCTGGAGCGCGACTGACGTGTCGGAGGCGAGGGGGTCGTAGGGCACGAGCGAGGGCCCGAGGGCGGCGCAGGCGACGAGGCCGAGGAGCAGCGCGAAGGCGAAGCCCGTGACCGGGTTGCCGGAGACGACGGTGCCGGCATGCGCCAGCGTCGCCGAGATCCCGCTGCGGGGCCGGGCGGCGCCGAGGGCGGGGGAGCCGGAGGCGCTCATGCCGCCCCCCGGACGCGCGGGTCGATCAGCCCGTAGGCGAGATCGATCGTGAGGTTCAGGACCGTGTAGAGCAGCGCCATCGCCAGGACGAAGCCCTGGACCGGGGCGAAGTCGGAGGCGATCAGGGCCTCCACCGCGTAGGAGCCGACGCCCGGCCAGGCAAAGACCTTCTCGACCAGGACGTTGGCGCCGAGCAGGAAGGAGAAGACCATGCCGAGCGTGGTCACCACCGGCAGCAGGGCGTTGCGGAGCGCGTAGGTGACGACGACCCGGCGCCGCGACAGGCCGGCGGCCCGGGCGGTGCGGACGAAGTCGGCGGCGAGCACCGCCAGCATCGCCGCCCGGGTGATGCGGGTGATCGGGGCCAGCGCGAAGATCGCCAGCGTCAGGCCCGGCAGGGCGATCTGACCCAGCGCCGCCCGGAAGGTCTCGGCATCGCCGGCCGCGAGGCTGTCGACGAGGAAGAAGCCGGTACGCGTCGGCGGCGGCGAGGCGAAGGCGTCGAGGCGCCCGAGGGGTGCGGGCGCCCAGCCGAGGACGAAGTAGAAGACGTAGACGAGGAGGAGCCCGGTGAAGAAGACCGGCAGCGACACCCCCGCCGTCGCCACCACCCGGCAGGCATGGTCGACGAGCGAGCCCTGTTTCAGCGCCGCCGCGACCCCGAGCGGGATCGCCACCAGGAGCGAGAGGACGAGGCCGACCAGGGTCAGCTCGGCCGACGCCGGCAGCCGGGCGCCGAGATCGGCCGTGACCGGCTGGCCCGTGGTGAGCGAGCGGCCGAGATCGCCCCGGGCGAGGTCGGCGACGTAGCGAGCGAACTGCTCGGGCAGCGGCCGGTCGAGGCCGAGTTCCGTGCGGATCTGCGCGATGGCCTGCGGGGTGGCGGCGGGCCCGGCGAAATAGGCCGCGGTGTCGCCGGGCAGGACCCGGGTGAGCAGGAACGACACCACGACCACCCCGGCGAGCGCCGGCAGCGTGGTCAAGAGGCGGTCGAGGAGCGTGCGCAGCATCAATCCACTCCTCAGAACCTGTTCGAGTTGCGAGAGCAGCGTCGAAAGACCATTGTCCATCCCATTCGCGACCTCATCCTGAGGCGTTAGTCGATCGAAGATCGACTGACCTCGAAGGAGGGCTCCAGAGAACACTGAGATTTCTGGAGCCCTCCTTCGAGGCTGCTGCGCAGCACCTCAGGATGAGGTTTGAGAGTGGGAAGTGCTGTCCGCTTCAAAGAATTGGAAGAAAAATCTTATCAGAACAGGCATTTACGAAGCCGTCCCCTTGGTCAGGTACCGGAAATCCGGCTCGCGGCAGGGCTGGAACTGGTAGCCGTTGATCGTGCGCTGCATCGCGACGTCGTGGGTCGGCTGGGCGATCGGCACCATCGGCACCTCGCGCTCGGCGAGCGACACGAAGTCGATCACGCTCTTCTGGTAGACCGCCGGATCGTCGGTGAAGCGCGCGGTGTCGATCAGCTTGTCCAGCGCCGGGTTCTGATACGAGGCGATGTTGAAGATCGAGTTCGCCCCGTGCAGGGTCCAGAACAGGTAGTAATCCGGATAGTCGAGCCAGCCGGCGAAGCGGTTGAGCACCATCGGGTTGGTCTTCTTGGAGATTTCTCCGCGGAAGTTGGCGCCCGGAATCTTGCTGATCTCGACCGTGATGCCGATCCCGGCGAGCGCTTCCTTGATCAGCACCGCCATCGGCTCGGCCACCGTGGCGTTGCCGGCATCGAACAGCAGCGTGGTCGTGAGCCCGCCGGGGGCGGCCGCCTGCACCAGGGCCTTGGCCTTGGCGGGATCGGTCCGGTAGGGGAAGGGTTGGGGCCACGCCACGCGCGGCGTCTCCGGCCCGCCCGACATGTCGAGGCCGCGGCCGAACAGCGAGGCTTGAAGAATCTTCTCGTAGGGCAGCACCCAGGCAACCGCCTGGCGCAGGCGGACGTCGGTGAACGGCCCGACCGCAGAGTTGAGGTAGACCGACCAGACCCCGTTCGGGATCGGCACGCCGACGACCTTGATCTTGCCGGCGTCGATCAGGTCCTTGAAGTCCTTCGGCGGCAGCCCGTACGAGATGTCGGCATCGCCCTTCTCGATCAGCGCCCGGCGGGTCGAGGGCGAGGCGATGTCGCGGGCGATGACCCGGCGCAGCTGCGGCAGCTTGCCCGACGCCCAGGCGTCGTTGCGGGCGTAGATCGTCTCGACGCCGGGCTTCCAGCTCTCGACCCGGTAGGCACCCGAGCCCGCGACGTTGTTCTTGAGCCAGTCCTTGGCCCACAGATCGCCGCCGCCGTTGCGTTGCGCCAGTTCGGAATCGATCACGAAGGGAATCGTGACGGCGAGGTTCGACATCGTCATCTTGTCCTTGCGGACGAAGTCGATGCGGAAGGTCTTGTCGTCGAGCGCCACGAACTGCTCGGGCTTCTCGAGCGAGCCGGCATTCATCTGCGTGGTGGCGAAGCCCCCGATCGAGACCGCCCGGTCGAGCGACCACTTCACGTCCCTGGCCGTGACCGGCCGGCCGGAATGGAACGTGGCGTCGCGGAGCTTGAAGGTGCAGCTCATCCCGTCGGAGGCGACCTGCCAGCTCTCGGCGAGCTCGCCCTCCATCTCGCCCATCCTCACGGCGTTGCCGCCGCCCCCCGGGATCGGCACCGGCTTGAAGCGCAGCAGCCGGTCGTAGCAATTGAGCGCCACCCCGTTCACCGGCTGCGAGGCGCCGATGCCCTGCATGTCGAGGGAGTTCGGCCCGTATTCCTGCACCAGGAGCAAGGTCTCGTTGCGGGTCGGGTTCTGGCCTTGCGCCTGCGAGCGCGCCACGAACGGCGCGGCGAGACCGGCGGTCAGCGCGGTGCGGCGGGTGATCATGCGGCACGGACCTTATCTGGCGAGAGGAGGCGAGCGCCCGCGACCGGCGGGGACGAGCCACCGTGAGGCAAGGTTCGGACCGGCCACGGTTCGGGCCGGATCAAAAATTGCATGCAACACCTGGAGTGTGCATGCATGAGACAGATCTTGCACGCATCTAGTTTGGGCGCGGACGCCGCAATTTCGGGCAGGCCAGCCGGGTGACGATGCGGCAGGGTCGGGGTGCGGTTCGCGACGGGGGCGGGATGGACGGGCGGTCGGGCGAGAGGTCGGGGCGCACGCAGGCCGAGCGGCTGGCGGGGGAGATCGCGGAGGCGATCGTCACCGGGGCGCTCGCGCCGGGCAGCCGCCTCGACGAGCAGGCGCTGGCCGAGCGCTACGGGGTGTCGCGCACGCCGGTGCGCGAGGCCCTGCGCCAGCTCGGCACCTCGGGCCTCGTCGAGGTGCGGCCGCGGCGCGGCGCGGTGGTGGCGCAGGTGACGGCCGAGCAGCTCGCCGAGCTGTTCGTCGCCATGGCGGAGATCGAGGCGACCTGCGCCCGGCTCGCCGCCCAGTCGATGAGCCCGCTCGAGCGCCGCCGCCTCGACGCCCTGCACGATTCCATGGCCGACCTCGCCCGGGCCGGCGATCCGGCGGCCTATGCGCGGGCCAACACTGCCTTCCACGGTGCGGTCTATGCCGGCGCCCACAACACGGTGCTGGCCGACTTCGCGCTCTCCTTGCGGCGCCGGCTCCAGCCCTACCGCGAGGCGCAGTTCCGGGTGGCGGGGCGGCTCGCGCGCTCGCACGACGAGCACGGGGTGGTGGCGGCGGCGATCCTCGCCGGCCGGGCCGAGGAGGCCCATGCCGCGATGCTGCGCCACGTCACGCTGGTGGAGAGCTCGGTCGAGGGGCTCCTGGTGCGGGCGACGGGCGAGGCCGGCGGCGCGTGAGCCGCCCTCGCGGCAGCTGCCCTCGTGGGGAGCCGGCGGGCGAACCGCACCGGCCGGGCCGGCCTGGCCTCAGCGCGCCTCAGCGCAGGGCGTAGCCGCCGACGCCGGCCTCGACGGCGACCGACAGGCGGTCGGTGATCGCCCACTCGACCCCGACATGCGCGTCCGGCCGGACCACGACGTCGTCGCGGGAGAACGGCATCGAGACCGGCGTCGCCCCGGCCCGCAGCGTTCCGTGCACCGCCGCCGCCCCGGCCCGGGCGTAGAGCAGCACGTCCGGCGTCAGCAGGGTGCCGACCTTCACCTGGACCGCCCCGGCGAAGTCGCGGGTGTAGGACAGGCCGCCGAAGCCCGGGGTGAGGCCGCCGGAGGTCGCCGCGAGATAATCGAACCCGCCGGCGATGCCGTAGACGAACCGGCCCTCCTGCCACATCCGTCCGCCCTCGAAGCCGATCGTCGGCCCGGCATAGCTGCCGAAGCGCCGCGAGGAGACCGCCTCGAACCCGGTCGAGACCCGGGCGTAGGAGCCGGCCCAGCGCGAATCCTCGCCGAGGCGGTCCTCCAGGGCCCGGGGCCAGGCGAAGACGGGCAGGAGCCCGAAGCCGACGAGGCCCTGGGCCGCGGTCGGTTCCGGCCGCAAGGCCGCGAGGCCCGGCAGGAGACCCACCCCGAGGCAGGCGACGAGGCAGGCCGCAGGGCGGCGGGAACGGCGATCCGCGAATCCGGTCATGACGGCAGAATAGCCGAGCTCGCCCGGATGCGCATCCGGTCCGGCGCCGGGCGCACGGCTCGGCGGTTTGAAGCTGCAAACTCCGTGTGGGATACCCGGCACGGTTCCGCGCAGGGCCCGGAGCCGGGCCCGTTCCGGCATCGGCGCCGGCCGGCGTCGATATGGTCGCACCCCGGGGAACTGGGGTGGGGTATGACATAGATTGTCTCGACGGGCCGTCTGCGCGGCCTGCCGGAGACCCCGTACGTGACGAACCGAGAGGCGCCGACCCGCGGCCGAACCCCCGAGCCGGCCGGCCCGCCGCCGCGCTGCATCGTCGCCGTGCCGGTGCGCAACGAGGTCGACCGGATCGGAGCCTGCCTGCGGGCGCTCGCCGGGCAGGAGGGGATCGGGGCGGGAGCCCTCGGGATCGTCCTGTTCCTCAACAACTGCACCGACGGCACGGCCGAGGCCGTGGCGGATCTCGCCCGGCCCCTCGGCCTCCCCTTGCGGGCGATCGAGCGCGAGTATCCCGGGGCGCAGGCCGGCTGGGCCCGGCGCGAGGCGATGGAGGCGGCCGCCGCCTGGCTCGGGGAGGGGACGGCCGAGGGCGTGATCCTCACCACCGATGCCGACAGCCGGGTGCCGCCGGACTGGGTCGCCCGCAACCTCGCGGCGCTGGCGCGCGGCGCCGACGCGGTCGCCGGGCGGATCGCCCTCGACGGCGACGAGGCCGCGCGCCTGCCCGATGCGCTCCACGCCCGCGGACGGCTCGAAGGGACCTACGAGGCGCTGCTCGTCGCCCTCGAGGGCCTGATCGACCCGATCCCGCACGATCCCTGGCCGCGCCACGCCACCCGCTCGGGCGCGACGCTCGCGGTCCGGCATGCCGCCTACCTGGCCGTCGGCGGCATGCCGGCGCTCCCCCTCGGCGAGGACCGCGCCTTCGTCGAGGCGCTGCTGCGGATGGATGCCCGGGTGCGCCACGATCCCGAGATCGTGGTCGTCACCTCGGGCCGGCTCGACGGCCGCGCCCCCGGCGGGGCCGCCGACACGATGCGCCGACGCTGCGAGAGGCCCGAGAGCCCCTGCGACGCGCGCCTCGAACCGGTGGGCCGCGCCCTGGTCCGGTACGCCTGGGCGCGCCGGCTGCGGCGCCTGCACGGGGCCGGGCGCCTCGGCCGCACCGGGCTGTGGGCGCCCTGGCTGCGGATCGGGCCGGCGGAGGCGCGCCGCATCGCCGGCCTGCCGACCCTCGGGGCGGCGCTCGCGGCGATCGACGCGCAAAGCCCGCTCCTCGCCCGCCGGCCCCTGCGCCCGGGCGCCCTGCCGCGCCACATCGCCGTGGCGCGCCTGCTCCTCGCCGGGCTGCGGCGCGGCGCGCGCGGCCTGCCGGTCCTCGGCGCCGTCCGGCCCGGCCCACCGGTCCTCGGCCGCGCCTCCGAGGAGGCCGGCAATGCCTGATCCGATCGATCTCTCCCTCGCCCGGGACCTCCGCGGCCCGGCCGGCGGCCGGGGCCGCGAGACCGCCCGCCTCGTCGCCGCCGCCCGCCGGGTCGCGGCGCTCGCCGCCGGCCGGGCCGACGCGCAGGATCGCGACGACGGCTTCCCGGCCGAGGACGTCGCCGACCTCGCCCGGCTCGGCCTCCTCGCCGCCCCGGTCCCGGCGGAAGAGGGCGGCGCCGGGCTCGGCCGCGAGCCGGACGCGGCCGACCTCGCCGAAATCCTTCGCCTCGTCGGCTCGGGGAGCCTGGCGCTCGGCCGGGTCTACGAGGGCCACGTCAACGCCCTCGACCTCGTCCTGCGCTACGCCGCCCCGGCGGAACGGCGCGCCCTCCTGGCGGATGCCGTGGCCGGCCACCTGTTCGGGGTCTGGAACACCGAGCCGGCGGCGGACGGCCTCGTCCTTGGCGAGGACGGGTCCTTGCGCGGGCAAAAGACCTTCGCGTCCGGGGCCGGCCGGGTCACCCGCGCCCTCGTGACGGCGCGCCGTCCGGGCCGGCGGGAACCCGAGATGCTCGTCGTCGCCCTCGACCCCGGCACGCGGGCCGACCTCTCGGCCTGGCGCGCGCAAGGGATGCGGGCCTCGGCCACCGGCTCGGTCGACCTCACGGGCCTTGCTCCCCTCGCCCGCCTCGGCGGGCCGGACGACTACCACCGCGAGCCGCATTTCTCCGGCGGA
The DNA here is from genome assembly GCF_036448855.1 of Methylobacterium ajmalii. Classification (NCBI taxonomy): domain Bacteria; kingdom Pseudomonadati; phylum Pseudomonadota; class Alphaproteobacteria; order Hyphomicrobiales; family Methylobacteriaceae; genus Methylobacterium; species Methylobacterium ajmalii. Next base: position 132,175 of record NZ_JAZFXT010000063.1, read on the forward strand.
GCCTGGCGCTTCGCGGCGGTCCAGCTCGGCGGGATCGAGGCGGTGTTCGAGGCCTGGCGCGGTCATCTCGCCCGCACCGGGCGCGGCGTCGATCCCCACCAGCTCGCCCGCCTCGGCGAGGGCGCCATCGCGCTCGAGGGCGCCCGGTCCTTCGTCGCCCGGGCCGCCGGCCTCGTCGCGCACGACGCTTTGCCGCCCGAGCGCATCGTCGCCTTCGTGGGCCTCACCCGGCTCGCGGTCGAGCGGGCGGGGCTCGAGGTGCTGGGGCTCGCCCAGCGCTCGGTCGGCCTGCAGGGGTTCCTGCGCGGCCACCCGCTCGAGCGCCTGTCGCGCGATCTCGCGACCTACCTGCGCCAGCCCGCACCCGACCGGGCGCTCACCGCCGCCGCCGCCACGATCCTGGCCGCCGACGGGCCGGTCGACCGGCTCTGGAATCCGGGAGAGGCGGGCTGATGCGGGCCGATGCCTTCCTGGCCGCCGCCGCTGAGCTTCCCCGGCGCGACCTGCGCGCCATCGTGCCGAGCGGCGGGATCGTCGTGGTGGCGCCGCATCCCGACGACGAGAGCCTCGGCTGCGGCGCGCTGCTGGCCGAGGCCTCGGCCCGCGGCATCCCGGTCCGCCTCGTCGTGGTGAGCGACGGGGTCGGCTCGCATCCGTCCTCCCCGAGCCATCCGCCCGGGCGCCTGCGGGCCCTGCGCGAGGCCGAGACCCTGGCGGCGGCGGCCTGCCTCGGCCTGCCCGCCGCCCACGTCGCCTTCCTGCGCCTGCCCGACCGGTTCGTGCCGGCGGAAGGCCCCCGGGCCGAGGCGGCGGCCGAGGCGATCGCCGCCGCGGCCCGGGCCTGCGGGGCCGGCGCCCTGTTCGTGACCTGGGAGCACGACCCGCATGGCGACCACCGGGCGAGCGCCGCGCTCGCCCGCAAGGCGCGGGATCTTTTGGCGGGCGTGCCGCTCTACGCCTACCCGGTCTGGGGCTGGACGCTGCCGCCGGAAACCGAGGTCGGCCCGCCGCCCCGGGGCGCCCGCCTCGCCGTCGCCCCCCACCGCGACGCCAAGGCGGCGGCGATCGGCGCCCACCGCTCGCAGACCACCGCCCTCATCGCCGACGACCCGCAGGGCTTCCGCCTCGAGCCGGCGATGATCGCCCGCTTCCTCCGGGACGACGAAATCTTTCTCCAGATCGACCCGTGAGGATGGCTCGATGACCCGCCACGCGACCTCGCTGCCGCCGGACTATTTCGACGTGCGCTACGCCGCCGATCCCGATCCGTGGAACTTCGCCGGGAGCCCCTACGAGCGCGACAAGTACGCCGCCACCCTGGCGGCGCTGCCGCGGGAGCGCTACGCCTCGGCCCTCGAGGTCGGCTGCTCGATCGGCGTGCTGACCGCGGCGCTCGCGCCCCGCTGCGACGCACTCGTCGCCCTCGACGTGGCCGAGGCCGCCCTGGCCCAGGCCCGGGCGCGCTGCGGCGACCGGCCGGGATTGCGCCTGATGCGGGCCCGGGTGCCGGGGGAGTGGCCGGAGGGCCGCTTCGACCTGATCCTGCTCTCGGAGGTGGTCTACTACCTTGATGCCGGCGACGTCGCCCGCCTCGCCGGCCGGGTCCGGGCGAGCTTGCGCCCGGACGGCGACGTCGTTCTGGTCCACTGGACCGGCGAGACGCACTACCCGCTCACCGGAGACGAGGCCGCGGACCTGTTCGTCCGCGAGACCCGCGACCACCTCGCCCTCGACCGGCAGGTCCGCACCGCGGATTACCGCCTCGACGTGCTGCGCGGCCGCGGGGGGTGATCCCTCAGTTCGAGCGGCGCGACAGCGACACCGCGTAGGCCGGCGAGCGGATCGCGAACATCGGGTCGTCGGCCGGGCCGGCGATGCCGTCGGGCAGGTCGACCACCGGGTCGAAGGTGGCGGCGTCGCAGGTGGCGTCAGGCTCGATGGCCGTGATGGCGAGCGTGCCGAGGGTGCGGGTCTTGCGCTCCTCCTCCGGCCAGGTCGCGGTCACGTCCGCGGTCGGGTCGCCCGGCTGGGCCAGGATCGCCACGAGGTCGAACCGCGCCGGGCCCTTCGCGAGCCGCTCCTTCAGCTCGTCGGCGTAGAACGAATCGGGCTTGGCCTTCAGCTCCTCGTCGGAGAGGCCGGCCTTGTCGGCGGCGACGAACTTCAGCTTCGCGACCGTCTTGTCGCCCTTGGCGTTCGTCAGCGTGTAGGCGTGGACCGCCCAGTAATCGGTGCCCGCGAAGCTCGCCGGCACCGGCCGCGCGTTGAGCCACGCCGCCTGTCGGCCGGTCTCGGGGTTCTGCGCCGCGAAGGCCTTGATCTTCTCGGCATCCGGCTTGCCGTCCGGCCCCGGCACGCGGACCTTCAGGAATTCCTCGAGCTGCGCCGGCGTCTTGGTCGAGAAGACCGGGGCGGAGATGATCACGAAGGTCATGTCGCCGGCCGGGTCCGCCATCCGCATCGCGAAGCCGCGGGTGGTGGCCTTCGTCTTGTCCGAGATCTTCGGGTTGCCGCCGCCCATCGAGAAGCGGGCGGTGACCGGCACGGTCTTCGTGAATTGGGGCGCCTTGGACAGGGAGGCGGCGTCCGGAGCCGGTGCGAAGCTGCCCTTCAGGCAGACGCCCTTGGCGCCGCTCGCCCGCACGCCCTTGTGGTTGCCGCTGACCGCGAATTGCAGGCCGACGATGGCGGCCGGATCGGCCTCCTCGGCGTGTACGGGGACGGTGAGGGCGGCCAGCGCGGCGGCGCCGGCCAGGAGCGCGGAAGATTGGATCATGACGGCGTTTCCCAGAATTCTGCGGCGGCAGGATGAATTGGGCGCAACTTGTTGGCAAGCCTGTTTCTGGCGTGTTGCCGATCGTCTCCGCCAAAGGGGCACGCGGGAGGGGCACGCCTGAGGGGCGGAATCGGGCCGGCTGCCGGACGGACTGCGTTCGACCGAATTTTTTCGCCCGAACGCTGCGCCGCAGGTCATCCGGAGCGGACACCCGACGAAGCACCTGCGGCGCGTGCGGCACGATCCGAGACGTCTCTGACGGCCGCCCTCAATCTCGGCGTCGCATGGTCGACGAAGGCGCGCAGGGCCGCGTTCCGCCGCGGAATCGCGTGGAAGACCAGGTGGATCGGCAGCGGCTCGGGCTCGTAGTCGCACAGGAGCGCCGTCAGGCGGCCGGCTTCGATGTGCTCGACCACCTGATAGGCCATGACGCGGCAGACGCCTTGACCGCGGATCGCGGCATCGATGGCAGCGCCTGCGCCGTTGAGTGCGATGCGGGGCTGGACGGCCGTCGAGAGCCGGCGTTCGCGGGCCGAGGTGCGATCGATGAAATGCCACTGCTCGCGGGCGACGCCGTCCTCCGTGCCGATGCAGCGGTGATGCTGCAGGGCGCCCGGATCCGGCGGTATCCCCGCATCGATAAGATAGTCCGGTGCCGCGCATACCAGCCTGCGCATCTCGCCGAGCTTGACGGCGATCATGCCCGAGGCGGGGAGCGGCGCGAGCCGGACCGCGACGTCGACGCCTTCCTCGACCAGGCTCACCACGCGGTTCAGCAGGAGCATGCGCAGGCTGACGTCGGGGTGCTCGTCGAGGAACGTCTCGACGACGGGCATGAGGACGGTGCGACCGAACAGCTCCGGCGCGGTCAGGGCGATCCGGCCCGCGATTCGGTCGCCTGCCGCATCGCCACCGTCCGCTTCGGCGAGCTCGGCCAGGATGCTGCGATAGACGGCGACCTGATGCTCGCCGCGTTCCGTCAATCGCAATGCACGGGTCGAGCGGTGCAGCAGACGCTCGCCCAGGCGCTCCTCCAGCATCGCCACCGCCCGGGTGACGGCCGCCGGTGAGTGGCCCAGCTTTCGCCCCGCGGCGGCGAGCGAGCCGGTCTCGACGACGGCGACGAACACGGCCATCGCATCGAGCCGATCCATCGTTTCATATCCTGAAATCGTAGCTTGCGATGGGTCGATCTTATTGCATCCGGAGCAAGGTGCTAGATCCCCTTCGTCCAGCGGCGCGGAGCCGCGGGGATCATGACGACGCCACGAGACGGCCAGGCGCGACGCACGCGTCTCAGGAACGCTCGGACCGGACGTGACCCTGGTGGGTCTCGCGCAACGGTCCGTGGAGGCAGCGCCGCATGAGCCCCGTCCGCACGCTCCTTCCCCATCGGAGAACGGCACTATGACGGTCGGCTACGGCACCAAGCAGGTCGGCGATGTTGGCGTCTTCTACCGGGAGGCGGGGCCGCGCGATGCGCCGGTCCTCCTCCTGCTGCACGGCTTCCCGACCGCCTCGCACATGTTCCGCGATCTGATCCCACTCCTGGCCGATCGCTACCGCGTCATCGCACCCGATCTCCCGGGCTTCGGCAACACGACGTCGCCCGGGCGCGATGCCTTCGATTACAGCTTCGATCGTCTTGCCGAGGTGATCGAAGGCTTCGTCGAGGCCATGGGACTGACACGCTACGCGCTGTACATCTTCGACTACGGCGCCCCGACCGGATTCCGGCTCGCCATGCGCCATCCCGAGCGGGTGACGGCCATCGTCTCCCAGAACGGCAACGCCTACCTCGAGGGTCTCAGCCGGAAATGGGAGCCGTGGCAGGCCTATTGGCGCGACCCGAGCCCGGGGAACCGCGAGGCCTGCCGCGCAGCGCTCACCGACGAGGCGATTCATGTGCAGTACGAGCACGGCGCGCCGGCCGGCCGCATATCCCCCGACGGGATGACGCTTGACATGCACTACATGCATCGTCCGGGAGCCCGGGAGATCCAGCTCGACCTGATCCTCAGCTACCGTACGAACGTGGCACTCTACCCGCAATTCCAGGCCTACTTCCGCGAGCACCGGCCGCCGCTGCTCGCGGTATGGGGGCAAAACGATCCCTTCTTCCTCCCGCCCGGGGCGGAGGCCTACCGGCGCGATCTTCCCGAGGCCGAGATCCATTTCCTCGATACGGGACACTTCGCCCTGGAGACGCACGCCGCCGAGATCGCACACCTGGTGGGCGACTTCCTGGGTCGGCATCTCGAAAGAGACGAGAGGGTTTTTTCGACGACGGACTGACTGGTTCTTCGAAGTAAAGTTGGCAAAAATCGAAGACCGGGGGCGTTGCCCGGCGGCAAAGCGATCGGGCCCCGCGCCACGATCGCACGCCGTCGAGACCCGCTTTGTCGACATCGCGAGCGGAAGCGGGCCGACGGCTTTCCACCTCGGCGGCCTTTCCTCGGGCTCGCGCGCGGACCCCGGCACGACGACGTCGGGCGTTCACCGCACCGGGCGCTCCGCGGCGCCCGCGCGCGAACACCCTCCACGGGAAGGCGAGGCGCTACCGCCCCGCCCCCACCGTCACCTCGCCGGCCCGGCAGTTCTGGCGCGCCACCTCGGGGCAGGCGGTGAAGCCGCGCAGGTCCTTGGTGAAGCAGATCCGCACCTCCTGCAGCTGCCCGGACCGGCATGTCACCGACATCATGTCAGGGCGCAGGCCCGGATTGGCCGCGACGAACTGGCGGGCGATGTCGATCGGCGCGGCGCGCAGATCCTCCTTCGGGCTCGCCAGGGCGGCGGGAATCGTCACCGCGTCGCGGGCCTTGGCGGTCGCGCGGAAATAGGCGGCGGGGTCGAGGCCCGAGCAAGTGCCGTGCTGGCGCCATTCGTGGCGGGCCAGGCCCTCGCTCGGGAAGACGCCCTCGGCCTCCTGCATCGCCGGGCGGCTCGGGCTGCGGGGGAAGGCGCCGCACTCGCTCGGGAAGCCGCGGTCGTATTGCGGCCACAGGCCGTGGACCACGAAGCCGGGGTTGCGGCCGGTGTCGCATTGGCGGTCGTTGCGCCGCTCGCCGGTGAGCGCGCAGTAGGTCGGCGACCACGACAGCGAGAGGACGTAGAAGTCGAACACGCCCGGCTCGCCGCCCCCGCGCCCCTGCGCGGCGGCCGGGCCGGCGGCGAGCGAGCCCGCGACGGTCGCCGCGAGGAGGAGGCCGGCGAGCGCGCGCATCAGGGCCGGGCCTCGCGGCAGGACGAGGCCGAGGCGTAGGCGTAGGCGAGGTTGCGGTCGAGGCCGTGGACGCAGAACTCGACGCCGTAGGTCGCCCCGATGATGCCGAGGCTCTCGCGCACCGAGTAGTCGACCCGCCGGCGCACCCCGTCCGAGGTGGTGGCGACCGCGGTGCAGAAGCGGCGCGGGTAGAAGTCGAGGCCCCAGGGCCGCCATGCGGTGCGCTCGATGCTGTCGTAGGTCGCGATCGTCAGCGTCGAGTTCCAGAACTTCGCCTCCTTCTCGGCGAACTGGTAGGTGATCTTCTCCAGCACGCCCTCGTCCTGGCAGCCGGGGATCTGGGCGTCGAACGGGAATTCGCGCTCCTCGGCCGGGGCGATCTCCTGGCGGGCCGAGCGGGCCTGCGCGGCGGACAGGCCGGCGGCGGTGAGACCCAGCAGGAGGGCGGCGAGAAGGGGTGTCCTGCTGAAGGATGTCTTGGGCATGGGCCGGTCCCTGGGCCCGGGCGGCGCCCGCCCGAAGGCGGCGTCCGGCTTCCCGGGCAAATGACGGTTGCTCTCTCGATCCCGACACCAAGGCTCCGTCCGCGCCAAGTCAAGCTTTCGGGCCGGCCGGCCGGCGCTTTCGCGGGCCCCTGGTGTGCCGGGGGCACACCCGTGCGTCTGCCACCGGCGTGAACCCGAACCGGGACCGTGTCGCGAATTGAATGTCCGCAGCTCCGATGTTACGCTACGTTCATGCCGCGCGCCCTTCCCTCTTCCGAAATAGTTCGGCCACACGCCTCGCGAGCAGGCGAGACGAACCCCATTCCGGCGGCCTCGGAGGAGCGCCGCGAGGCGCGCAAGGGCGCCGCGCTCGCGCGACGGCTGAAGGCGGCGGCCGACCGGCACGACGCTGGGCAGGTGGGTGAGGACGTCACCGACCTGTCGTCGGAGGATTTCATCGCTCGCCTGCGGCGTTGAGCCTCGCGCCTCCGTACCCATGCCGATCCGGCAGAAGCTGAGCAGGCTTGAGGCGAAGCCGAAGAAGGTCTTGCTCTCCCCGACCTTCCGCGATCCGAGCGGGATCGCGCGAAACGACGATTTCGCGAAGACCGTCGATCATATCCGCCGCTGCATCGCCAACGGCACGCCGTTGCCGTCCGGTTATTACAGCAAGGGCGCGGGCCTGCGCTCCGACACGATGCTCATGAACTTCGGGATCATGCACTTGCATCTCGGCCGGTGGAACACGGAGGAGCTGCTCTGGCTCGTCCAGTATTCCGACCACGTCGTCTTCCTGGAACTCAGCGATCACAAGCCGTTCGCCGATCGACCCGTCGGGGAGCGACTCCATCGATTTCATTCGCAGGGGATCGTGACCCGCGAGAAGGAGATCGACGCACGGGTCGCCGACGATCTGGCGGCCGGCACGATGCCGCGTCTCACCTATGGCGAGAAGCTGCGGCTGGGTCTCATCAAACGGCCGACGAAACCGAAATAGGAACCGCGTCCATTACGGGCTTCGCCGGGGCCTGTTCCCGACCGATGCCTCGCAGGCCCTGCCATACCGGGGGAGCGCGCCCGCGCCGCGGTTTGCCTCGTCCCGGCGACGCACTAAGACGGGTCTCGACCGACCGCCGCAAAAGTGTCAGCCCGCATGAGCACCGAGACCGTCCCCGAGACGAAGCCCGTCGGCCCCGGCGATCAGGTGCTCCTGGTCGACGGCTCGTCGTTCATCTTCCGGGCCTATTTCCAGTCGATCAACCAGCCCGAGCGCTACAATTTCCGCCCCTCCGACGGGCTGCCGACCGGGGCGGTGCGGCTGTTCTGCGCCAAGCTCGCGCAGTTCGTGCAGGAGGGCGCGGCCGGCGTCGTCCCGACCCATCTCGCCATCGTGTTCGATAAGTCCGAGGGCTCGTTCCGGAAGGAGATCTTCCCGGACTACAAGGGCCACCGGCCCGACGCGCCCGAGGACCTCAAGCGCCAGATGCCCTTGATGCGCGACGCGGTCCGCGCCTTCGGCCTGCACCCGATCGAGCTGCCGCGCTACGAGGCCGACGACCTGATCGCGACCTATTCGCGCCAGGCGGAAGGCCGGGGGGCGGGCGTCATCATCGTCTCGTCCGACAAGGACCTGATGCAGCTCGTCGGCGACCTCGTGCGCTTCTACGACTTCGAATCGGGCCAGAAGGGCAAGCCGGGCTACCGGCCCGAGCGCAACCTCGACCGCGCCGCCATCCTCGAGCGCTGGGAGGGCCTGGGGCCCGAGCAGATCGGCGACGCCCTGGCGCTGATCGGCGACACCTCCGACAACGTGCCGGGCGTGCCGGGCATCGGCCTGAAGACCGCCGCGGCGCTCATCAAGGAGTTCGGCAGCCTCGATGCGCTGCTCGACAAGGCCGCCACCATCAAGCAGCCCAAGCGGCGCGAGACGCTTCTGGCCAACATCGACCAGGCCCGCCTGTCGCGCCGCCTCGTCGCCCTCGACGAAGCCGTGCCGGTGCCGGTGCCGCTCGACGACCTCAGGCTTCCGAAGCCCGACCCCGAGCGCCTCGTCGGCTTCCTCAAGGCGATGGAGTTCAACACCCTGACGCGCCGCATCGCCCAGATGCTGCACGTCGACCCCGAGGCGGTGCGGCCCGACCCCGCCCTGCTGCCGGCGGGCGCCGAGCCCGGCTTTTCGAACGAGAAGGGCGGCAGCGACGTCACGCCGTTCTTCGGCGACACGCCCGACGGCGCTCCCGCCGACGCGAAGGCCGAGGTCGATCCCTTCGCCGACCTCGACCTGCCGGACGCGCCCCCGAAGCCGAAGGCCCCCACCGAGGCGACGCCGACGACGCTGGTGGCGGCGCGCGCGGCGGAATCGGTCAAGCCGTTCGACACCGCGTCCTACGAGACCGTCACCACGGTCGAGAGCCTGGATTCCTGGATCGCCGAGGCGGTCGAGGCGGGCATCGTCGCGGTCGATACCGAGACGACCGCGCTCGACGCCAACAAGGCCGACCTCGTCGGCGTCTCGCTCGCCACCGCGCCGGGGCGGGCCTGCTACATCCCGCTCAGCCACCGCGGCGGCGAGGACCTGTTCGGCGGCGGCCTGCTGCCGGGGCAGCTCTCCTGGGAGGCCGTGCAGGCGCGCCTCAAGCCGCTCCTGGAAAACCCGTCGGTTCTCAAGATCGGCCAGAACGTCAAGTACGACTGGCTGGTGCTCGCCCGCCACGGCATCGAGGTCCGGCCCTTCGACGACACGATGCTGATCTCCTACGTGCTCGATGCCGGCAAGGGCTCGCACGGCATGGACGAACTGGCCCGCCGCCATCTCGGCCACCAGCCGATCACCTTCGCGGACGTCGCCGGCACCGGGCGCCAGAAGGTGACGTTCGACAAGGTCGCCCTCGACAAGGCGACGGCCTACGCGGCGGAAGACGCCGACGTGACGCTGCGCCTGTGGCGGCTGATGAAGCCGCGGCTCGCCGCCGAGCGCCGCGCCACCGTCTACGAGACCCTGGAGCGGCCGCTCGTGCCGGTGCTGGCGCGCATGGAGCGCGAGGGCATCAAGGTCGACCGCCAGATGCTGAGCCGGCTCTCGGGCGATTTCGCCCAGTCGCTGGCGCGTCTCGAGGACGAGATCCAGGAGATGGCCGGGGAAAAGTTCTCGGTCTCGTCGCCCAAGCAGATCGGCGACATCCTGTTCGGCAAGATGGGCCTGCCCGGCGCCAAGAAGACCCCGTCCGGCCAGTGGGCGACGCCCGCGACGCTGCTCGAAGAACTGGCCGGCCAGGGCCACGACCTGCCGCGCCGGATCCTCGAATGGCGCCAGCTCTCGAAGCTGAAATCGACCTACACCGACAGCCTGCAGGAGCATGCCGACCGCGAGACCGACCGGGTCCACACCTCCTTCGCGCTCGCCGCCACCACGACCGGGCGCCTCTCCTCGTCGGACCCCAACCTCCAGAACATCCCGGTCCGCACCGAGGAGGGACGGCGCATCCGCCAGGCCTTCGTGGCCGATGCCGGCCACAAGCTGATCTCGGCCGATTACAGCCAGATCGAGCTGCGGCTGCTCGCCCACATCGCCGACATCCCGCAGCTGCGCCAGGCCTTCGAGGACGGCATCGACATCCACGCGGCGACCGCCTCGGCGATGTTCGGCGTGCCCCTCGACCAGATGACCTCGGACCTGCGGCGCCGGGCCAAAACGATCAACTTCGGCATCATCTACGGCATCTCTGCCTTCGGCCTCGCCGACCGGCTCGGCATCCCGCAGGGCGAGGCCGCGGCCTTCATCAAGCAGTATTTCGAGCGCTTCCCCGGCATCCGCGCCTATATCGACGACACCAAGAAGCTCTGCCGCGACAAGGGCTACGTCACGACCCTGTTCGGCCGGGTCTGCCACTACCCGCAGATCCGCTCCAACAACCCGCAGGAGCGCGCCTCGGTCGAGCGCCAGGCGATCAACGCCCCGATCCAGGGTACGGCCGCCGACATCATCCGCCGGGCGATGGTCCGGATGGAGGGCGCGCTCTCCGAGGCCGGCCTCTCGACCCGGATGCTGCTCCAGGTCCACGACGAGCTCGTGTTCGAGGCGCCCGACGACGAGGTCGATCGCGCGCTGCCGATCATCGCCCGGGTGATGGAGGAAGCGCCGCACCCGGCCGTGACCCTGCGGGTGCCCCTCGCCGTCGAGGCCAAGGCGGCCCTGAACTGGCAGGAGGCGCATTGAGGGCGGCTCGGCAGGGCATCGCTGTGGACATCGGGAAGGCCGGACCTCGCCGATCTCCCGTTTCCCGGATCTCCTTCCGCTCTCGCTCCGGTCGTCCGGGAAAGGGCGGTGGTTGACGACTGGCGCGGGTGGCTCTCTTTCCGAGCCGCCCGTGCCTCGTGCCCCCTCACGCCACATCCAGCCCCAGATCGACGATCGGCGCGCTGTGGGTGATCCAGCCGGTCGAGATCAGGTCGACCCCCGTCGCCGCCACCGCGCCGACGGTCTCGCGGCTGATCCGGCCCGAGGCCTCGCTGACCGCCCGCCCGTCGATCATCGCCACCGCCGCGCGCAGGGTGTCGGGGCTCATGTTGTCGAGGAGCACCGCGTCGGCGCCGACCGACAGGGCCTCGTCCAGCTGGGCCAGGGTGTCGACCTCGACCTCGATCTTCACGAGGTGGCCGACCCCGGCCCGCGCCCGCCGCACCGCCGGGGCGACGCCGCCCGCCACCGCGACGTGGTTGTCCTTGATCAGCACCGCGTCGTCGAGGCCGAAGCGGTGGTTGGACCCGCCTCCGGCCCGCACCGCGTGCTTCTCCAGGCTGCGCAGGCCCGGCGTGGTCTTGCGGGTGCAGACGATGCGGGCCTTGCCGTGCGGGCGCGCCGCCTCGACCAGCGAGGCGGTGGCGGTGGCCACGCCCGAGAGCCGGCACAGCAGGTTGAGGGCGACGCGCTCGGCCGAGAGGATCGCCCGGGCCGGGCCGTCGAGGGCGATCACCGCCTCGCCCGGGGAGATCGGGCTGCCGTCGGGGCGCAGCACCGAGACCCTCACCGTGGAATCGAGGAGCGCGAAGGCGAGCGCCGCCGCGTCCGTCCCCGCGACCGTGCCGGCCTGGCGCGAGACGATCGCGCCGGAGAAGCGGGCATCCGCCGGGACGATGCTGTCGGTGGTGAGGTCGCCGGCGCGGCCGAGATCCTCCAGGAGGGCGGCGCGCACGATCGGCTCGACCATGAGGCGGGGCAGGGCGGGGGGAAGGGTCGTGTCGGTCATCGGGTTGCCTCGACGAGGGAGGAGGGGCGCGCGACGGCGTCGGCCGTCGCGAGGGCATCGGCTGTCGCGAAGGCTTGGGTCAGGGTGATGTCGGTGGAGCGGGGCGCCTGCTGCCCCGGATGGTCGGCCCGCCAATGGCCGCCGCGGCTCTCGCGCCGGGCAAGCGCCGCCGCCGCCACGAGGAGCCCGGCGACGGCCTCCGCGGAGCCGGCCCGGGCCAGGGCGGCGAGCCGGGAGACGGCCCGGGCGAGGCCGGCCTCGTCGCGCACCAGCCCGACCCCCGCCTCCATTAGGTCGCGGATTTCTTGCAGGTCGCGGATCTCCGGCAGGGCGTCGGACGCGGGGAGCGGCTCCGGGGCGCGGCCCGCGCCCGCCGCGGCGCGCTTCGAATCGCGGATGTCGGCGGCGATCCGCTCCGCGAAGGCCATCGCCTCGAGGAGCGAGTTGCTGGCGAGGCGGTTTGCCCCGTGCAGCCCGGTCGCCGCGACCTCGCCGCAGGCCCACAGGCCGGGCAGCGTGCTGCGGCCGTGCCCGTCCACCCGGATCCCGCCCATGTGGTAGTGCGCCGCCGGCCGCACCGGGATCGGGGCTGCGGCCGGATCGAGCCCGGCGGCACGGCAGAGGGCGGCCACGGTCGGGAAGCGGCGCGCCACGTCGATCCGGCGGGCATCGAGGAAGACCGCCTCGCCCCGGCCGGTCCGCCGGGCGATGGCCCGGGCGACCACGTCGCGGGGGGCGAGCTCGGCCCCGGCGATGCCGGCCATCACCCGGCCGCCCGCGGCGTCGACCAGGACCGCGCCCTCGCCGCGCAGCGCCTCGGTGGCGAGCGGCAGCGGGCCGTCGGTGCGGATTGCGATCGCGGTCGGGTGGAACTGCACGAACTCGACGTCGCGCAGGACCGCGCCGGCCCGGGCCGCCAGGACGAGGCCGGCCCCGACCGCGCCGGTCGGGTTGGTCGTCGAGCGGTAGAGCCCGCCGAGGCCCCCGGTCGCCAGCACCACCGCCCGGGCCGGCAGCTCCAGGGCTCCCCGGTCGGTGCGCAGGACGAGGCCGGTGACCCGGCCCTCGCCGTCCTGCGCCAGGGCCGTCGCCCGCCCGACCGTGACGGTGATCGACGGGCAGGCCGCCGCCGCCCGGGCCAGCGTGCGCAGGACCGCGGCGCCGGTGGCGTCGCCCCCCGCCTTGACGATGCGGCGGCGGGAATGCGCCGCCTCCAGGCCCAGCGCCGGGGCGCCGTCAGGTCCACGGTCGAAGGCGAGGCCGAGCCCGACGAGCCAGTCCACCAGGCCGGGACCGGCCTCGGCGACGATTTGGGCGATGCCTGCGTCGCTCAGGCCCGCGCCGGCCGCCAGCGTGTCGGCGGCGTGGAGCGCCGGGGCATCGTCGGGGCCGATCGCCGCCGCGATGCCGCCCTGCGCCCAGGCCGTCGCCGTCTCCTCGCCCAAAGGCGCCGCGGTGACGAGGGTGACGGGGAGCGGCGCCAACCGCAGGGCCGTGGCGAGGCCGGCGACGCCGGCCCCGACCACGACGACGCGATCGGCCGTCATGCCCGGACCGCCAGCATGCGCTCGACGGCGCGGCGCGCCGGGGCGATCAGGTCGTCCGGCACCGTGACCTCGTGGGTCAGCCCCTCCAGGCTCTGCCGGATTTTTTGCAGGCTGATCCGCTTCATATGCGGGCAGAGGTTGCACGGCTTGACGAACGCGACGTCCGGATTGCGCACCGCGAGGTTGTCGGCCATCGCGCATTCTGTGATCAGCACCACCTGCGCCGGCCGCCGGGTCTCGACGTAATCCTGCATCGCCGCGGTCGAGCCCGAGAAATCCGCCTCCGCCACCACGCCCGGCGGGCATTCGGGGTGGGCCAGCACCGTCACGCCCGGATAGGCCTCGCGCGCCTCGCGGATGTCGGCTGCCGTGAAGCGCTCGTGCACCTCGCAATGGCCGGCCCAGGTCAGGATCTCGATATGCGGCAGCTCGGCCTGGACGTTCTGCGCCAGGTACTCGTCGGGGATCATCAGGACGCGTTTCACGCCGAGGGATTCGACCACCGCCCTGGCGTTGCCGGAGGTGCAGCAGAGGTCCGACTCCGCCTTCACGGCCGCGGAGGTGTTGACGTAGGTCACCACCGGCACGCCCGGGTGGCGGCGGCGCAGGTCCCGCACGTCGGCGGCGGTGATCGAATCCGCCAGGGAGCAGCCGGCCGCGAGGTCCGGGATCAGCACGGTCTTCGCCGGGTTCAGGATCTTGGCGGTCTCGGCCATGAAGTGCACGCCCGCCACCACGATCACGTCGGCATCCGTGCGGGCCGCCTCGCGGGCCAGCGCCAGGCTGTCGCCGACGATGTCCGCCACCGTGTGGAAGATCTCCGGCGCCTGGTAGTTGTGCGCCAGCACCACGGCGTTGCGCTCGCGCTTCAGCGCCTGGATCGCCGCGACGTCGCCGGCCAGCGCCGGCCACTCGATCGCCGGGACGTGGTGGCGGACCCGGTCGTACAGCTCCGGCAGGGGCAGGGAGCCCGCCCGATCGAGGGTTGCCGCGTCCATTCTCGCCTCCCGGCATATGCTCAATATGAGCATTTACCCGGCTAGGCTAATCCGCGGATTCGAGACTGTCCAGATATGTTGGATGTGAGCATAAGTGCGGCAGGGTGCCGCAACTTCGGCGCCCCGGCCGCTCCCGTGGCCGCTCAGCCGGTCCGGTTCGAGGGCAGGCGCAGGCCCGGCGCCGGGCGCTCCAGCAGCACCTCGCGTCGAAAGCGCATCAGCCGGGCCGGGCGCCCGCCGGTCTCGGCGGTGACGGCCTCGGTCTCCTCGACGAGGCCCTGATGTGCGACGAGGCGGCGGAAGTTCTGCTTGTGCAGCAGGATGCCCGACAGCGCCTCGACCACGCGCTGGAGCTGGCCCAGCGTGAAGGCGGGCGGCATCAGCTCGAACACGACCGGCCGATACTTGATCTTGCCGCGCAGGCGGCCGAGGGCGGTGGCGAGCATGCGCCGGTGGTCGTGGGCCATCGGCCGGCCGGTGAGGGGGCTCACGTCCAGGTCCGCCCCGGCCTCGGGCACGAGGCCGGCCTCGAACAGCAGCTCGTAGCGCTCCAGCACCCGCTCCTCGTTCCAGCCGCTGCCGGCCGCCCCGAAGGTCAGGCCGATCCGGTCGCCCCGGCGCCGGCGCACCTCCGGGCTCGATGCGGCTTCGGCCCAGGCCGCGAGCCGGGCCGCGATGGCGTCGAGGTCGTCCGTGCGCCCCGCCCGCCGGTCCTCGTAGGGGAAATAGCGGTACCAGCTCTGCCAGGCCGAATCGGCGGCGGGCCGCGCCTCGCGCACCAGGGCGAGATAGGCGACCGAGAGCGCGTGCAGCCCGACATCCCCCTTGCCGCCCCGGCGCCGGTCGCGGTCGCCGAAGGTGTAGAGCTGCTCGACGTAGCCGAGGCTCTGGCCGGTCTGCCGCTCGACCCAGGCCCGCAGGCCCCGCTCCAGGGTGGGATGCGCCGGCTCGAGCGGCCCGGCCGGCAGGCCCTCGGTCCGGCCCTCGGGCTGATCGGCCACCGGCACGGTGAGCACCCGCGGCTCGTCGAGCGTCGCCGCCAGGATCGCTGCTGCGAGGCCGACCAGGGGGGCCGTACTCGGTTCCGCCTCGCTCATCGTCCCGCCCTCCCGATCCGGCAGGGGCTTAACACGGGGAGCGGTGCGAAAAGGTTATTGTCAGAGCCTCGCAGCGGGGAGCGTCGGCCCTGACGAAGCCTCAGGGTGCGATCCGGCGCGCTTCCATCCGCGGGGTGCCGGCCCGAACGGCGACCGCGCTACGGTCGTCCCATCGCTCGATCACGCCGGCACCCGCACCGTCGCCCTGAGGCCCCCGAGCGGCGAGTCGTACAGCGCCACGTCGCCGCCATGTGCCCGCGCGATGTCGAGGGCGATGGCGAGGCCCAGCCCCGAGCCGCCGGCATCCTGGCGGGCGTCGTCGAGGCGCACGAAGGGCTTGAACACCTCCTCGCGCTGCTCGACCGGGATGCCCGGACCGTCGTCGTCGATCGAGACGGCGAGCCAGCGCGCCTCCTGGCGGGCGGTGATCGCGATCGTGTCGCCGTAGCGGGCGGCGTTGGCGGCGAGGTTGAACAGGCAGCGCCGGAAGGCGTCGGGCCGGACCGTCACGGTCGCCTGGCCCTCCAGCGTCACCTCAGAGACGTGGCCGCCCAGACGCTCCACGTCGGTGCGCACGTCCTCGAGGAGCGCGCGCAGGTCGATGGCCGCGGCCGGCTCGCCGGAATCGCCCTTGGCGAAGGCGAGGTAGGCCTCCAGCATCCGGCTCATCTCGTCGACGTCGCGCTGCAGGTCGTCGATCTCGGGGGTCTGGGGCAGCAGCACCAGGGAGAGCCGGAAGCGGGTGATGATGGTGCGCAGGTCGTGGCTCACCCCGTTGAGCATCGTCGTGCGCTGCTCCATCGCCCGCTCGATGCGCCGCTTCATCTCGATGAAGGCGTGGCCGGCCTTGCGCACCTCGCGGGCGCCGCGGGGGCGGAAATCGAGCTCGCGGCCCTTGCCGAAGCTCTCCGCCACGTCGGCAAGCCGCAGGATCGGCCGGATCTGGTTGCGCAGGAAGAGGATCGCGACGCCGAGCAGCACCATCGAGGAGCCGCCCATCCAGAGCAGGAAGATGTGCGAGTTCGAGGCGTAGGCCTGGCTGCGCCGGGCGATCACCCGCATCACCCCGCCGGGGATCTCGACCCGGATCTCGATCAGATTGGAGCGCCCGACGGTGTCGATCCAGAACGGCCGGGCGATCTGGCGCCGGATCTCGTCGGACAGGGCCTCGTCGAGGAGAGAGAAGAACGGGCGCGGGCCGGGGGCGGGGAGCTTGGCGCCCTCCAGGATGTCGATGTCGAGGTTCAGCCGCTCGCTGGCGATCCGCTCCAGGGTCTCGGAGCCCTTGTCCTGCGGGTAGCTCTCGTAGATGTCGATCAAGGCCGCGACGTCGGCGGTCACCGCGGCCGAGAGGCGCCGCGTCACCAGCTGCCAGTGCCGCTCCATGAAGGTGTAGGCGATCACCGATTGCAGCAGCACCATCGGGGCGATGATGATGATGAGGGATCGGGCGTAGAGCCCCTTCGGCAGCCGGTCGCCGATCACGCGGCCGAGCCGGCGCCAGGCCCGCCGGGGCGTCGGCAGCGTCCCGGCGAGGGTGGGGGTGGCCACGGCTAGTCCAGGACCAGACGGTAGCCGACGCCGCGCACGGTCTGCACGTAGCGCGGGTTGGCCGGGTCGTCCTCGATGCGCCGGCGCAGGCGGTTCATCTGCACGTCCACGGTGCGCTCGTTGGCGGCGCCGTTGGTCCCGGTCAGCGCCTCGCGCTCGACGTTGCCGCCGCGGGCGAGCGCCAGGATGGTGAGGATCTCGCGCTCGCGCTCGGAGAGGCGGATCGCCTCCTCGTCGCGGGTGAGCTCGCCGCGCTCGATGCGGAACTGGAACGGCCCGAACCGCACCGCGTCGAGCGGCGCGGCCGTGCCGTCGGCGGGGCCCCGCGCGTTGCGGCGCAGGATATTGTTGAGGCGCAGGATCAGCTCCCGCGGCTCGAAGGGTTTCGGCAGATAGTCGTCGGCGCCGATCTCGAGCCCGGTGACCCGGTCGTTCGGGTTCGAGCGGGCGGTGAGCATCAGGATCGGCACGCTCGAGGTCAGGCGGATCTGGCGGGCGTAGTCGAAGCCGGTCTCGCCCGGCATCATCACGTCGAGCACCACCGCGTCGAAGACCAGGCTGCGGCCCCGCGCCCGCGCCTCGGCGGCGCTCGCGGCAGCGGTGACGCGATAACCGTTCTCGCCGAGGAAGCGGGCGAGGAGGTCGCGCAGGCGGCGGTCGTCGTCGACGACCAGGATGTGGGGGGCGTGGTCGGGCAGCTCGGCCCGGGGGCTGAGGGCGGGGCCGGCGCTCACGGGCGGGCCCCGTCGGCGGACGGGCTCCCGGCCCGGATCTCCGCTTGGATCTCCGCCGGGACCTCGGCCGGCGCCTCGCCGCCGATGAGCCGGCTCACCGCGGCGCGCTCCTCCGGCTCGATCATCGCGAGCAGGAACCGGCCCGCCGGCTCGCGGAGCGCGGGGCCGACCTCGGCGAGCGCCCGCCGGACCCGTTCGCCCTGGACGCCCGCGAGGCGCTGGGCGAGCGCACGGCCCTGCGGCGTGCAGGTGAGGAGGCGGTGGCGGCGGTCGCTCGTGCCCGTCCGCTGCGCGATGTAGCCCTGCTCGATCAATTCCTTCAGCACCCGGTTCAGGCTCTGCTTGGTGATCCGCAGGATATCCAGGAGTTCGGCGATGGTGAGGCCGGGATGGCGGTCGACGAAGTGCAGCACCCGGTGGTGGGCGCGGCCGAAGCCGTACTCGGCCAGGATCCGGTCGGGATCGGCGACGAAGTCGCGGTAGGCGAAGAACAAGAGCTCGATGAGGTCGTAGGCCGGCTGGTCTCGGTCCGGCGAGCCGTGTTCCGGCGATCTTTGCGTCGGCCCCTCCGGGGAGTAGCCTGCCGCCCGTCCATCCTCGTCGGCGGCGTCCGGGATGGGGTCCGGACGGGTCCGGGCGGCCTGGGTCAAGGGTCGCACCTCTTGGCGGAACCGAGCCTTCGCGGGCTCGCGTCATTTATGTCAGTCTTGTTGACATATCTCAGTCCCATTGATACCCGTCAACCCCGCCGGCGAAACGAACGAACGCCCCGCGCCCCGCTCAAGCACGAAGGTTGCGCGAGAACCAGCCAGGCGGAAACGAACGCATACGAGGATCATCGTCATGTCCGTCATTCCCTTCGACCAGCGTGAAGGCCACATCTGGGTCGACGGCCGCATGGTGCCGTGGGCGGACGCGAAGATTCACGTACTCAGCCACGGCCTGCACTACGGCTCCAGCGTGTTCGAGGGCGAGCGCGCCTATGGCGGCGAGATCTTCAAGTGCACTGAGCATTCGCAGCGCCTGCGCCGCTCGGCCGAGCTCCTCGACTTCGAGGTCCCGTTCACGGTCGCCGAGATCGACGCCGCCAAGAAGCTCGTGCTCAAGGAGAGCGGCCTCCAGGACGCCTATCTCCGCCCGGTCGCCTGGCGCGGCTCGGAGATGATGGGCGTGTCGGCGCAGGCCAACACCATCCACCTCGCCATCGCGGCGTGGGAATGGCCGAGCTACTTCGACCCGGCGACCAAGATGAAGGGTATCCGGCTCGACCTCGCCGAGTACCGCCGGCCCGATCCGCGCACCGCGCCGTCGGCCTCGAAGGCGGCGGGCCTCTACATGATCTGCACCATCTCCAAGCACCGGGCCGAGAACAAGGGCTACGCCGACGCCCTGATGCTCGACTGGGAGGACAACGTCGCCGAGTGCACCGGCGCCAACGTGTTCTTCATCCAGGACGGGGTGATCCACACGCCCCAGGCCGACCGCTTCCTCAACGGCATCACCCGCCAGACCGTGATCGAGCTGGCCAAGCGCCGCGGTTACGAGGTGGTCGAGCGGCGCATCCGCCTCGAGGAGCTGGCGGGCTTCACCGAGTGCTTCATCACCGGCTCGGCCGCCGAGGTCACCCCGGTCTCGGAGATCGCCCAGTACCGCTTCACCCCGGCGGCGATGACCAAGACCCTGATGGACGACTACACCGCCGAGGTGCAGCCGAAGGCCAAGGCGGCTTGAAACAACGCGGCCTGACGCGAGGCCGCCCGGATCGTGCCGGCCTGAAACAAGGCCGCTCGATTCCCACGACGAGCGCGTGAACAAGGCCCCGGGCGGGAGACCGCCCGGGGCCTTCGCGCGTCCGCGGCCGTGATTTGCGGGGACAAGCCGCGTTCCGGCGTCCCGGCCGGGAACACGAGCCGGGGCTTCCCCGTTGTCTGGCTGGAACATTAAGGGAACACGGGGATCCCCATGACCGCCAGGACCAAGAAGGCCGAGTCCCACGACGCCGAGGCGCAGCACGAGACCGAGAACCCGAAGCAGGATCCCAAGGACACCTCGAACCGCATCAAGGATCCCAAGGACTGGACCACCGGCTCCGAGCCGATGACCGGGGCGCAGGCGTCCTATCTCAAGACCTTGGCCGAGCAGGCCAAGGACGAGGACGCCTACGACCCCGATCTCGACAAGGCCGAGGCCTCGCAGCGCATCGACGCGCTGCGCAAGGAGACCGGCAAGGCCTGACGATCGGGGGGGCGGAACCCGGGAAAATCTCGGTTCCGCCCTCACATCGGGCCGGCAGGGCGCCCTGCCGGCCGTTTCGACCGTCGCGTTAACCTGTGATGAGGAGGTCTCTCCTTACTCTGCCGCCGACGGATCGTGGGAGCGGGGCGTGCGGGACAGGGCGCGGAGAACGGAGGCGGTCCGGACATTCCGGGACGAGCGATCCGGATCGACGGCGATCGAGTACGCGCTCGTGGCCGGGCTGATCTTCCTGGCCCTCACGGGAGCGCTCGCGGTCTACGGCAACTCGGCCGGCAGCCTGTTCACCAACCTCAGCACCCGCTTCCTCGCCGCGCTCCAGTAGGGCGCGCGGCGTTCACTCCGCCGCCAGCCCCGGTGCGTCGGGCGCGAGGCCGTCGAGAGCGAGGTTGTCCAGCGATTGCCGGATGTGCCCGGCCAGGATGTCGGCGAGCGGGTTCGGCTCGCCCGCCCGATGGCGCATCAGGCCGATCCGACAGGCGGGCAGGGGCGCGAAGCCGTCCTGCGGGCCGAGCACCCGCATGCCGGAGCGCAGCGCGCTCTCCGGCAGGACCGAGACGGCGAGCCCCGCCAGCACCGCGGCGCCGACCGCGGTGGAGTTCCAGCTCACGAACAGGATCCGGCTCTGGCGCCCGCCGCGCTCCAGCGCCTCGATGGCGGCGAGCCGCCAGTTGCAGGCCGGCCGCCCGAGGGCGAGGGGCACCGGCTCCTCCCGGTGCACCGCGTGGCGGCTCGACGTGACCCAGAGCAGCGCCTCGGTGCGGATCGTCTCGACGCCCCTCCGACCGGCGCCTCGCGCCGCGCTCCCCGCCCTGCCTCCCGTCTTGCTTCCCGTCTTGGCCTCGGTGACGATGGCGAGGTCGATGTCGCCGTCGGCGATCCGCTCGGCCAGCATGTCGGAGGGCTCGCACACCACCGTGACCTCGGCCCGCGGATGGGCCCGGGCGAAGCGGCCGAGGATCTCCGGCAGGTAGCGGTCGGCGTAGTCGTCCGGCAGGCCGAGCCGCACTCGGCCGGGCAGGTCGCCCTCGTCGAAGGTCGCCAGGCACTCGGTCTGCAGCCGCACGATGCGGCGCGCGTAGTCGAGCAGGCGCTCGCCGTCCTCGGTCAGGCGCACGCCGCGCCCGGCCTTGACGAAGATCTCGCGCCCGATCCGCTCCTCGAGCCGCTTCATCTGCATCGAGACCGCGGATTGCGTCTTGTGCACGGCCTCGGCCGCGCGGGTGAACGAGCCGCTCTCGGCGATCGCCACGAGGCTGCGGAGCTGGTCGATGTCGAGGGGATGCACCGGGCGGCTCCGTCGTCGGTTCCTGCATCAATTCCCGTGATGTGACACATCTCAAGCATTCGCTCAACGCATCGACCAAGCGGCGCTATGACGGACGCAGCGGAAGAGCGATGGCCGGCGCATGACGAGGTTCGCCGACAGCTCCCGCCGGAGACCACGATGACGATCAGCTTTGCCCCCCTCTTCGGTGTTCTCGCGCTGGCGCCCGGCTACGGCCGCAAGGCCGCGCAGATCGTGGCGCGGATCGTCGTCCTGTGGATCAACCGCCGCGCCGCCTACCGCCTCGCCGAACTCGACGACCGCGGCCTGAAAGACATCGGGCTGACCCGCAACGACGTGATGGGCGCCCTCGACCTGCCGTTCATGCAGGATCCGACCGTGCCCCTGGTGCATCGACGTCGCACCCGGCGCCAGCTCCCGCCGCCGCCCGTGAGCCTGCGCGTCGCCGCCCGGGACGGGCAGGCGGTGGAGGGGAGGGGGCATTGAGGCGCCTGCGCTGACCGAATCGCCCGGCCGACGGCGCGCCATGCTCCTCTCTCGAGGCCGGGAGAGGGGCCAACCCTGTCCGGATCGCGCGACGATCGGGGGCGACCTCAGTCGACCGGCGGGTTGAGGAGTACCCACAGGCGGGCGATCCGGCCCTCCACGATCTCGGCCACGTCGGCCCCGGTCACGGTGACCGGCTCGCCCTCGGGGCCGGCCTGCCAGGACAGCGAGCCCAGGCCATGATGACCGACGGCCCGGCCGGTCGGCACGAAGCGGAAGCTCGGGCCGAACCGCTCCAGCAGGGCTCCGGCGACCGCAGCGATCGCGTCGCGGCCCTCCACGACGCCGGCGGGCTCGTACATGACCGGCTCGTCGACGAAGAGCTCGGCCAGGGCGGTCGCCCGTCGCCCGGCGTCACGCTCGTTGAAGACGCGCTCCAGGTTGGCCCGGAGCACGCCGTCGAAATCGGGCTCCGGTGTGCCGCTGGTGGCCGGATCGGTGTCTGACATGGTGATGCATCCTTCGATGGCGAATGAACCGCGCGTTCAGTCGCGCGTCACGAGGTCGAGGGCCGGCAGCGGCGTGCCGCGATGCTTGGATCGAGGGCGACGACGGTTTCCCGCAGGCTGTCCGGGCTGCGGCGGCTCGCAAGCATGGCCGTGATGCCGCGCCGGGCGAGTGCGGAGGCGACGGCGCGGCTGATCCGGCCCGCGCCGATGATGCCGGGAGTGGGCATGATCTCGATCCTTCCCGGGATGGGCCCGGGTCAGGCGGTGAGGCCGCCATCGGCGACGATGTCCGCGCCGGTCACGAAGGCTGCCTCGGGGCTCGCCAGGAAGGCGACGACGCTGGCGACCTCGTCCGGCCGTCCGTAGCGGCCGATCGCCATGCCGGGGCCGACGAGGGCCGCGACCGGCCCGTCGGCCGGGTTCATGTCGGTATCGGTCGGGCCGGGATGCACGGTGTTGACGGTGATCCCCTTCGGGCCGAGATCGCGCGCCAGGCTGCGGTTGAAGCCCGATACCGCGCCCTTGGTCAGCGTGTAGACCGAGGCCGTCGGGAAGGCGGCGTACCGCGTCATTGACGAACCGATGTGGATGATCCGGCCACCCGCCTTCATGTGGCGCACCGCTTCCTGGGTGGCGACGAACACGCCCGTCACGTTGACCGCGAGCATCCGCTCGTAATCGGTAAACCGCACCTCCTCGATCGGGGCGTTGAGGGCGATTCCGGCGTTGTTGACCAGGATGTCGAGGCCGCCGAGGGACTCGACCGTCCGGGCAACGGCCGCCCGGACGGCAGCGGGATCGCCGCCATCGGCCTCGATCGCCAGGGCCGTGCCCCCGGCGGCCTCGATCTCCGCCACCACCTGCGCCGCCCGTCCTGGCGAGGCGCTGTAGGTCAGCGCCACCGCGGCGCCCTCGGCCGCCAGCCGCCGGGCGACGGCGGCACCGATGGAGCGGGAGCCGCCGGTCACGAGGGCGGTCTTGCCGGCGAGCTTGCCGGCTTGGGAATGGGAGGCTTGGATCACGGTCGTCGCTCCATCGCAGGTTCGATGGCGGGAAGAATGGCCCGTCCCCTCGTCCTGGATTAGCCGCCGACGGGTTGTTATGCCTTCAACGATCCGTTGAAGGTGCCGCTGTGGAATCCCTCGCCAACCTGGAAGCCTTCATGCGCAGCGCCGAGCATGGCAGCTTCTCGGAAGCCGCCCGGCGGCTGTCGCTGACGCCGGCCGCGATCAGCCGCAACGTGGCGATGCTGGAGCGCCACCTCGGGGTGCGGCTCTTCCACCGGTCGACGCGCCGGCTGACCCTGACCGAAGCGGGCGAGATCCTCCGCCTCGGCATCGCCGACAAGCTCGACGGTCTCCAGGCCGCCCTCGCCAGCGTCTCCGTCGAGGGCGGGGAGGCGGCCGGCACGCTCAAGGTCAGCCTGCCGCCGACCTTCGGGACGATGCATGTCCTACCCCTGCTTCCGGGCCTGCTCGCCCGCTACCCGCGCATCAAGCCCGAATGGCACTTCGAGAACCGGCCGATCGATCTCGTGGCGGAGGGGTACGATGTCGCCATCGGCGGCGGGTTCGATCTGGCGCCCGGCGTCGTCGCCCGGACCCTGGCCCCGGCTCACATCGTCGCGGTCGCCGCGCCCATCTACCTGCGGGACCGGGTGCTGCCGGCCGACCCGGCCGGGCTCCAGGCTCTCGACGGCATCGTGATGCGCTCCTTGCGGACCGGCCGCATCCGCCACTGGACCATGCGCGACGACGCAGGCCGCACGATGATGGCGCCGCTGCGGGAGACCGTCGTCGTCAACGATCCCAGCGCGATGCGCGAGGCGGCGGTCCTGGGGCTCGGCGTCGCGCTCCTCGCCGTCCCGGACGCGCTCCCGGCCCTGGACCGGGGCGATCTCGTCCGCCTCGTCCCGCGCTGGTATGCCGATGCGGGTGCGATCTCGCTCTACTACGCCTCGCGCACCCTGCTGCCCGCCAAGACCCGCGCCTTCGTCGACTGGGTCACCGATGCGTTCAGGAAGCATCGCATGGCCGAGCGCTTCGCCGGCAGCGCGGGGTAGCCCCGGTGCGATTCGAATCGGGGTTTCATAGGATCCGCGATTGATCGCTCGGCGATTGATGCGCCATCGCGTCGCGATGCGGAGGCCGGCGTCGCTCAGGCCCGTGGAGCCTGCGCCTCCCCATTCGCCCCATCCCGCCGCTCCAGCACCCCCACCGTCCGGAACGCCAGCGCCAATCCCACCACCCCGAACAGCGCCGAGCCGATCCCGGTCCCGGCCAGCGCCCCTTCCGGCCCGGCGAGATGCGCCCCGAGCCACGCCGTCGGCATGGTGCCGAGCGTCGCCCGGCCCCAGTTGAGGGCGCTCGCCGTCAGCGGGAAGCCGAGGTTGTTGAACGAGGCGTTGCCGAGGAAGAGGAGCCCGTTGAAGAACCAGATCGCCCCGCCCGCGAGGCAGAAGAAGGCCAGCAGGTCGGCGGCGGCGCCGTCGAGCCCGAACAGGGCGGTCAGCGGTGCGCGGGCGAGCAGCAGGGCGAGCCAGACCACCGCGACGTAGAGGCCGGTCACCAGGGCGGCGTCGCGCAGGGTCGCGCGCATCCGGTCGAAGCGGCCGGCGCCCCAGTTCTGGCCAAGGATCGGGCCGACCGCGCCCGACAGCGCGAACAGGCCGCCGAAGGCCACCGGCACCAGCCGGTCGACCACCGCGTTGCCGGCGACCGTCGCGGTGCCGAACCCCGCCATGACGTGGGCGAGGAAGGCGCTCGCCACCGGCGGGGCGAGGTTGGTGAGCACGGTCGGCAGCGCGACGCGCAGGATCGGCCCGGCGTCGGAGAGCACCTCCGCGAGGCGCGGGCGCGCCACCATCCGGTGGACGCCGACCGCTCCGGAATACCCCACCCAGGCGAAGGCGAGGCGGGCGACCACGACGGTGATCGCCGCCCCCTCGACCCCGAGGTTCAGGCCGAAGATCAGCAGCGGATCGAGGACGGCCGTCACCGCGGCGCCGGCGAGCGTCACGTTCATGCCGCGCCGCGCGTCGCCGATCGCCCGCAGCACGCCGGAGAACCCCATGCCGAGCGCCATCGCGAGGCTCGAGGGCAGGGCGATCCACAGGAAGGTCCGGGCCGCCGGCACGGTCTCGGGGCCCGCGCCGATCAGCCGGAGGAGGGGCGCGAGGAACGGCAGCAGCAGCCCGGTCACCAATCCCGCGGCGACGACCGCCAGCACCAGGGCGGAGGCGGCGAGCCGGCGCGCCCGCTCGACCTCGCCGGCGCCGAGCGCCCGCGAGACCAGGGCGCCGACCGCGATCATCATCCCGATGTTGATCGAGACCGCGAAGATCTGGACGATGGTGGCGAACCCCACCGCCGCGGTCAGTACCGGATCGCCCAGACGCGCGATGTAGAGCAGCGACAGGAGGTCGACGACGAAGATCGCCATCAGGCCGACCGAGCCCGTCGCCGCCATCACGACGACGTGGCGCAGCGTCGAGCCGGTGACGAAGCGGGCGGGCGCGGCGTCGGTCCCGGGCGGGCGGGGATCACCCATCGGCGCCGGCCCGCTCGCGGGCGATGATGTCCTCGGTCTCCGGGTTGAGGCCGTGCGAGGCGTGGAGCGGCGCGGTCAGGGGCTCGGGCTTGATCCGCACCAGGCTGCGCAGCGGGTCGGCCCGGTCGAGGGGATCGCCGGCCTGCTGCAGCACCAGCCGGGCGAGGTCGCGCTTGCGCACGTCGTCGACGGTGCGGGCCGCCTCCTCGGCCGAGAGGCCGAGCGCCTCCAGGGTGGCGCGCCCGAAGGCGAGGGCCGATTCGAAGGTCTCGCGGATCTGGTAGTCGACGTCGCGGCCCATCGCCTCGATCGCCTGCACGCGGTCGAACACCCGCACGTAGGTGCGCGCCGCCGGGAACTCGGCGTGGACGAGGTCGACGATCTTGAGGGTGGCCTCCGGGTCGTCGATGCAGATGCACACCACCTCGGCCTTGCCGGCGCCGGACGAGCGCAGCACGTCGAGGCGGGTGCCGTCGCCGTAATAGACCCGGAAGCCGAAGCGGGCGGCGCTGCGGATCTGCTCGACGTCCTTGTCGATCACCGTGACGCTGAGTCCTTGGGCCAGCAGCACCTGGTTGAGGATGTGGCCGAAGCGGCCGAAGCCGATCACCAGGACGCGGGCCTCGGCATCCTCGATCACCTCGTGCTCGGGTTCGAGCGGCGCGGTGGCACGCCGCGACAGCACCCCGTCGAGGACCTTGGCGCCGATCGGCCCGATCAGCATGGTGATCGCCGCGAGCGCGATGGCGAGCCGCCCGGACGGCCCGTCGACGAGGCCGAGCTCCTGGCCCACCGGCAGGAGCACGAAGGCGAACTCGCCCGCCGGCGCCAGCACGGCGGCACCGCGCAGGCCGTCGAGCCAGGACGAGCCGAACAGACGGAAGAGCCCGGCGACCAGCGCGACCTTGATCAGGATCGCCCCCAGCGTGGCGAGGAACAGGCCGAGCCAGTTCTGCATCACCAGGGTGAGGTCGATCGACATGCCGACGCTCATGAAGAACAGGCCGAGCAGCATGCCGCGGAACGGCTCGATGTCGGCCTCGAGCTGGTGGCGGAAGTTCGATTCGGCGAGCAGCAGCCCGGCGAGGAACGCCCCCATCGCCATCGACAGCCCGACCTCCTCCATCAGGAGCGCGGTGCCGAGCACCACGAGGAGGGCGGCCGCCGTCATCACCTCGCGGGCGCCGCTGGCGGCCAAGAGCCGGAAGAACGGGTTGAGGCCGTAGCGGCCGACCAGCACCACCCCGATCACCGCCGCCACCGCCGTCCCGGCCGATTGCAGGGCGGTGCCGATCCAGGCCTCGCCGCCGCCCGACGGGCCGGTCTGGGCGATCAGCGGCAGGAAGGCCAGGATGCCGACGATCGAGAGGTCCTGGAACAGCAGCACCGCGAAGGCGCGCTGGCCGTAGGGCGAGGCGAGGTCGCGCCGTTCCTCCAGGAGCTGCAGCGCCACCGCGGTCGCCGAGAGGGCGAGCGCGATGCCGATCACGGTCGCGGCCCCCGCCGACAGGCCGGTGAGGAAGCCCAAGCCCCCGAGCGCCAGGGCGCAGAGCCCGAGCTGGAGCGTGCCGAGGCCCAGGATATCGCGCCGCAGCGAGATCAGCCGCGAGATCTCGAGCTCCAGCCCGACGATGAACAGGAGCAGCACCACCCCGAGTTCCGAGACGCTGCGGGCGGTCTCCGGCTCGGTGATCAGCGACAGGCCCGAGGGGCCGATGACGACGCCGGCCACGAGGTAGCCCAGCACCGCGCTCTGCCCGAGCAGGCGGAAGATCGGCACGCCGATCACCGCGGCGGACAGGAAGGTGAGGACCGGCGGCAGGAAGCTGGCGTGGTCGGCGGCGGTCGCCATCGCGCGGGGGTCTCCGGGGTTCGAGGTCGGCTTAGGCTCCCTCCCTTAACCCGAACGGGGCCCGCGGGCGAACCCGGTTCGGCGCGGGCGCGGCGATGCGGCCGTGTCCTCGGTCCCTTCCCGCCCGAGGCGCCTGCCGCGGGTGACGTTGCGGGCCGGGTGTCGCGGGCGCGCGCTAGGGATCTGCGCGAATGCGTGGCACAAGAGGTTGACAGGGGCCGCCCCGCCTCGCCACATCCCGGATCATGAGCGCCTCCGTGAACCAGACCGACGCCGGTGCCGCCGCGCCCGCGAAGCCGCCCCTCGAGATCCTCCTCTGCGCCCCGCGCGGGTTCTGCGCCGGCGTGGTGCGGGCCATCGACGTCGTCGAGCGGGCGCTGGCCCTCTACGGGCCGCCCGTCTACGTGCGGCACGAGATCGTGCACAACAAGTACGTGGTCGAGAGCCTGAAGCGCAAAGGCGCGGTCTTCGTCGCCGAGCTCGACGAGGTGCCGGACGGCAAGGCCCCGGTGATCTTCTCCGCCCACGGCGTGGCCAAGACCGTGCCGCAGAACGCGAACTCCCGCGGGCTGACCACCATCGACGCGACCTGCCCGCTGGTGACCAAGGTCCACCGCGAGGCCGAGATCCACCACAAGCGCGGCCGTCACGTGCTGCTGGTCGGCCATTCCGGCCATCCGGAGGTCGTCGGCACCATGGGCCAGCTGCCCAAGGGCTCGATCACCCTGGTGGAGGATATCGAGCAGATCGAGGCGCTGGAGCCCGAGAGCCGCGACAACCTCGCCTGGGTGACCCAGACCACCCTCTCGGTCGACGACACCCACCACATCGTCGAGGCGTTGAAGCAGAAGTTCCCCAAGATCGTCGGCCCGCACAAGGACGACATCTGCTACGCCACCACCAACCGCCAGGAGGCGGTGAAGCAGGTGGCCCCCCTCGTCGACGCGCTGATCGTCGTCGGCTCTTCGAACTCCTCGAACTCGCAGCGCCTGCGCGAGGTCGCCGAGCGGGTCGGCTGCCCGATCACCCGGCTCGTCAACCGCGCCGAGGACCTGGACTGGGAGGCCTTCTCCGACATCCGCCGCCTCGGCCTGACCGCCGGCGCCTCGGCCCCCGAGGTGCTGGTGGAAGAGATCATCGACGCCTTCGCGACCCGCTACGAGGTCACGGTCGACACCGTCTCGACCACGACCGAGGACATGGTCTTCCCGCTGCCGCGCGAGCTGCGCAGCGAGGCGGCGGAGTAGCGTCACACGACTGATTGCAAGGTGAGGCGCCTCCCCTCCCCCTTGTGGGGAGGGGTCATGGGGATCGAAGATCCTGCGTGGGGGTGGTGCCGGATGGAGCGCTGCGGTGCCTCCTGCACCACCCCCACCCCTAGCCCCTCCCCATAAGGGGGAGGGGAAGGAGCCAACCTTTTCAGGTTCCGGTAGCGGCACCCAACGCTGCGTCTCCATCTCACTTCTTCGAGCAAAGCAGAACGGCCGTGGCGGTCTACACCGAGGTTCCGGACGAGGCGCTGGCCGCCTTCCTTGCCGCCTACGAGATCGGCGACCTTCTGTCCTACAAGGGCATCGCCGAGGGGGTGGAGAACACCAACTTCATCCTGCACACCACCACCGGCTCCTACATCCTCACCCTCTACGAGAAGCGGGTGAGGGAGGACGACCTGCCGTTCTTCCTCGGCCTGATGCAGCACCTCGCCGCCCGCGGCCTCGCCTGCCCGCAACCGATCCGCACCCGGGACGGTGCCACCCTCGGGCGCCTCTGCGGCCGGCCCGCGGTGATCGTGTCGTTCCTGGAGGGCGTCTCGGTGCGCCGGCCGGGGGTCAAGCATTGCCGGGCGCTGGGCGCGGCGCTCGCCGGCCTGCACGCCGCCGGAGCCGATTTCCCGATGCAGCGGCCGAACGCCCTCTCGGTGGCGGGCTGGCGCCCGCTCTTCGAGGCGGCGGAGGCGCAGGCCGATCGGGTCGCCCCGGGGCTCGCCGCCCGCACCCGCGCGGATCTGGCGCTCCTCGAAGGCTCCTGGCCGCAGGACCTGCCCGGCGGCGTCATCCACGCCGACCTCTTCACCGACAACGTCTTCTTCCTCGGCGACGACGTCTCGGGCCTGATCGACTTCTACTTCGCGTGCACCGATTCCTTCGCGTACGACTTGGCGATCTGCCTCAACGCCTGGTGCTTCGAGGCCGACTACGCGTTCAACCGCACCAAGGGCCAGGCGATGATCGCCGCCTACCAGGCCGTGCGCCCGCTCGAACCGCGCGAGGTCGCGGCCCTGCCGCTGCTCGCCCGCGGCGCGGCCTTGCGCTTCATGCTGACCCGCCTCGTCGACTGGCTCAACGTGCCCCCCGGCGCCCTGGTGAAGCCGAAGGACCCGCTCGAATACGACCGCAGGCTCGCCTTCCACCGCAAGGTCGCGGCGGCGGAGGAATATGGGTGGAGCCCGGTGGCGGGGTGAGGGCAAGCGGCTCTTCCCTCGACATCATCGGTATGAAAGAATCATACCGATGATGTCGACCGTATCCCGGGAGCTGCGATCATGTCTGCCACGACCAAGCGGACCTTCAGCCTGCCCGACGCGCAGTCGCACTACATCGATACCCTGGTCGCATCCGGCACCTACGCGAGCGGCAGCGAAGTGGTGCGAGCCGGCTTGAGAGCGTTGCAGGAGCGCGACGCCGCCGTTGAAACCTGGCTGCGCGACGAGGTCGTGAAGACCTACGACGCGATGACGAGCGATCCCGGCCGCGGGCGATCCGTCGACGACGTGCGCGCCGGGCTCCAGACGCGCCATGCCGCCCGCCTGCGGGATGCCGATCGGTGAGCCTGACGATCGTCGTCTCACCGGAGGCCGAAGGCGATCTTCAGAGAATCTACGACCATATCTCCGAGCAGTCCGGGGCGACGCGCGCCCTCGGCTATGTCGACCGGATCCTGGCGCATTGCGAGGGGTTCGCGACCTTTCCGGAGCGCGGACGCAGACGAGACGATCTTCGCCCGGGATTGCGGGTGACGGGGTTCGAGCGCCGCGTCACGATCGCGTTCCATCTCATGGGCGACCACGTGGTGATCGACCGGATCCTCTATGCCGGCCGCAACGTCCAGGCGGCTTTCGACACGGATGATGTGCCGTAGGATCCGGCCGACCTGAGGTTCTTACAGTCGCGCCAGCAGCTCCGTCTTCTTCGCGGCGAACTCGGCCTCGGTCAGCACGCCGCGGCGGTGCAGCTCCGACAGGCGCTCGATCATCCCGAACACGTCGCCACCCGACGCAGCGGCCGGGGAGGCCGGCGAGACGGCCTCCGGGGCGGTCTCCGGCACGGGCATCGGCGGGGAAGCGGAGGTCTCGGCCGGACCGGGCGCACCGACCACCGGCAGCTCCTCCAGCCGCACCGGACCGAACTGGCTGGTGAAGGCCAGGGAATGGGACGAACCCTGCTGCTGCGAGACGCCGCCGATCCGGTGGTCGCCGGTGTCGTAGAGCGTTACCCGGCCGCCGGATTCGATCGCGAGGCGGCGGGCCTGCGGGAAGAACGCGTAGCGCGCGTCGTTCTGCGACCCGGAGGTCGCCGGCTGGCCGAGGCCGTCCGGCCACCAGGAGCCGCCGCCCCAAGAGCCGCCGACCGATGACCCGCTCCAGGAGCCTCCCGAGCCGAAGCCCTGGCTCTGGCTCGATCCCCGGTTCTCCCCGGGCATCGCGGCGGCGAGCGGGGCCAGCTCGTCGCAGAGCGCCACGACCCGGGCCTTGAGGCCGGTATTGAACATGTCGCCGATCATCGTCATGCCGCCGGCGCTCCACTGGCCCATACCGCCGAGATCGGGATGGTCGAACTGCGCCATCCGGCCGTGGCCGCGGGCGAGCGCGTCGAGGAGGTGGCGGACGGCATCCGGGCCGACGCCGTGGCGGGCGGCGATCGCGTCGAGGTCGGGCATCGGTCATTCGCTCCGGGGGGCGCCCGGACATAGCGCAGTCCCTGCCCGCGGGGAATGGCGATCCGGCGTCAGCCGAGTCCCGGCAGGAGCCGGGTGAGCAGGCCGCCGCGCCGCGGCGGCAGGGGCGGGATCGTCGGCGAGAGGTGCCAGGCGCCCGGGTCGGTGCGCATGTCGTCCTCCCGCAGGGTGTCGATACGGGCGATCTTGTCGAGCAACTCGGCGGCCACCGTCTCGGGCTCCGGCAGGGTGAAGTTCACCGTGAAGCCGTCGCCGGCGTGGCTGCTCGTCCCGACCGGGTAGTAGTAATGCGCTCGCGTGCGGGTGATGAGGTCGATCAGCCGGTAGGTCCCGCCGAGCTTGAGCCGGTCGGAGAGCACGATCACCCGCCGGCCCGGGGGGGCGAAGAGCAGGGTGTGGAAGGCCGAGCCGTTGGCCCCGAGCACCACCCGGTGCCGGGCGAACAGGCGCACCTGCTCGGGAAAGCTCAGGAGCTCGGGATGGACGATCCGCACCCCCTCGCGCTCCAGGATCGCCGTCACCGCCGACTCGTTGGAAAAGCGCCGCACGCCCGCGGTCAGCCGGGTCTTCGACAGGTAGACCGGCTGGGGGTCGGCATCGACCTCCTCGGGCGCGTAGTAGCCGCGCCCGATCCGCCCGCAGAGGTCGGCCAGCACCGGGAAGGCGTAGTCGTCCTGCTGCAGGGCCGCCTGGGGCACCAGCAGGGTGGGGATCCGCACCGGGTGCCCGAACGAGGCGAGGTCCATCACGTTCAAGCCCAGCCGGCCGAGGATCTCGGGAATGAACGGGGTGGCGCCCCAGTTCGCCCCGAGCCCCGGCCCGTGGCAGAGCAACGTCGGGCGCAACGTCCCCTCGGGATGGTCGAGGAGCGGCCAGAGCCGGGCCAGGGTGTTGATGACGAAGTGGCCGTAATGCGGGTGGATCGCCCCGACATAGAGGTGCGGGCCGGCGGGCGCCTCCTCGGTCACCGGGCCCTGGTCGGCCGGCCACTCGGTCGCCTGCCAGGTCGGGGTGCGCTCGCTGCTGTGGTGGTCGAGGGATTCGGCCACCATCCGGCCGTCGGCGTCGAAGATCACCGGGATCCTGTCGCAGCCCGGGGTGCGCACGAGGTAGCGCGCATCCTCGACCAGGCGCAGGGCCGGCCGGCCCTGGCGCACCTCGGCATGGCCGTAGACCGCTTCGCTCCGCTGCAGAATCATGCTGCCCTGGGGTGTCCCGTCATCCGCGGGCCGTCAGGCCTGCGCCGCCGGGCTCGCATCCCCCGGCACCTCGATCACTGCCCTTAAGCCGCCGAGTGCGGCCGCGTCGAGGCGCAGGCGCCCGCGATACAGGGCGGCGAGGTCGGAGACGATGGACAGTCCGAGCCCCGAGCCGGGCTTGGTCTCGTCGAGGCGCCGGCCGCGCTCCAGCACCGCCACCCGGGCCTCGGGCGGCAGGCCGGGCCCGTCATCCTCCACCGTGACGATGAGATGGGGGTACTCGCCCTGGCCGATCACCTCGGCGCGGATCGAGACGCGGGCATGGGCCCACTTGGCGGCGTTGTCGACGAGGTTGCCGATCATCTCCTCGAAGTCCTGGCGCTCGCCGCGGAAGCGCAGGCCCGGGGTCACGCTGGTCTCGAAGGTCAGGTCCTTGTCGTAGAAGATCTTGCCGAAGGTGCGCACCAAAGCCGCCACCACCGGTTCGACGTCCGTGAAGGTGCCGAGCGCGCCGGCGAGCGCCGCCGCGCGGGCCCGGTCGAGGTGGTAGTTCACCTGGTCGCGCATCACCGCGGCCTGCTCGCGGACCTTCACGGCGAGCTCGCTGTTGGCGTCCCCCGCCGAGGCCTCGTTGACGATGATGCTCAAGGGGGTCTTCAGCGCGTGCGCCAGGTTGCCGACCTGGGTGCGGGCACGCTCCAGGATCTCCCGGTTGGTCTCCAGCAGGAGATTCACCTCGCCGGCGAGCGGCGCGATGTCCCGCGGGTACTCGCCCGAGATCCGGTCGGCCTCGCCGCGGCGGATGGCGCCGAGCGCCGCCCGGAGCTTGATCAGCGGCGCGAGGCCGAAGCGGATCTGCAAGAGGGTGGTGAGGCCGAGCGACAGGCCGAGCAGCGCGAAGGTGGTGGTGAGGGCCAGCGTGAAGCGCCGCATGTCGGCGGCGATCTCGTCGGACGGGCCGGCGACGCGCACGAGGTAGCGGCCCTCCTCGCCGAGATCGACGGTGCGCTCGATGATGCGCAGGGGCCGGTCGTCCTGCGCCTTGCCGTAGCCCTTGCGCAGCTGCCCGGCCCCGGCCTCGCCGACCGCGTCGTCGGGCGGCTGGAGCGGCACGCCGACGAGCGAGCGCGAGGTGCGCAGGTCCCGCGGCCGGGCGTTCGGCCGGCCGACCTGCCAGTACCAGCCCGACAGCGGCAGGTCGAAGCGCGGGTCGCCGAGGGAGCCGAAGCCCCGCGCCTCGGAATCGGAGGGCGAGACGAGGTTGGTGGCCAGATCGTTGGCGTAGACGAGGAGCCGGCTGTCGAAGGCGCGCTCGGTGGTCTCGCGGTAGAGGGTCGAGAGGATCAGGCCGGCGATCAGCAGGATCAGCGCGCTCGACAGCAGCGCCGAGACCGCGAGGCGTACCGCGATCGAGCGCTTGCGCCACGGCCGCCAGCCGAACGGCCAGGCTCGCGGGGCGGACGAGCCCGTGGCGGGCGCGCCGGCGAGGCCCGTCTCGGCCGTGCCGGTCGATCTCGGCGCCTCGGCCGCGGCCCGGCCGGGGCCGGTCACGGCTGCTTTCCGCCGGTGCCCGCGTCGATCAGGTAGCCGAGGCCGCGCACCGTCTGGATCAGGTCGACCGCGAGCTTCTTGCGCAGGCGCCCGACGAAGACCTCGATGGTGTTCGAATCGCGGTCGAAATCCTGGTCGTAGAGGTGCTCGGTCAGTTCGGCGCGGGAGACCACCCGGCCGGTATGGTGCATCAGGTAGGAGAGCAGCCGGTACTCGTGCGAGGTGAGCTTGACCGGGCTGCCGTCGACGAAGACGCGGCCCGAGCGGGTGTCGAGCACCACCGGACCGACGCCGATCTGGCTCGTGGCGTGGCCGGCGGTGCGGCGCAGCAGCGCCCGCACCCGGGCCAGCAGTTCCTCCATGTGGAAGGGCTTGGTGACGTAGTCGTCGGCCCCGGCATCGAAGCCGTTGACCTTGTCGCTCCAGCGGTCGCGGGCGGTCAGGATGATGACCGGCGTCTTGATCTGCGCCCGGCGCCAGCCCGACAGCACCGAGACGCCGTCGGCCTTCGGCAGGCCCATGTCGAGGATGATGCAGTCGTAGGGCTCGGTCTCGCCCAGGAAGGCACCCTCCTCGCCGTCGAACGCCTTGTCGACGGCGTAGCCCGCCTCCTCCAGGGCGCTCACGACCTGGCGGTTGAGGTCCCGGTCATCCTCGACCACGAGCAGACGCACGATCCGACCCTCTCACGCTCGAGACAAACCCGGGATCACCACTGCCCGGCCACTTTCCCGGACCGGGCATCCACCATCACGTGCACGAACTGCCCGTCCTTGCGCAAGGCCGTCAGCATGTAGACCAGCGCCTCGTCCCGCCGGCAGAGATTGGCCCGCACGATGTCGGCCCGCGGCACGGCGGCCCGCGCCGCCCGGATCGCCGCCACCGGCTCGACCACCCGCTTCTCCGCCACCGCCTCGCGCAGGTCGCCTGAGGAGAGGCAGGTCTGGGTCGTCTCCACGGCCTTGACCGGCCGGGCCGGCACCGCTCCGGTCGCGGTCTCGTCCCGCTCCTCCGCGGCCGCGAGCCAGCCCGAGGCGCCGGCGAGGCCGGCGAGGGCGGGGAGCAGGAGGAGGGCGAGCTGGCGCATGACGGGGACCATCGGCGTCGGGCACTGAATGCACCCTGAATGCGGCCGGGCCGGGGGTCTCGCGGGAGCCCCGGACCGGCCGCCTCTCCGGGTCAACCCGAAAGGCCCGTTCGGGCTCTGGGCCGTCGTCCGAATCGCGCACGAGGGAGCCGCCGGGGCCCGCGAGCCGCGGTGAACCCGGGTGAACCCGGAAGCGGGCGCGGCCGTTATGGTTAAGGCAGCGTTCACCGCGCCGTCCGACCCTGCAGGCCGTCACCCGGGGAGATTCGATGCGTCCCGCCGCCGTCCCGTTCCTCGCCGCCCGGCTCCTCGTCGGCGCGGCCTTCGCCGCCCCGGCGGCCGCGCAGGATGCGGCGCCCGAGCGTCCGGTCGCCGAGCCGGCGGCCGTGACCGAGGCGGGCGCGCCGCTGCTGCTGCGCATCCGCCCCCGGGACGAAGCGCCGGTCGACGGCTCGGGCGACGAGACGGCCGAGGCCGCCCGCGAGGCCGAGCGCCAGGCGGCGGTCGCCCGCGCCGCCGCGGCCCGGGAGGCGTTCGAGGCGCGCATCACCGCCCGGGCCAACCGGGCGATCGCCTCGGTCTGCACCGGCTGCCTCGGCCCGGTGCCGCCCTCCGTGGCACTGGCACCGCCGGACGCCGTTGCCGCCCCGCCGCGGCTGGTTCCGGCGTCGGTTGCCATGACGGACCCCTGAGGGCTTGCCCGGGCCTGGAGCGCTTCACGATCGCGCTGCAATCGCGAATCGCTCCAGGTTTCTGATTCTGCCGCATTTTCTTCGACGAACCGGCATCCACTTCGTCGGAAAATGCTCTAGCCGGCCCCGCGGACCGGTGTGGCGGTCCGAACCCGCTACCGATGCGGATGCGCGACGGCGCGGCCGTCCGCCCCGATCGCAGGCTGCAGGGAGACCCTCGGCATGGAAGGCCGCATCGACCTCGTCCTGTTCGACCTCGACGACGTCCTCTACCACTACAGCCGCCGCCGGCGCGCCGAGCGCCTGTCGGAGATCACCGGCATCGCCCCGGAGGTCATCCGGACGGCGGTCTGGGACAGTGGCCTGGAGGCGGCGGGCGATCGCGGGGCGCTCGGGCGGGAGGCCTATCTCCAGGCCTTCGGCGAGCGGATCGGGCGTCCCGTCTCCCTGGCGGAGTGGGTCGATGCGCGCCGCGCCGCGGTCGCGCCGAACGGCCCGATGCTGGCGCTCGCCGCGCGGCTGCGCGCCGCGACGGGCATCGCCGTCCTGACCAACAACCCGGAACTCCTGACCGACCACGTCGACGTCATCTGCCCCGAGCTCCGGCCGCTCTTCGGCGAGCGGATCTTCGCCTCGGCGTCGTTCGGCGCGGCCAAGCCCGACCCGGCGTGCTTCGAGCGCTGCCTGGCCGGCCTCGCGGTCGCGCCGTCCGCCGCGCTGTTCGTGGACGACCTCGCCGAGAACGTCGCGGGCGCCCGCGCGGCCGGGCTCCACGCGCACCACTTCATGTCGGTCGAGGCGTTTCGCCGGGATCTTGTGGCGCGGGGCCTGGAGACGTAGGGGGCCGGCGGTGTCGTGACCCGCGCGTCCGGGCAGGCCGGCGCGGATCGGCGATATCCATTCGGGACTTGCGGATGGTGCTTTCGGAGCCTGTTTGACCGATCGACATACTCTATCCCACCAGCAACCTCATCCTGAGGTGCGAACGCAGTGAGCCTCGAAGGAGGGCTTCAGAAATCTCCGAGATCGCTGGATCCCTCCTTCGAAGCTCGGCGATCTTCGATCGCCCGCGATCTATGATCGCCAGCACCTCAGGATGAGGTGGAGTGTAGGATGGAAAATCCCCTCGCGATCGTGTCGTCGCAAGTCGAACAGGATCTCAGGAGGTTTTCAAATCGAGTGCGGGTTTCCATCCCGTTCGACGCCTCGGAGTGAGAAGGTGATTGGGATCGAGAACCGATCTCGAAGATCATTCTCTGGACCTCCCGCGCCGCATCGGGCAGGGCAGGGGCCTTCCGGCCCGCTGCCTCCGAGAGCGACGTGATCCGCCCAGCCTTCCCGCTCCTCACCGTCCTCATCGTCCCGCTCCTCTCCCTCGCCACCCCCGCCCGGGCGGTGGTCGGTGGGCTCGACGCGCCCGACGCGGCGCTGGCGCGTTCCAGCGTGATGGTGCTGTCGTCGCGCGGCGGGGTCTGCACCGGCATCGTGCTCGCCCGCGACGTGGTGCTCACCGCCGCGCATTGCGCCGCGCCCGGGGTCGAGCACCGGGTGCACTTTCGCGACGAGGCTGGGGCGCCGGTGCTGCTCGGGGTCGCCGCCCGGGCGGTGCATCCGGGCTACGACGCCGGCGCCATCGCCGGGCGGCGGCGCTCGATCGATCTCGCGCTCCTGCGCACCGAGACGGCGCTGCCGGCCCGCTTCGTCCCCGCCGTCCTCGCCGAGGCGCCGGCGGCCGCCGGCACGCCGCTGACGCTCGGCGGCTACGGCGTGGCGCGGCCCGGCGACCACCGCAGCACCGGCACCTTCCGGACCGCGACCCTGCCGGTGGTCGAGCCCTACGGCCCGAGCCGGATCCTGGTCTGGCTCAAGGGAGCGACGGCGTCGGGCGCCTGCGAGGGCGATTCGGGCGGGCCGGTCGCCGGGGCGGGCGGCGGCGTGCTCGCGGTGACGACCTGGGCGAGCGGCGCCGGCAAGGCGCCCTGCGGCGGCGTCTCGCAGGGCGTGCTGGTCGGGCCGCAGCGGGCCTGGATCGACCGCACGACCGCCGCCTGGGGCACCCCGGCGCGCTGGGAATGAGGTCGTGACGGCCTTCGCCCGGCCCCGCTCGCGGTTTCGTTCACGCTGCGCCGCCGTGCCGGTGCGGAACCGCACCCGGTGCGCGAGACTTCCCTTGTCGAGCGTGGCCGCGCGCTCGTAGGTTGGGTCCCATGCGCGCTCTCCCGTCCCGCCTCCGTCCCGCCCTGGCCGCCCTCGCGGTGGCCGCGCCCCTCGGCCTGTGGAGCGGGGCCGCCGGCGCCGTGGTCCGGGGCGAGGTGACCCGCGATCCCGACGGCCTGCGCGGCTCGGTGGTGCGGATCGAGAGCACCACCGGCGAGATGTGCTCGGGCTCGCTCATCGCCCCCGACCTCGTGCTGACGGCCGCCCATTGCGTGATGCGCAAGGCCGGCTACTGGGTCGTGGCCGTCGACCGCAACTTCCGCCAGCGCCGCCTGCGGGCGGTCGCCGCCTCGATGCACCCGGATTTCGTGCCCGGCACCACCCCCGAGACCCAGCCCGGCACCGACCTCGCCATCCTCAAGATCGGCGAGCGGCTCGGCCCCGACTTCCGTCCCCTCGACGCGCGCTCCGCCGGCGACATCGCGCAGGGCGACACGGTCGCCATCGCCGGCTACGGCGTGGTGGCGGAGAACCGCCGCGGCTCCGCCCGGGTGCTGCGCCAGGCCCGCCTCGTGTCGCTCGGCGAGTTGCAGGTCGCCAACACCGTGACGGTGGTGGCCGACCGCACCACCCTCGCCGAGACCGCCGGCGCCGGCGCGTGCCTGGGCGATTCCGGCGGGCCGATCCTGCGCGGCGGTCCGGGCGGCTACCAGCTCGTCGGCGTGGTGAGCTGGTCGAGCGGCGCCGCCCAGCAGGGCCGGGTCCGCACCGCCTGCGGCGGCTTCACCGCCGTGACCCCGGTCGGCCAGCATGCCGGATGGATCAACGCGCGGGCCGCCGAGCTCGCCCGCTTCGAGCCCGGCGAGGCGATGCCGGCCGGGAGCCGGCCCCATCCGGCCGACTGGACCGGGGGCCGCTGACGACAGCTTGACTGTTTGGCGGCCAGGTCCTCCAACGGGCTCCGTCAGACCCCGGAGTTCCCGATGAGCCAAGCCGTGTTCAGTGTCGCCCGCATTCTCGTCGTCGTGCTGTTCTGCGTCTCCGGCGCCCAGAAGCTGATGAACCCGGCCGGCGTCGTGGCGGCGGTCTCGGGCAAGGGCCTGCCCTACCCGCAGGTGCTGGCCTACCTCACCATCGCGGCCGAGCTGGGCCTCGGCCTCCTGATCGCTCTAGGCTTCTACGCCCGCGCCGCCTCGGTGCTGCTCGCGGTCTTCACCCTGACGACGATCGTGTTCTTCCACAATTTCTGGTCGATGACCGGCGACGCCTTCCGGACGAACCAGATCCAGGCGATGAAGAATCTCTCGATCATCGGCGGCCTCCTGATGATCGCCGCCGCCGGCCCCGGCCGCTTCGCCCTCAACCGGCGCTGATCCTTCGTATTTTCGTCCTGACCGCTTGCGCCGGAACGGCGCCGGGTCCGGCACGTTGACCGGCCCTGAAGGAGTGATCGGCGTCAGGATACGGGTGGAACCATGGCCGCGCAGACAACGACGTCGGACGGGGCGGACGCGGCCTTCCGCACCTTCGCCGAGGGGGCCGGGCTGATGATCTGGCGCGCCGACCGGCAGGCACGCCTCATCTACGTCAACCCGGCCTGGATGGCCTTCCGCGGCCGCGCGGCGCAGGACGAGCTCGGCCAGGGCTGGAAGGACGGGCTGCATCCCGAGGACCGGGCCGGCCACGAGGCCGCCCTGGCGGAGGCCTATGCGCGGCGGACGCCCCACAGCGCCGAGTACCGCCTGCGCCGCCACGACGGCGCCTTCCGGTGGGTGCACGGCCACGCCTACCCGCTGCACGAGGGCGAGACCTTCACGGGCTTCGCCGGCTCCTGCTTCGACATCACGGAGCGCAAGGAATCCGAGGAGCATGCCGCCCGGGCGCTCTCCGAGCAGGAGGCCCTGCTCGCCGAGGTTTATCACCGGGTGCGCAACAACCTGCAGGTCACTGTCAGCCTGATCGGACTTTACGGCCGCGCTGCGCCGGCGCCCTGCCGCCCGGCCTTCGAGGCGCTGAGCCAGCGGGTGCGGGCGATCGCGCTCGTCCAGCAGCACCTGCACGAGGCGCCGCAGATCGCCAGCGTCGACCTCGCCGACTACTTGACCCGCCTCGCCGAAGGCCTGGGGCAGCTGCGCCGGGCCGGGCGGATCGCCGTCACGGTCGAGGCGAGCCGCACGGTCCTGCTCGAGCCGCGCATCGTCAACGCGCTGGGGATGATCCTGGCCGAGATCGTCGCCGAATGCCTCGACGGCACCGGGGAGGGCACGGCCTGCGTCACCCGGGTCGAGGTGCCGGCAGGCCCGGCCACCGAGCCGGTGCGGGTGCGCATCGCGTCCGGCGGGGTCGCCGGCGCGCCGCCCGACGGCGTGCCGCGGCTCGGGCCCCGGCTGATCGCGGCCTATGCCGGCCAGGCCGGGATCGCGGTCTCGGGCGGGGGCACCCTGGAATCCCCGCTCGACCTGACGCTGCCGGGCTGAACGCGCACCCTGCGGAAGGCCCCCCGGTGGCGGGCGGGCTCCCGCCCGCCTATATCCCGGGTGTTCCCTTTCCCAGCACGCCGTCAGGTCCCATGCTGCCGCCCATCGACGAGATCGTCTCCAATTTCGAGTTCCTGGACGAGTGGGACGACCGCCACCAGTACCTGATGGAACTCGGCCGCAAGCTGCCGCCCCTGCCGGACGAGGCCCATAGCGAGGCCAACCGGGTGCGCGGCTGCGTCAGCCAGGTCTGGCTCGAGACGCATGTCGACCGCTCCGGTCCCGAGCCGCGGCTGCACTTCCTCGGCGACAGCGACGCCCACATCACCAAGGGCGTGGTCGCCGTCCTGATCGCGTTCTTCGACGGCCGCACCGCCGCGGACGCCGCCCGGGCCGACGCCCTCGGCCTGTTCCAGACGCTCGGCCTGTCCGAGCACCTGACGGCGCAGCGCTCGAACGGCGCCCGGGCGATGATGGACCGCATCCGGGCGGACGCTCAAGGAGCGGCGGCGGCGGCGTAAGCGCCGCGCGCCCTTGCGGCGGCGCCCCCGGGACGGCACATC
The DNA here is from genome assembly GCF_036448855.1 of Methylobacterium ajmalii. Lineage (NCBI taxonomy): Bacteria > Pseudomonadati > Pseudomonadota > Alphaproteobacteria > Hyphomicrobiales > Methylobacteriaceae > Methylobacterium > Methylobacterium ajmalii. The sequence continues at coordinate 173,449 of NZ_JAZFXT010000063.1, forward strand.
CGTGCCAGACGCCACTTCCCGGGGAGCCGCATGACCCTTCGCCTGAGCCCGCCCGCCGCCGCACCGGCGGCGCCCGTCCGGCCCGTCACCGTCACGGTCCACGGCCGCGCGGTGACCGACCCCTATGCCTGGCTCAAGGCGGAGAACTGGAAGGACGTGCTCAAGGACCCCTCCGCCCTGCCGGCGGAGATCCGGGACCTGCTCGTCGCCGAGAACGCCTACGCGGACGCCGCGCTTTCCGGCACCACGGCCCTGCGCGAGACGCTGGTCGCCGAGATGCGCGGGCGCATCCGCGAGGACGACGGCAGCGTGCCGGACCTCGACGGTCCCTTCGCCTACTACACCCGCTACCGCGAGGGCGGGCAGCACCCGCTGGTCTGCCGCCGCCCGGCCGCCGCGGTGGCCCCCGGCCTCGTCGGCGACCTCGGGGGCGAGGGCGAGGAGATCCTGATCGACGGCGACCGGGAAGGGGAGGGGCACGCCTTCTTCAGCCTGGAGGATGCCAACCATTCCGACGACCACCGGCTGGTCGCCTGGAGCGCCGACACCAAGGGCTCCGAGCTCTACACCATCCGGGTCCGCGACCTCGCGACGGGCCGCGACCTGGAGGACCGGGTGCTCGCCACCACCGGCGACGTGGTGTGGAGCGGCGACGGCCGTGCCTTCTGGTACGTCGCGGTCGACGAGAACCACCGCCCCGCGACCGTGCGGCTGCACCGCCTCGGCACGCCGCAGGGCGACGACGAGACGGTCTACGAGGAGAGCGATCCGGGCTTCTTCGTCGGCATCGGCGAGACCCAGTCCGGCACCTACCTGGTGGTGACGGCCAACGACCACGAGACCGCGGAGGTCCACCTCGCCGAGCGTGCCACGCCCTTCGCCCCCTTGCGGGTCGTGGCGAAGCGCGAGCACAAGCTGATCTACTCGGTCGAGCATCGCGGCGACGAATTGTTCGTGCTCACCAACGCCGACGGCGCCGAGGACTTCAAGATCGCGGTGGCGCCGCTCGACACCCCGGCGAAGGCCAACTGGCGCGACCTGATCCCGCACCGCGCCGGGGTGATGATCCGCTTCCAGCACGTGCTGGCCCGCCACCTCGTGCGGCTCGAACTCGAGAATGCCCGGCCGCGCCTGATCGTGCGCGACGCGGAGAGCGGCGCCGAGCATACCGTGGCGTTTGCCGAGGAGGCCTACTCTCTCGGCCTGTCGCCGGGCCACGCCTTCGACACCGACCTCATCCGCTTCACCTACTCGTCGATGACGACGCCGGCGGAGACCTACGACTACCACGCGACGACCCGCGAGCGCGCATTACGCAAGCGCCAGGACGTGCCGAGCGGCCACGATCCGGCGGCCTACGTCACGCGCCGCCTGTTCGCGACCGCGCCGGACGGCGAGCAGGTGCCGGTCTCGCTGCTGCACCGACGCGACACCCCGCTCGACGGGACCGCGCCGCTGCTGCTCTACGGCTACGGCTCCTACGGCTCGCTGATGTCGGCGGCCTTCCGCACCAACCCGCTCTCGCTGGTCGATCGCGGCTTCGTCTACGCCATCGCGCATGTCCGCGGCGGCACCGAGAAGGGCTGGCGCTGGTACCTCGACGGCAAGCGCGAGAAGAAGCCCAACACCTTCACGGACTTCGTCGCCTGCGCCCGTGCGCTGATCGAGGCGCGCTACACCGGGCCCGGCCGCATCGTGGCGCATGGCGGCAGCGCCGGCGGCATGCTGATGGGGGCGGTGGCCAACCTCGCGCCGGAGCTGTTTGCCGGCATCGTCGCCGACGTGCCGTTCGTCGATGTGCTCAACACCATGCTCGACGGCGACTTGCCGCTGACCCCGCCGGAATGGCCCGAATGGGGCAACCCGGGCGCCGACCTCCAGGCCTTCGAGACGATCCTGTCCTACTCGCCCTACGACAACGTGGCGGCCAAGGCCTATCCGGCGATCCTGGCGCTCGGCGGCCTCACCGATCCGCGGGTGACCTACTGGGAGCCGGCGAAATGGGCCGCGCGCCTGCGCGCCACGATGACGGGGGGCGGCCCGGTGCTCCTGCGCACCAACATGGAGGCCGGCCACGGCGGCGCCGCGGGCCGCTTCGACCGGCTGGAGGAGGTGGCGCTGATCTACGCCTTCGCGCTGGCGGCGGCGGGGGCGGGGGCTGCCGTCTGAGTTCCGGCACCCGAACGGAGAAACCCTCCCCGGGCGGGAGGGTTGGGCTTGCCTGTAAAAAGAGAAAGCGCGGGCTTCCTCACCTCTCCGCCGGCGGGGAGGGGAGGAAGCCCGCGCCTCGGGTTCGGGCGATGCGTCACCCCGCCCGAACGGGTCCGCCCGGCGTGCCCGTCCCGATGAACCGGCTCCTCAGCCGGAAGGCCAGGATCAGCATGAACACTCCGAAGGCGATGGCGTAGCCGCCCATCCAGTAGGTCAGGACGAGGAGGGACAGGACCGGGCTGGCGATCAGCACGATCGCGAACAGCACCGACAGCGCGCCGCCGATCGCCAGGAACCAGCGGCCGTGATCGAGGTGGAGCCGGAAGGCGGCGGCGATCATCAGGCCGCCGGTCACCAGGGCCCAGGCGGCGATGAGGTAGATGAAGGCGACGAGGGTGCTGCCCGGCATCAGGAAGGCCAGCACGCCGACCACGATGTTGAGGAGGCCGGCGGCCAGGAGGTAGCCCCAGCGCTCGTGCCGCTCGGCCGCCCGCACCGCGGCGACGATCTCGGCGATGCCGTCGACCAGCATGTAGGCCGAGAACAGGATCACCAGGGTGAGCAGCGTCGCGCCCGGGGCGATCAGGGCGACGATCCCGAACAGGATCGCGAAGGCGCCCCGCAGCGCGATCAGCCACCAGTTGCGGGCGAGCGCCGCGCTCATCGCGCTCAGGCGCGCCAGCGGATCGGGGCCTGCGCCGTAGGAGGACGGGCCGCCCGGCATGGTATTGGGAATCGGCGTACCAGTACTCATCCGAGTATCCCTCAGGAGGATGCGGGCCGGTGCCGAGCAGCGGCGGCCGGATTTTGACGATTCAACGTCGAGCGAGCGTGGCCGTTCCCGGGATGCGACCGGTGAGAGGTAGGCACGGGCCGCCTCTGCGTTTCATCCCGGGACGGCGAGGGCTTTTTTGCCGCGCTGCGGAACCGGCCCGTGCATCCGGGCGTCTGTCCAGCGAGGCGGGCACCTTGCGGATCCGGTCGGGCGTCCGGCCGCCGCGCGGAATTCACGACATGCTGGACGATCAGGCGCGGGCGCGGGTTCCGGCGGGACGGGACGACGAGGCGGCGCACCGGGACGCGCGCGACGAGAACACCGCGGCCCTGCGCGCGAACACCCGCGCGCTGCGCGAGCACGTCCCCCAGGAAGAGCGGGAAGACGAGCAGCAAGGCGACGACGAGGCCGCCGGGAAAGCCGACGGCGAGACGGCCGACGGCAAAGACGGCGAGCAGGGCGAGGGCAAGAAGCCGAGCCTGATCCGGCGCCACCCGCTCTGGTTCGTCCTCGGCGCGGTGCTGCTCCTCCTCGCGGCGGCCGGCGGCTACTGGTACTGGCTCGTCGCGATCCACCCCTTCGAGAGCACCGACGACGCCTTTGTCGATGCGCGCCAGTTCGCGGTCTCGCCCAAGGTCGCCGGCTACGTCACCGCCGTGCCGGTGACCGACAACCAGCACGTCGAGGCCGGCGCGGTCCTGTTCCAGATCGACCGGCGCGACTACGAGGTGGCGCTCCAGCAGGCCCGGGCGCAGGTTCAGTCGGCGCAGGCCCAGATCCAGGGCTTCGACGCCCAGATCCAGGCGCAGCAGGGCAGCATCCAGGAGGCCAAGGCCCAGGTCGAGCAGGCCAAGGCCGCCCTGCAATTCGCCAAGCAGGACGCCGCCCGCTACCAGGACCTCGCCCAGCGCGGCGCCGGCTCGGTGCAGCAATCGCAGCAATCGACCTCGAACCTGCAGCAGCAGCAGGCCAACGTCGACCGCGCCAACGCCTCGGTGACCGTGGCGCAGCGCCAGATCGGATCGCTCCAGGCGCAGCGGGCCGGGGCCGAGGCGAGCCTCGCCCAGGCCCGGGCCCAGGAGGCGCAGGCCCGGCTCAACCTCGACTACACGACCGTGACGACGGCTCAAGGCGGCCGGGTGGTGCGCCTCACCGGGGCGGTCGGGCAGTTCGCGCAGGCCGGACAGGCGCTGAGCATGTTCGTGCCCGACGACATCTGGGTCACGGCGAACTTCAAGGAGACCCAGATCACCGACATGCGCCCGGGCCAGCCGGTCGATGTCGAGATCGACGCCTATCCCGACCACAAGATCACCGGCACGGTCACCTCGGTGCAGCCCGGCTCGGGCACCGCCTTCAGCCTGCTGCCGGCCGAGAACGCCACCGGCAACTACGTCAAGGTGGTGCAGCGCGTGCCGGTGAAGATCACGGTCGACAACTGGCCGACCGACGTCTCGATCGGTCCCGGCATGTCGATCGTACCGACCGTGCGGGTGCGCTGACCGGCGATGGGCGCGACCGCGAACCCCGCCGACAGCGCCGCGGGCGACCACAACCCGTGGATCATCGCCGTCGTGGTGGCGATCGCCACATTCATGGAGGTGCTCGACACCACCATCGCCAACGTCGCGCTCCGCTACATCTCGGGCGGGCTCGCGGTCGGCCCCGACGAGGCGGCCTGGGTGGTGACGAGCTACCTCGTCGCCAACGCGATCGTGCTCACCGCCTCGAGCTTCCTTGCCAAGCGCTACGGGCGAAAAGCCTTCTTCATGGCGGCGATCACGCTGTTCACGGTGTCGTCGATCCTGTGCGGCTTCGCCTGGAGCCTCGAATCGCTCCTGTTCTTCCGGGTGCTGCAGGGGCTCGGCGGCGGCGGCATGGCGCCGCTCGCCCAGTCGATCCTCGCCGATTCCTTCCCGCCCGAGAAGCGCGGCCAGGCCTTCGCCCTTTACGGCATCGCCATCGTGGTCGCCCCGGTGATCGGGCCGACGCTCGGCGGCTGGCTCTCCGACCAGTATTCCTGGCACTGGTGCTTCCTCATCAACGCCCCGGTCGGCGCCGTCGCCCTGTTCCTGATCTGGTGGCTGGTGCAGGACCCGAAATCGGCGGTCGAGGAGAGGAAGCGCCTGCGCCGCGAGGGCGTGCGCTTCGACATCGTCGGCTTCATCCTGGTGGCGACCTTCCTGGGCTCGCTCGAGGTCGTCCTCGACGAGGGCCAGCGCAAGGACTGGTTCGGCTCGAACCTGATCGTGGTCTTCGCCTGCCTGACGGTCCTGTCCTTCGTGGCGATGATCCCGTGGGAGCTGAACCACAAGAATCCGGTCGTCGACCTGCGCCTCCTGGCCAAGCGACAGTTCGGCTCGTGCTTCCTCGTGATGCTCGCCACCGGCGCCATCCTGATCGCCACGACGCAGTTCCTGCCCCAGCTCCTGCAGGATTACTTCGGCTACACGGCGACCTGGGCCGGCCTGGCGCTGTCGCCCGGCGGCCTCGTCACCTGCGTGATGATGTTCGTGATCGGCCGCGTCTCGGGCTACGTCCAGCCCAAGTACCTGATCGCCACCGGCGCCACCATCATCGCCTTCGCGATGTACGAGCTGACGAACCTCTACGGCGACCTCAACTTCGGCTTCTTCGTCTGGTCGCGGGTCTATATCGGCCTCGGCCTGCCGATGATCTTCCTGTCGATCACCGCGGCCTCGTACGAGGGGATCACCAAGGACCAGACCGACCAGGCCTCGGCCCTGATCAACGTCGCCCGCAACGTCGGCGGCTCGATGGGCGTGTCGCTCGCCCAGAACATCCTGGCCTACCGCCAGCAATTCCACACCAGCCGCCTCGTCGAGCACGTCGTGCCCTCCGAGCCCGCCTACCAGGAGAGCCTGCGGACGGCGACGCAGTTCTTCGCGACCCGCGGCGCCAGCACGGTGGACGCCCAGAACCAGGCGATCGCCTGGATCGGCCGGCAGGTCCAGACCCAGTCGGCGTTCCTCGCCTATATCGACGTGTTCTGGGCGCTCGCGATCGTGTCGGCCTGCGCGGTGCCGCTGGCGATGATCCTCAAGAACGTGAAGCGCGGCGGCGAGGCCCCGGTCGGGGGGCATTGACGGCGTGGCACTCAGCGGATCGAAGCTCGTCGTCTACGCGGCGCTGGCCGGCAACCTCGCCATCGCGGTCACCAAGCTCGCGGCGGCGTTCTATACCGGCTCCGGGGCGATGTTCACGGAGGCCGTGCACTCCTTCGTCGATACCGGCAACCAGGGCCTCCTGCTCTACGGGATGCGCCGCGCCGCCCGCCCCGCCGACGACAGCCACAATTTCGGCCACGGGCTCGAGCTGTATTTCTGGTCCTTCGTCGTCGCGCTGCTGATCTTCACGCTGGGTGGCGCCTACGCGGTCTACGAGGGCGTGGAGAAGCTGCGCCATCCCGAAGACATGACGGCTCCGTGGGTCAATGTCGGGGTGATCGTGCTCTCGGGCGTGTTCGAGGGCCTGTCGTTCCGCACCGCCCGGCGGGAGATGCGGGCCCGCTTCGCCCGCGAATCGCTCTGGACGGCGGTGACCCGCAGCAAGGACCCGAGCACCTTCGCGATCATCCTGGAGGACGGGGCGGCGCTGATCGGCCTCGGCCTGGCGCTTCTCGGCGTGGTCGCGAGCGGCTTCTGCGGCTGGCCGCACGGCGACGGGGCCGCCTCGGTGGCGATCGGGCTGCTTCTGATCGCCACGGCCGGCGTGCTGTTTCGCGAGACCCGCAGCCTGCTCACCGGCGAGAGCGCCTCGCCGCGGGTGATCGAGCAGGCGCGGGCGATCCTCTCGGCCGATCCAAGGGTGGTGGGCATCGAGCGGATGCGCAGCCTGCAGCTCGGTCCCGGCGCGGTGCTGCTCGCGGTCAGCCTCGACCTCGCCCCCGGCCTCACCGGCGACGGCTTGCGCCGCGCCACCGCCGACCTGCGCGCCGCGATCCGCCACGGCCTGCCCGGCGTCGCGCACCTGTATTTCCAGCTGCCGGTGCGGGAGCACGAGGACCCGCGGGCCCGGTCGTCGCCACCGGTTAAAAAATCCTGAAGCAGGGCGGAACCGGCACCCGCCTCCCTCGTTGTCGCAGTGTCCCGACGCACGGGCCATCCTTCCCTTGCGTCGCTCCCATGGCCGCTTCGCTCATATAGAGGCCGTGGGACGGTTGGATTTACGGAAGCTGGCTCAGCGCCGCCGGCGGAGCATCGTTCGGGCGGCGCAGATCGATCTGTTCTGCGATCGCCGCGACCGGCTGGTACAGGTCGAGGCGCTGGTCGATCATGCCGTCGAGGCGATCATAGACCTCGGCGACCGTCAGGCTGCGCGTCTTCCTGCCCTCGCGGCGAAAGAAAAGGCTGCGATTCGCCTTGGCGGCGGCCCGGAACGAGGCCTGCGCCGGCTGATGCGGCTTCTCCGCCGTCAACTCCATGAACTTGCCGGCACTCGCCGCGCCCAGGAAGTGCGCGAAGTAGCATTCCGTCGGCTTCAGGTCGCGGCCGAGGCGCTGTTCCACGCGGTTGCGGTCGCGCTTCATCATCTCGCCGGCCATCAGGCTCGCCACGTAGGGGTCGCGCCGCAGCGCCAGCACCCGGCGCCGGTCGGCGTCCTTCAGCACCACGAGGGTGCCGCCGCGCTTCTCGATCAGCTCGGCCTCGGCCGCGTAGCCGTGCTTGGCGCCGAACGTCCGCACCAATTCGAGCCAGGTGCCGGTGAGGAACTGGAACAGGCCCTCGGCCGTCGAGGTCGCGGCTCGCACCTCCGGCTGGAACGTCGATTCCTTGTCGGCGAGCGCCATCAGGTAGACGGGATCGACCTCGGTCTCGCGCGCCGCCCGCACGATGGTCTCGACCAGCGCCCGCGGCACCTTCTTGTCGCCGAAGACCACCCGCCCGTCCGCCGTTTCCTCGGGCAGGGCGGTCACCTCCGCAAGGGAGATCTCCTCGGGCAAGGACGCATCCTCGGCCGGGGGGGCCTGGGGCAGCGAGGCCTCGGGAAGGGCGGCCTGGAGCGACGGCGCATCCGGGGACAGGGCGGCCTCCGGGGACAGGGCGGCCTGCAGGCCCGCCGCGGGCTCGGCGACCGCCGCGTCCGGCGTACCGGGGGTCGGCGCCGTCTCGCGGGCCTCCGTCGCGCGGGTTCCGGGTTCGCGCATCGTCCGGCCCAGGCGCTCGAGGTCGTCGCGAATCAGCGCCGTGGTGCTCGGGATCTCCTCGGCCGGGGCCAGGCCCGACCAGTCGGGCATCGCGCCGCGGGACGCCGGAAGCGGGCGGGCGGCGGAAAAGTCGATCCGGTCGTGGGCTTCCGCCGCCGGGGCGAGGGCGTCCTGCGGCAGGCAGGCCGCGAAGGCGACGCCGACCGCCAGCGCGGCCACGGCCTTGCGGCTCAGCGAGGTGGCCAGGGCGGTGGTGCGCGCGTGGCGCCGGCGGCCCTGCGGTCTCGAATGGCAGCCGTCGCGGGCGGTGAGCCAGCGGATGGTGTCCGCGCCCGCCTCGGGCACGACTCGGCCGGCGTCGTCGGCGCAGGGCGCCGGCTCCGGGTAAACCCCCATCTCCAACCTTTTGTCCGTGGCGCGGAACCGGTCCTGACGGGGCCGCGCCGTTGCTTCGCTCGCCGGCACCTCTGGCGGGCCGGTGTGTCCATAATGGGACGAGCCCGGGGCAGGGCCTCGGCCCATTTCGCGGCGCACCGTCCGGCGGCGGTCGTCAGGCGCTGACACTCCGATCGGCCGCCCCGGCGGATTTCGACCGCGGGGACGCGAAAAAATCGTGCGCGACCTCGGAACCAAATACTCCCCGGGGCATTTCCAGTCGCCACGCGGAGTGGGCGAACGAGTGCCCCATCGCCCCGCCCGGGGTCCGCGGGTCTGAGAGAGGACAATCCCTACCGATGAGCATTCAGCCCGGTCGGCGCGTCGGCGTCGCTTTCGTCGGGATGGGGGGGGCTGTCGCCACCACCGCCATCGCCGGTATCGAGATGATCAAGTCCGGCTCGAACCGCCTCGATGGATTGCCCCTTGCGGGCCACGCCGTGGCCGGGATGGTCGGCTACAAGGATCTCGTCTTCGGCGGCTGGGACCTCAACGGCGACGACCTCGGCGCCGCGGCGACCGGGCACGGCGTCCTGACCCGTCAGGACATCGAGAACGGCGCCCAGGTGCTCAACGGCATGAAGCCGTGGCCGGCGGTCGGCAGCGCCAAGTTCTGCAAGAACATCGACGGCGGCAACCGCATCGTCGCCAAGGACCACCGCGAGGCGGTCGACTGCATCGCCGGCGACCTCAAGCGCTTCCGCGAGGAATCCGGCGTTGACGACGTGGTGGTCGTCAACCTCGCCTCGACCGAGCGCTGGCCCGACCTCGACGATCCGACGCTGAACTCGGCCGCCGCCTTCGAGCGCGGCCTCGATTCGAGCGACGAGGCGATCAGCCCGGCGATGCTCTACGCCTACGCGGCGATCAAGAACGGCATCCCCTACGCCAACTTCACCCCGTCGGTCGCCGCCGACGTGCCGGCGCTGATCGATCTGGCAAAGCAGCTCAACGTCCCGGTCGCCGGCAAGGACGGCAAGACCGGCCAGACCATGATGAAGACGGTGCTGGCGCCGGCGCTGAAGGCGCGCGCGCTCCACGTCGACGGCTGGTTCTCGACCAACATCCTCGGCAACCGCGACGGCCTGGCTCTGAACGACAAGGACTCGCTCCAGTCCAAGCTCAACACCAAGGGCACGGTGCTGGACTCGATCCTCGGCTATCCGGTCGAGGATCACCTGGTCCACATCCACTATTACCGCCCGCGCGGCGACGACAAGGAAGCCTGGGACAACATCGACGTCACCGGCTTCCTCGGTCAGCGGATGCAGATCAAGGTCAACTTCCTCTGCAAGGATTCGATCCTGGCCGCGCCCCTGGTGATCGAGATCGCCCGCGTGCTGGATCTGGCGAAGAAGCGCGGCGACGGCGGCGTGCAGGAGCAGCTGTCGACGTTCTTCAAGGCGCCGATGGTGAAGAACGGCCACGGCCCCGAGCACGCCTTCGGCGTGCAGGAGCGCATGCTGCTCGACTGGCTCGGCGTCCACTAGGAATGGCTGCCAGCCACGATCTGGCGGGCGGGGCTCAGGCCCCGCTTCCGCTGCGCGAGCTCCTCGTCGAGCTCAACGACATCAAGCGCGTCCGGTCCGCCGGGCGCGACGGCTCGATCGCCGAGCGGCTGTTTCTCCAGGCCTGGGCGGCGCTGACCGGCGGGGCCGACCCGGCGGCGCTCGCCCTCGACATCACCGCCAAGGCGCTGGCCGCCTCCCGTCTCGGCGACCTCGACGCGGCTTTCCTCGCCGTCGCGGGCCTCTCGCCGGGGCAGGCCTCCGACGTGCTCGTGCGGGGCTTCGACGAGGTGGCGGGTCCGCTCGATCCGGTCCTCGCCGAGCGCCTGCGGGCGTGCCTCTCGGCGCCGCGGGACTGGACGCCCGGCCCATTGCCGCAATTTGCGCTGCTCCAGGCCGACCAGCCGCGGGCCGGCGTCACCTGCCCGGGCAAGCCGCGCATCCTGCTCGAGCCGCCGGAGAACCACGCCGAGCACTGCCTCGTGGTGGCGGTCTACGGCGTCGCGTTGAGCCCGTTCTACGGCGCCGATCCGACCACGGTGTTCGTCGCGGCCCTCGCCCACCACCTGCACAACGCGCTGATGCCGGATGCGGGCTTCACCGGCGAGATCCTGCTCGGCGACCATCTCGACGCGGTGATCGCCACCTTGAGCGAGCGGGCGCTCTCGGAGCTGGATGCGCCGCTTCGCGGGGTCGTCGCCTCCTCCCGAAAGATCCTGGCGGACGATCGCACGGCGGAGGGCCGTGCCTTCCACGCCGCCGACGTGGTCGACCGGGTGCTGCAGATCGCCCAGCACCTGCGGGCGGCCTCGCTCACCATGGACACGGTGCTGGGCGAGATGGCGCTCGTGCATGACGGTCCGGTCAAGGACTTCCACGACCGGGTGCTCGCCGACATGCGTCTGCCGTGAGGCGGAAGCGCGGATGCCCCCGGCATCCGCGCCCCATCCGGCGTTCGCGCCCTATCTCCCGTCAGAACCCGCCGCGGGGCGGGCGCCGCGAGGAAACGCAACCGTGATCCCGTTCGGGCTCCTCTCGCCGGTCACCGGCGAGGCGCTGCACCACGACACGCCCCATTCCCTGCGCGAGGGCAAGCGCGGCCCGCGCTGGCCGGTGGTCGACGGCATCCCCTACCTGCGGGTCGGCCGCGACGGCCTCGTCGGCGAAGTGCTGGGCCATCTCGACAAGGGCGCGCCGGGCCACGCCCTCGAACTCCTGCTCGCAGACCAGGACGAGTGGTGGACCGGCCCGAAGGCCGACCCCGTCGCCCTGCGCGACCTCGTGCGCGACATGAAGTACGTCTCCTTGCGCGAGGCCTGCGCCCGCCTCGGCTGGGGCCGGGTCGGCGACTACTTCGTCAACCGCTGGACCGACCCGACCTATCTCGCCGGCCTCGCCCTGCTGGAGGCGCACTGGAACAAGCCCCTCTGCGCCTTCGAGCTCGCCTGCGGCATCGGACACTACCTGCGCGAGCTGCAGGGGCGGGGCGTGCGGGTCTCGGGCGGCGACGTGGTCTTCGCCAAGCTCTGGGTCGCCCGCCACTGGGTCGCCGGGCAGCGGCCTCAGCTCGTCTGCTTCGACGCCGCCTCGCCGCACTGGCCGATCGACCAGGCGCCGGTCGACCTCGTGATGTGCCACGACGCATTCTACTTCCTGCCCGAGAAGGCCCGCATCCTCGACGCCCTGCGCAAGACCGCCGGCGAGGAGGGGTGGCTGGCGCTGAGCCACGTCCACAACAGCGCCCGGCCCGGCTTCTCGGCCGGCCACGCGGTCTCGGCGTCCGAGATCGAGGAGCTGTTTCCCGACGGGCTCGTCTACGACGACGACGAGCTGACCCGGGCGCTGGTCGAGGCCCGCGCCCCGGTCCCGGCCGCGCCCGCCGCCCTCGACCACGCCGAGGCGTTCTCGGTGGTCTGCGGCCCCGGCATGCGCCCGGCGCCCCGCCCCCTCGTCGACGGCCTGACCCTGCCGCGAGAGGGCGCGCACCTGCGCCTCAATCCGCTCTACGCCCCGGACCCCGCCGGGGGCTATGCCATCGCCTGGCCCTCCGAGCGCTACCGCGACGAATACGCCGCCCGCGCCACCTACCCGTCGCACTCCGCGGGCCCCGAGACCCTGGAGATGACCCCCGACACCCTCGATCGCGCCCGCACCCGCGAGTTCGTCGATCTGCCGGAGCGCTGGTGATGGGAGATTCGATCGGCTGGGGCATCGTCGGGTTCGGCTGGGTCGCCCGGGACTTCATGGCGCCGGCGATCCGGGAGGCCGGCCACCGCCTCGTCGCGGTCTGCGATCCGGGCGCCGAGGCGCGGGACGCCGCGACGACGCTCGGCGCGCGGGCCCACGCCGACCTCACCGGGCTCATCGCCGAGCCGGAGGTCGAGGCGGTCTACGTCGCGACCCCCAACCACCTCCATCGCGGCGCCGTCGAGGCGCTGGCCGCCTCCGGCAAGGCGATCCTGTGCGAGAAGCCGATGGCGGCCGCGCTCGACGATGCCGAGGCGATGGCGGCGGCGGTCGCCCGCACCGGGGCGTTCTACGGCACCGCCTTCGACCAGCGCCACCACCCGGCCCACCGGCTCCTGCGCGACGCGATCCGCGCCGGCCGGGTCGGCACCGTGACGGCGATCCGGATCGTCTACGCCTGCTGGCTCGACCGGGCCTGGACGGCGATTCCCGGGCAGGCCAACTGGCGCATCGACCAGGCCCAGGCCGGCGGCGGCGCGCTCATGGACCTCGCCCCCCACGGCCTCGACCTGACCGACTTCCTCCTCGACGAGCCGATCCTCGACATCACGGCCCTGACCCAGGCCCGCGCCCAGGACTACGCCGTCGACGACGGCGCGTTGCTGATCGGCCGCACCGGCTCCGGCGTGCTCGCGAGCCTCCACGTCGCCTACAACTGCCCCGACGCGCTGCCGCGCCGCCGCCTGGAGATCGCCGGCACGAAAGGGTTGCTCGTCGCCCAGAACACGATGGGCCAGGAGGCCGGCGGCCGCGTCACCTTCATCGACGGCGCCACGGGCGAGAGCACGCCGCTGCCCTTCGACACCGAGGCCTCGCCGTTCCTGGAGCAGGTGCGGGCCTTCGGGCGCTCCTTGCGCGATCCGGCCGGCCGCGACGCCTGGTCGGCCGCCCGCGACCTCCACACCATGCGGTTGCTGGCCCGCGCCTACGCCGCCTCCCCGTCGCACCGTCCCGCCCCATCCCCCGTCGCGCCGGCCGCCTGACGGCCCCCGAGGAGTCTGATCGCTCGTGGACAAACCCGCCGCACCCCGCCCCTACGCCTACCGCCAGCCGCGCGTCATCGAGGGCCTGCCCGAGCGCCTGCCGGACGCCGTCAAGGCCTATCTCGACGTGCTGCCGCCGGGAAAGATCGTCGGCTTTCCGCTCGCCCCCCTCGACCGCACCGGGGTGCCGTGCTGGTTCGTCTCGCTCTTCCTCGACGACCCCTACTTCGTCGGCGCGATGCCGAGCGGCATCGGCTACGGCGCCACCGACGACGAGGCGATCATCGGCTCGGTGGCCGAGATCGCCGAGAACCTGATGCCGAGCCTAGCGCTGATCCCGCGCAAGAAGGAGCGCGCCAGCTACCACGACCTCGTGCGGGTGTTCGGCGCGAACGCCGTCGCCGATCCGCTCACCCTCGGTTTGCCGGCGGGGAGCCCCGTTAACCGCGACACCGTCCTCGAATGGACCGGCACGGTACGGGCGCGGACCGGCGAGACGGTGCTGATGCCGCTCGACCTCGCGGCGACCGACTATTTCGAGCTGTCGGAGGGCTACCAGCCCTTCACCAACCTCATCACCAACGGGCTCGGCGCCGGGCCCGACGTCGCGTTCGCCCTCGGGCACGGCCTCCTCGAACTGCTCCAGCGCGACGGCAACGGCCTCCTGTTCCGCGCCCTCGACCAGGGCGTGATGCTCGACACCTCGGAGGGCCTGGGACCGGAAACGCGAGCGATGCTCGACCGGCTGGAGGCCCTCGGCATCCGCGCGATGCCGAAATTCGCCACCGACCAGTTCGGCTTCACCAACGTCTACTGCGTCGGCTACGACCTCGACGCCTCGCGCACGCCCGCGCCGATCGCGCTCTCGGCCTGCGGCGAGGCCTGCGATCCCGACCGCGAGCGGGCGCTCCGCAAGGCGATCCTGGAATTCCAGGCGGCACGGGTGCGCAAGACCTTCGGGCACGGTCCGCTGGCGCTCGCCCGCTCGATCACGCCGCCGGGCTACGTCGACGCCTTCATCGAGAAGGCGCTGCCGAGCCTCGACCTCGAGGAGGGCAGGGCGCTCGCCGCGATGCTCGACTGGATCGACAAGCCGGCCGAGACCCTGCGGGACTACCTCGCCGGCACCGTCTATTCCGAGCGCGCCACCAAGCGTTTCACCGACCTGCCGACGCAAGCCGCCCCCACCGGCCAGGACCGCGCCCGCATCGCCCGCGAGCGCCTGGAGGCCGAGGGCTTCGACGTGCTCTACGTCGACGCCTCGCCGCCGGGCGGTGGTGTGGGCATCGTCAAGGCGATCGTGCCGGGGCTCGAGGTCGAGACCATGAGCTACTACCGCATCGGCGAGCGCAACACCCGTAAGCTCATCGAGCGCGACCACCCGCTGATCCGCTTCGGCGAGGAGAGCGAGACCCTGCGGCCGGTGCGCCTGACGCCCGAGGCGCTGGAGCGCTTCGGCGGCCAGCCGCTCTTCGACGTCGCCTTGGCCGAACGGATCGTCGGCCCGCTCTATCCGCTCTACCGCGAGCCGGAATCGCACCACGCGCCGTTCCGCCTGGAGCGGCGGGGGAGGGCGGCATGAGCCTGCGCTTCGCCTACAACACCAACGGGGCGGCCAACCACCGCCTCGACGACGCCCTCGATCTCATCGCCGATGCCGGCTACGACGGCGTCGCGCTCACCCTCGACATCCACCACCTGGATCCCTTCGCCGAGAACTGGGCGCGGGAAGCCGAGCGCGTCCGCGGCCGGCTCTACGGCCTGAACCTCGGCTCGGTGATCGAGACCGGCGCCCGTTTCCTCCTCGATCCGCGCGCCAAGCACGAGCCGACCCTGGTGACCGCCGATGCGGCGGGTCGCGCCCGCCGGGTCGCCTTCCTGCACCGCGCCATCGACATCGCGGCGATCCTCGGCTCCGAGGCGGTGTCGTTCTGGGCCGGCGTGCCGAAGCCCGGAATCGATCCGGCAGAGGCGCGGGGCTGGCTGCGGGACGGCCTCGACCAGGTCGTCGCCTACGCGGCCGAGCGCCGGGTCGTGGCGGCGTTGGAGCCCGAGCCCGGCATGCTGGTCGAGACCCTGGACGATTACGCCGCCCTCGATGTCCCGGGCCTGCGCCTGGCGCTGGATACCGGCCACTGCCTGGTGACGCAGGAGCGCGAGCCGGCGGCGGCGTTGCATGAATTCGCCGATCGCCTCGGCACCGTGGCGATCGAGGACATGGCGCGCGGCACCCACATCCACCTGCCCTTCGGCGAGGGCGACATGGATGTGCCGGGCGTGCTCGACGCCCTCGAAGCCATCCGCTTTGACAGGCTCGTCTGCGTCGAGCTCTCGCGCGAGAGCCACCGGGCCGACCGGATGATCCCGGATTCGCTGCGCTATCTCCGGGAGTGCCGTCGATGAGGATCTGTTTCGTCAGCCGGCGCTATTTCCCGGCGATCTCCGGCATGAGCGTCTACGCGCAGAACCTCCTGCGCGAACTGGTCGGCGCCGGCCACGACGTCACGATGGTGAGCCAGTACCGGGGCGATGCCTTCGGCACCAAGGTCTATGGCGGCGGCCCACCGCCGCCGGTGCCGGGCGTGCGGGTGATCGGCCTCGAACAGCGGGGCGAGCAGGAGAGCGGCGACTTCGAGCGCGACATCGCCACGATGGTCGACACGATCGCGGCCGAGCACGCGAAGAAGCCGTTCGACGTGCTGCACGCGCAGTACGGCTACCCGACGGGCTTCGCCACGCTGATCGCCTCGCGCAAACTGGGTGTGCCGAACGTGGTCTCGATCCAGGGCGGCGACGGCCACTGGGTCGGCTCGTGCTGCGAGACCCATCGCCTCGCCATGGTGCGGGTGCTGGCCCACGCCAACGCGCTGCTGATCGGCGGCCGCTCCTTCGTGGCCGAGGTCTGCGACCGGCTCGGCAGCGATCCCGACCGCTTCACCATCGTGCCCGGCGCCGTCGACACCGCGCGCTTCCGCCCGCCGCAAGGCTGGCAGCCCGGCGACGCCGCAGACCCGGTGCGGCTGTTCTACCACGGCCGGGTCGACCGTCGGAAAGGCGTGCTCGACTTCATCGACGCGCTCAGCCTGCTGCGCCGGCGCGGCACGCCGTTCGCCGCCATCATCTCGGGCATCGGTCCCGACGTGGAGCCGGCCCAGGCGCTGGCCGCCGATCTCGGCTTCTCGGAGAGAGAGGTGCGCTTCACCGGCTACGCCGAGTACGACGCGGTGCCGGGCCTCTACGCGATGGGCGACGTCTTCGTCTCGCCGACCTACGCGGAGGGGTTCTCCAACACCATCCTGGAGGCGATGGCAGCGGGGCAGGCGGTGGTCTCCACCCACTCTGTCGGCGTCTCGGATTGCCTGCGCGACGAGGAGAACGGGCTCATGGTCCAGCCCGGCGACGTGCCGGCCTTGGCCGAGGCGCTTCACCGGATCATCACCGACCGCCCGTTGCGCGCCCGCCTCGCGGCGTCCGCCCTGGAGGAGTGCCGCCGGGTCTATTCCTGGCAGGCGGTGGGGCGCCAGATCATGGACGTCTACGCCGCGGTGAAGGACGAGCGGCCGGACCCGGCCTTCGACCCCGAGTTGCCGCACGACCCGGGCTGCCGCTTCCGGGCCGAGCCGCACCTGTTGTGAGGCGCCTTCCAGCGCGGCCGGAAGGCTCACTCCAGGTTTGCACGCGTCTCTCCTCTCCCCGCGGGCGGGGAGAGGGCTGTGCTCCCGTCCAGGGAGCACAGCGAGCGGAGGCAAAGCCGGAGCGAGGGTGAGGGGGAGGTGCCGGAGGAGTCCCATCCGGAAACGCCCCCTCACCCCCGCCCTTCGGGCTTGCCGAGCCCTCTGAACGAGGGCTCGGCCCTCTCCCCGCCCGCGGGGAGAGGAGAAGGCCCGCGCTATGTTTGTCGGTCGAGTTCCATGCCCACAGCCCTCGCCCTCTCGCCCCATCTCGACGACGCCGCGTTCTCCTGCGGCGGCACCCTGGCGCAGCTCGCGAACGGGGGCTGGACGGTGGTGATGGTGACGCTGCTCACCGCCAGCGTGCCCGGGCCGACGGGCTTCGCCCTCGCCTGCCAGCTCGACAAGGGGCTCGGGCCGGAGGTCGACTACATGGCCCTGCGCCGCGACGAGGACCGGGCGGCGGCCGCCGCCCTGGGCCTGTCCCCGCCGGTCCACGTCGCGCTGTCCGAGGCGCCGCATCGCGGCTACGCCTCGGCGCCGGAACTCTTCGCCGGGACCCGGCCCGACGACCCGCTCGCCGACGACCTCGCCCCCGTCCTCGCCCGCCTGATGGCGGAGGCCGCCCCCGACCTGCTGCTCGCGCCGCAGGGCGTCGGCGGCCATGTCGACCACGTCCAGCTGGTGCGGGCGCTGAGCGCGCGCGCGCCTGCCTGCCCGGTGCTGTGGTGGCGCGACTTTCCCTACACCGTGCGCCACCCCGACCCGAAGGAGCCGTTCCGCGAGACCTTCGCGGCGCTCGCGCCCGTCACGATCCACCTGTCCGCCGAGGACGAGGCGGCCAAGCACGCCGCCTGCGCGGCCTATGCGAGCCAGATCGGCTTCCAGTTCGGCGGCCCCGCCGGCCTCGCCGAGCGCCTGAGCGCCGAGGGCGGCCGCGAGCATTTCCGCCTCGCCGGCACCCTGCCGGACGGGCTCGCCCTCGCGTGAGCGACGGGCCGGCCGCACCGAAAACGTTGGTCGATCCCGGTGCCGTCGCGGCGCGCCACGCCCTCGCGGAGGCCAGCGCGCCCCTCGCGCCCCTGCGCGCCCTCGCCGGGCGCATCCGGGCCGAGCAGGACCGGCCGGTGCCGGAGGCCGACCCCCTCGACGGCGGCGTGGCGGCCCGCCTGCTGCTGCTCCTCGAGACCCCGGGACCGGCCACCGGCCGCACCGCCTTCGTGTCCCGCGACAACCCGACCGGGACCGCCGCCAACCTCTTCCGGTTCCTGGACGCGGCCGGCATCCCGCGCGCCGACACCCTGATCTGGAACGCCGTGCCGTGGGTGATCCACGCCCCCGGCGCCCGCAACCGGGCGCCGCGGACGGCCGAGATCCGGGCGGCCCGGGCCTACCTGCCGCCGCTCGTCGACCTGATGCCGGACCTCGCGGTCGTCGTCCTGTCCGGTCGCGTCGCGCAAGGGCTGGCGCCGGACCTCGCCGCGTCGCGCCCCGGCCTGCCGGTGGTGGCGGTCCCGCATCCGAGCCCGACCTACGTCTGCACCAGCCCGGCGGTGCCGGCTCGGATCGCCGCCGGGCTGGCCGAGGCCGCCCGTCACCTCGGAATCCCCGGTTGAGCCGCCCACCTCTCCGTCCGCGTTGCCGCATGGTCCGTCTGGTCATTCGTCGGCAGACGGCCTACATGGCGGACATCAGCGAGCGGGGCTCTGTCGGAGTGCCGCCGGGCACCTGTGTGCGCGAGCCTGGCCGCGATCGGCCGCGGGCCCGCGCCGGTGACGAGCGGGGTCGGACGCCGACGCGATGAACTTCGCCAATCAGGACAAGACCCTCGCGCGGGCCGAGCCCCTGCGCGACACGGGCGCAGGGAGCGGGCCGCCGCGCGACGAGGACCCCGCCGGGCAGGATCCGGGGAGCAATCCCGCGGCCCCGGCGGAGGAGCGGCGCGCCCGCCACCGGCGGCGCTACGCCTGGCTCGGCACGCTGGCGAGCGTCGTGCTGTTCGTCATCTCCCTCGGGGTGCTGGGCAAGCTCGTCTCCACCGTCACCTGGGCCGAGTTGCGCACCGCCTTCCTGGCGGCGACGCCCGACCAGATCGGGCTCGCCATCGTGCTCGTCGTGGTGAGCTACCTCTTCCTCACCTGCTACGACGCCCTGGCGCTGCGCCAGCTCAAGCTGAAGGTGCCCTACCGCACCACGGCGCTCGCCTCGTTCACCAGCTACGCGGTGAGCTTCAACCTCGGCTTCCCGCTCTTCACCGCCGGCACGGTGCGCTACTGGATCTATTCCGCCCAGGGCCTGAGCCCCGGGCGGATCGCAGCGCTCACCATCGTCGCCGGCTTCACCTTCTGGCTCGGCATGGGGGCGGTGCTCGGCATCAGCCTGATCCGCGAGGCCGGGCCGCTCTCGCACCTCACCTACACCAGCGCCCTGTTCAACCAGGGGCTCGGGGCCGCCGTGCTCGCCGCGGTGCTGGCCTACCTGGCCTGGGTCACGGTCAAGCGCCGCAGCGTGAAGGTGCGGGGCTGGCGCCTGGAGCTGCCGGGCCTGAAGCTGTCCCTGAGCCAGATGCTCGTCGGCGCCGGCGACGTCTGCGCGGCGGCCGGCGTGCTCTACGTGCTGCTGCCGGCCGGCCACGGCCTGAGCTTCGAGACCTTCGTGGCGATCTACGTGCTCGCCGCGATGCTCGGCATCGCCAGCCACGCGCCGGGCGGGCTCGGGGTGTTCGAGGCGACCGTGCTGCTGGCGCTCTCCGGCCTGCCGCGGGAATCGGTGCTCGGCGCGCTGCTGCTGTTCCGGGTCTGCTACTACCTGATCCCGTTCGTGGTGGCGCTGGCCGCGCTCGGCGCCTATGAGATCGCCAAGCGGGCGCGCCTCACCCCGCGGGAGGCGCCCGACGATGATGCCGCCGAGAGCGACCCCACGCCCTGACGCCGGCGACCCGCTGCGGGACGACGCGCTGCCGGACGAGCCGGTGGTGCCGTTCCTTCCCGTCGCCTCCGGCTCGCTCTCGGCCGCGCGCCGGGCGGCCTGGCGGGGCGCCCTCCTCGCCGTCCTGGTCTTCACCGCCATCGAGATATGGCACCACGGGCTCGACCTCGGCACCGGGGTCGCGGCCCTCCTCGCCCTCCTGGTCGGCGGCCTCGCGGCCGCCCCCCGCCGCGGCGAGCCGGTGCCGCGCTTCGACGCCGGGCCGGGCCGGGGCCGACACGGCCTCGCCGAGGCGCTGCTCGCCAACATCCCCGACCCCGTCATCCTGATCGACCGCCGCGCCCTGGTGATCGAGTCGAACGCGGCCGCCCGCGCGCTCCTGCCCTCCCTGCGGCCGCGCCACCCGCTCTCCTTCGCGCTGCGCGATCCCGATGTGCTCGACGGCATCGAGACGGTTCTACGCACCGGCGAGCCCCTGAAGACCTTCTATTCCCCGCGGGTCCCGACCGAGCGCACCTTCGAGGTGCAGATCGGCGCGATGCAGGGCGGCGAGGCCGGGCGGGCCGGGCCGAACGTGGTGCTGTTCCTACGCGACCTCACCTCGGCCCAGCGCCTCGAGACGATGCGGGTCGATTTCGTCGCCAATGCCAGCCACGAGCTGCGCACGCCGCTGGCCTCGCTGCTCGGCTTCATCGAGACCCTGCAGGGCCCGGCCCGGGACGACGCCAAGGCGCGCGAGCGCTTCCTCGGCATCATGCGGGTCCAGGCCCTGCGGATGACCCGGCTGATCGACGACCTGCTGTCGCTCTCCCGCATCGAGCTGCGCGCCCACGTCCCGCCGACGCAAGCCGTCGATGTCGTCCCGCTCGCCCGCCAGATCGCCGACGCGCTCGGGCTGATCGCCCGCGAGCGCGGCGTCGTCCTCACGCTCGACGCCGTAGCGGGACCGCTGCGGGTGCTGGGCGACCGCGACGAGATCCTGCGGGTGATCGAGAACCTCGTCGAGAACGCCGTGAAGTACGGCGGCGACGGCGGCCGGGTCGAGATTCGCTTGGGGCTGCGCGACGCGGAGGACAGCCGGCCGCCGGAGGTCGAGGTCGCGGTGCGCGACGAGGGCCCGGGCATCGCCCCCGAGCACCTGCCGCGCCTGACCGAGCGGTTCTACCGGGTCGACGCCGCCTCGAGCCGCCAGCAGGGCGGCACAGGCCTCGGCCTCGCCATCGTCAAGCACATCCTCGCCCGACATCGCGGCCGGCTGGTGATCGAGAGCACTCCGGGGCAGGGGGCGACCTTCCGCGCCCTGATCCCGGCGCACGGCGCCCCGCCGAAGGGCGCTCCGCCCCAGGATCCGGTGCCCGCCGATCAGGGGCAGGCGACGAGCAGGCGCCCGGTATAGTCGGCGGCCGCCGCCGCGGCGGCGCCCGGCGTGCCGGTCGCCTCCTCGTCGGGGATCAGCTGCTCGCCCTCCTTGGCCTGGCGCGCCGGGCGGTTGAGCTTCAGCACGCAATCCGGGCTGCCCGACAGCTTGACCGGGTCGTCCGGCGGCAGCCCGAAGGCGACGTAGAAATCGGGGTCGTCGAAGCTCACCACCAGGTTGCGCACCGGGCCGGTCGACCCCTGCGGCACCAGGGTGAAGTCGATCGTCAGGCGCCCCTGCGCGTAGCGTGCCTTCGGCGAGGGCCCGCCCTTGAAGGTCACGGGGCGTCCGTTGAGCTTGGCTTGCGTGAAATACGCCGTCTCGGCCATCGCCTCCAGGCGCTCGACCGCCATCGCGTCGAGCTTGGCCGGATCCGGCACGCCGTCGCGCTTCGAATCGAGGTTCAGCACCGCGAAAGCCGAATATTCCGGGTCGAAGGTCCAGGATTCGCGGATCGCCACGAGGTTGCGCTTGCCGTCGAGCACCAGCTCGGCCCGCGCCTGCACCCAGACGTGGGGATGCGCCAGGGCCGCCCCCGCCCCGCCGCACAGCATCGCCCCCGCCGCCAGCACCCGCCCGATCATCGCCCGCTCCCGCTTCGCCCCGGCGTCATGACCGCTCGATCGTGTCCGGTCGGTGTCCCGGGGCGGTCATGCGCTCTGGCGCCCGAGCGCGGCGAAACCATGTTCGGGACGCAACGGCCGATGACGGCACGGGCCGTATCGCGGCGCCGCCCCGCGCCCCACATACGTCTGCGGGAGACCGCCGCCATGACCGCATCCATGACCGCATCCGCCCGTCGCATCACCCTGCCCGTCGAGGGGATGACCTGCGCCTCCTGCACCGGGCGGGTCGAACGGGTGCTCACGCGGGTGCCGGGGGTGCAGGCGGTGGCGGTGAACCTCGCCACCGGCCGCGCCACCCTCGACCTCGCGCCAGACAACGATCCGGCGAAGCTCGCCGAGGCGGTGGAGGAGGCCGGCTTCGCGGTGCCCGAGGCGACGAGCGAGTTCGCCGTCGAGGGGATGACCTGCGCCTCCTGCACCGGCCGGATCGAACGGGTGCTGAAGGCCGTGCCCGGCGTGCGGGAGGCGAGCGCCAACCTCGCCACCGGCCGGGTGAGCGTGCGCCATCCCGACGGCCTCGTGACCCGCGAGGCGCTCGACGCCGCCATCCGGGAGGCGGGCTACGCGCCCCGCCCGGCGACGGCGCAGGCCGCTGTGCCCGCGGCCCCCCGCGAGTCCGGCCCGCCGGCCCGCGCTCTCGTCCTCGCCGCCCTGCTCTCGCTCCCGGTCGTGGCGCTGGACATGGGGAGCCACCTGCTCGGCCAAGGTCACCTGCTCGGCAACGGCCTTCTGCCCGAGCGGTGGAGCGCCGGAATCCAGGCGGTGCTCGCCACCCTGGTGCTGTTCGGGCCCGGGCGGTCCTTCTTCGCCCGCGGCCTGCCGGGCCTGCTGCGCGGCCATCCGGACATGAACGCCCTGGTGGCGCTCGGCGCCGGCGCCGCCTACCTGTTTTCCCTGGTCGCGACCCTTGCGCCCGGCCTGCTGCCGGCGGGCTCCGCCCATATCTATTTCGAGGCCTCGGTCCTCATCGTCACCCTGATCCTGCTCGGCCGGCACCTCGAGGCGCGGGCGCGGGGCCGCACCGGCGCGGCGGTGGCGCGCCTCGTCGGCCTGGCGCCGAAGACCGCGCTCCTGCTGCGCGACGGCGCCGAGACCGAGGTGCCGGCGGCCGCGCTCCAGGTCGGCGACCGCGTCCGCGTCCGCCCTGGCGAGCGCCTGCCGGCGGACGGCCGGGTGGTCGCGGGCACGTCCCGCATCGACGAGAGCATGCTCACCGGCGAGCCGATGCCGGTGAGGAAGGCCCCGGGCGACCCGGCGACCGGCGGCACCGTCAACGGCACCGGGGCGCTGGAGATCGCGGTCGAGCGGGTCGGCGCCGACACCGCGCTCGCCCAGATCGTCCGCCTCGTCGAGGCGGCGCAGGGCGCCAAGCTCCCGATCCAGGCCCTCGCCGACCGGGTCACCGCCCGGTTCGTGCCGGCGGTACTGGGGCTCGCCGGCCTCACGTTCCTGGCGTGGCTGGCGCTCGCGCCGGCGCCCGCCCTCGGCACGGCCCTGGTCCACGCCGTCGCGGTGCTGATCATCGCCTGCCCGTGCGCCATGGGGCTCGCCACCCCGACCTCGATCATGGTCGGCACCGGCCGGGCGGCGGAGCGCGGCGTGCTGTTTCGCAGCGGCGCGGCCCTGCAGGCGCTCGAAGGGGTGCGGGTCGTCGCCTTCGACAAGACCGGCACCCTGACCGAGGGCCGCCCGCGCCTCACCGACCTGGTCCCGGCCCCCGGCTTCGACGCCGACGCGGTGCTGGCGCTCGCCGCCGCCGTCGAGGCCCGTTCCGAGCATCCGATCGCCCGCGCCATCGTGGCGGCCGCCGCCGAGAAGGGCCTGAGCCTGCCGCCGGTCGCCGACGTCGCGGCGGTGCCGGGCCACGGCGTCACC
This sequence comes from Methylobacterium ajmalii, assembly GCF_036448855.1. NCBI lineage: Bacteria > Pseudomonadati > Pseudomonadota > Alphaproteobacteria > Hyphomicrobiales > Methylobacteriaceae > Methylobacterium > Methylobacterium ajmalii. The sequence goes on from NZ_JAZFXT010000063.1 coordinate 197,292, forward strand.
GGCCGGGCCGGCGGGCGGCTCGTCGCGATCGGCGCTCCGCGCCACCTCGCCGGCCTCGACCTGTCGGGTCTCGCGCCGGAGGCCGCGCGCCTCGCCGCGCAAGGCCGCTCCCCGGTCTACCTCGCCGTCGACGGCGTGCCGGCGGCCTTGCTGGCGGTGTCCGATCCGGTCAAGGCCGGCGCGGCCGCGACCGTGCGGGCGCTCGAGGACCGGGGCCTCGCGGTCGCCCTCGTCACCGGCGACGACCGGCGCACCGCCGAGGGCGTCGCCCGGAGCCTCGGCATCGCGACGGTGCTGGCCGAGGTGCTGCCCGAGGGCAAGCGCGACGCCGTCCGGGCCCTGCGCGACCGGCACGGCCCGGTCGCCTTCGTGGGCGACGGCATCAACGACGCCCCGGCTCTCGCCGAGGCCGAGGTGGGGCTCGCCATCGGCACCGGCACTGACGTGGCGGTGGAGAGCGCCGACGTGGTGCTGATGGCCGGTGACCCCGCGAGCGTCGCCGAGGCCTTGCGGCTCTCGCGCGCCGTGATGCGCAACATCCGCCAGAACCTGTTCTGGGCCTTCGCCTACAACGTCGCGCTGATTCCGGCGGCGGCGGGGGGGCTTCGGCTCGTCGGCGGGCCGTCGCTGTCGCCGGTCCTGGCCGCGGGCGCCATGGCGCTGTCGAGCGTGTTCGTCCTCGGCAACGCGCTCCGGCTGCGGCGGGCGTGAGGCTCCCGCGAACCGACACCGCTCGACCGCCCGGCGCAGGCGGGACGCGACGGCGGCAGGCTGCGGCGAGGGCGGCCGCATCCGGCGCGACGCCCGCCCGTCGCGACCCACGGGCCTAGCCGCCGAGCCCCGGCCTCACGGCCTTGCCGCCCACCCGCTTTCGCGGCATCACCGCCACCCCCGCGGGCGAAGGCCCGCCAGCCCCGGATGACCCCGCGATGATCCGCTCCGACATCCTCGCCGCGATCGGCGGCACGCCCTTGATCCGCCTCAAGCGCGCCTCGGAGGAGACCGGCTGCACCATCCTGGGCAAGGCCGAGTTCATGAATCCGGGCCAGTCGGTGAAGGACCGCGCCGCCCTGTTCATGGTCGAGGCGGCCGAGCGCGCCGGCACCTTGCGGCCCGGCGGCACCATCGTGGAGGGCACGGCGGGCAATACCGGCATCGGGCTGGCGCTCGTGGGCGCGGCGCGCGGCTACCGCACCGTGATAGTGATCCCCGACACCCAGTCGGCGGAGAAGAAGCAGGCGCTGAGGCTCGCCGGGGCCGACCTCGTCGAGGTGCCGGCGGTGCCGTTCGCCAACCCCAACAACTACGTGAAGGTGGCCGGCCGCCTCGCCGCGCGGCTTTCCGCGACCGAGCCCGGCGGCGCCTTCTTCGCCGACCAGTTCGACAACCTCGCCAACCGCGAGGCCCACATCGCCACCACCGGCCCGGAGATCTGGGAGGCGACCGGGGGCAAGGTCGATGGGTTCATCTGCGCGGCCGGCACCGGCGGCACGCTCGCCGGCACCGCGGCGGCGCTGCGCGCCCGCAATCCCGGGGTGACGATCGGGCTCGCCGATCCCGACGGCTCGGCGCTCCATCCCTACTACGCCACCGGCGAGCTCAAGGCCGCGGGCACCTCGATCACCGAGGGCATCGGCCAGGGCCGCATCACCGGCAACCTCGAGGGGTTCCGGCCGGACGTGTCCTTCGGCATCCCCGACGCCGAGGCGCTGCCGCTGGTCTTCGGACTCCTGGAGGAGGAGGGTCTGTGCCTCGGCGGCTCGTCGGGCATCAACGTGGCGGGCGCCATCCGGCTCGCGCGCCGCCTCGGCCCCGGCCACACCGTCGTGACGATCCTGTGCGACTACGGCACCCGCTACGCCTCGAAGCTGTTCGACCCCGGCTTCCTGCGCGCCCGCGACCTGCCGGTGCCGCACTGGCTCGATGCCCCCCGGACGATCGATCCGGGACTGGTGGGGTGATACCGCTTCCGGAAGATCGGTTCCGGGAGCGGTATCACCCGCCCGCGCGGCCTCCGCGGGCCGGGAGAGGGGTGGTGCGACGCCGTTCCAGAATGCGCCCTGCAGGCGTACGGCCCTTCCGGAAACGGCGCCCCGTCTCCCGGCCCACGGAGGGCGGGGGGTCTTGCCTTCGTCAACTTGCGGGATAACGGCCCGCGAGCCGCCGTCGCCGCGCCGCGTCCCATCGGTTGTCCCGATCGCCTTGCATTTCTCCGCCCGCAGGATTATCTCCCCGTCATCAGTTCTGTTCGTGGCCTGTGGGGCTACGGTGCGGGAGTGGGTCCCCCCGGGGCCCGCTCTTTTTTATTGCCGCAAGCCTCCCCGGGCGCGAGCCGAACGCCAGATTGCCTCCCCTCCCAGGGCTCCTCCCGGGGACCCCGCCGCGGCACCGACCTCATGACCGACGCCCCTGACCACAACCCGGCCGAGAAGCGCCTCATCACCGAGACCGGTGTCGCCGCGCGCGTCGCGCAGATCATCGAGCCCGCGATCGAGGGCCTCGGCTTCCGTCTCGTGCGGGTGAAGGTCTCCAGCCAGAGCGGCTGCACGGTCCAGATCATGGTCGAGCGGCCGGACGGCACGATGTCGGTCGACGAGTGCGAGACGGTGAGCCGCACGATCTCGCCGATCCTCGACGTCGACGACCCGATCGGCGGCGCCTACTACCTCGAGATCTCCTCGCCGGGCATCGACCGGCCGCTGGTGCGGGCCGGCGACTTCGCCCGCTGGGCCGGCTACGAGGCCAAGGTCGAGCTGGCGACGCCGCTCGACGGCCGCAAGCGCTTCCGCGGCATCATCCGGGCGCCGCAGGGCGACACGGTGCGCATCGAGCTTCCCGACGCCAAGGAGGGCCTGCCGTCCTCCTACGACCTGGCCCTGCGCGACATCGGCGAGGCCCACCTCGTCCTGACCGACGCGCTCGTGCGCGAGTCGCTCCGGCGCGGCTCGGCCCCGCCGCAGGACGACGCCGAGGACGACGAGGACCAGGACGAGGGCGCGCCGCCGCCGCGCGCCCACTGAGCCGCGCGCCCACCAAAGACGATCCCCGATACGATCCCATAAATCCCCCAGAAGACGCCAACCCAGGAAGGACTGAACCGATGGCCGTCGTCAGCGCCAACAGGCTCGAACTCCTCCAGATCGCCGAGGCGGTCGCCCGCGAGAAGGTGATCGACCGCTCCATCGTGATCGGCGCCATGGAGGAGGCGATCGCCAAGGCCGCCCGCTCGCGCTACGGCGCCGAGACCGACGTGCATGCCGAGATCGATCCCCGCACGGGCGCTCTGCGCCTGTCGCGCCACCTCCTGGTGGTGGACGAGGTCGAAAACGACTCCCGCGAGATCGACCTGCCGTCGGCCCGCCGCCACAACCCGGCCGCCCAGGTCGGCGACGTGATCTCCGACACCCTGCCGCCGTTCGATTTCGGCCGCGTCGCCGCCCAGTCGGCCAAGCAGGTGATCGTCCAGAAGGTCCGCGAGGCCGAGCGCGAGCGCCAGTACGACGAGTACAAGGACCGCATCGGCGAGGTGGTCAACGGCCTCGTCAAGCGCGTCGAGTACGGCAACGTCATCGTCGACCTCGGCCGCGGCGAGGGCATCGTGCGCCGCGACGAGTCGATCCCGCGCGAGACCTTCCGCCCCGGCGACCGCATCCGCGCCTACCTGTTCGACGTCCGCCACGAGGTGCGCGGGCCGCAGATCTTCCTCTCCCGCTCGCATCCGCAGTTCATGGCCAAGCTCTTCGGCCAGGAAGTGCCGGAGATCTACGACGGCATCGTCGAGGTGAAGGCGGTCGCCCGCGATCCGGGCTCGCGCGCCAAGATCGCGGTGATCTCGCGCGATTCCTCGATCGACCCGGTCGGCGCCTGCGTGGGCATGCGCGGCTCGCGCGTCCAGGCGGTCGTCGGCGAACTGCAGGGCGAGAAGATCGACATCATCCCGTGGTCGCAGGACCAGGCGACCTTCATCGTCAACGCGCTGCAGCCGGCCGAGGTGGTCAAGGTGGTGCTCGACGAGGAGGCCGACCGCATCGAGGTGGTGGTCCCCGACGACCAGCTGTCGCTCGCCATCGGCCGGCGCGGCCAGAACGTGCGGCTCGCCTCCCAGCTCACCGGCTGGGACATCGACATCCTGACCGAGGCCGAGGAATCGGAGCGCCGGCAGAAGGAGTTCGTCGAGCGCACCGACACCTTCATGCAGGCCCTCGACGTCGACGAGACCGTCGGCCAGCTGCTCGCCGCGGAAGGCTTCCGCTCGGTCGAGGAGATCGCCTACGTCGAGCCGACGGAGCTTGCCAACATCCAGGGCCTCGACGAGGAGACCGGCGCCGAGATCCAGGCCCGCGCCCTCGACTACCTCAACCGCATCGAGGCCGAGAACGACGCCCGCCGCATCGAGCTCGGCGTCGCCGACGACCTGCGCGACATCGACGGCATCACCACCCCGATGATGGTCGCGCTCGGCGAGAACGACGTGAAGAACGTCGAGGACCTCGCCGGCTGCGCCACCGACGACCTCGTCGGCTACACCGAGGGCCGCGGGCCCGAGGCGGTGCGCCATGCCGGCTTCCTCGACGGGTTCGAGCTCTCCCGCACCGAGGCCGAGGCGATGATCATGGCCGCCCGCGTCCATGCCGGCTGGGTCGAGGCGCCCCCGGCCGAGGAGGCCGAGGAGGGTTCGGAGGACGAGCACGCCGAAGGCGAACAGGCCGACGACGAGGCGGTGCAGGACGGCCAGGAGACCGAGACCGAGGCGGTGCCGGTCGAGGAGGACGCCGCCGCGACCGCCGAGCGTCAGCCGACCTGAGCGGGGAACGCCGAACCATGAGCGAGACCATGCAGGACGACCCGCAGGATGCGGACGCGCTGCCGCCGGACGTCCTCGACGCCGGCGTCGGGCGCGGCCGCGCCAACGCGGAGCGGACCTGCCTGGTCACGCGGCAGGCGGGCAACCCGGACCGGATGATCCGCTTCGCGCTCGCCCCCGACGGCCAGGTGGTGCCGGACCTGCGCGCCCGGCTTCCCGGCCGCGGCGCCTGGGTGACGGCGACCCGGGCGGCGGTGCAGGAGGCGGTGAAGAAGCGCCTATTCCAGCGCGCCTTCCGGCGGAAGGACGCGCGCGTCGCGCCCGATCTCGCAGACGTGATCGAGGCGGGCTTGCGCGACGACATGCGCCAGGGCTTCTCGCTCGCTAACAAGGGCGGATGCGTCGTCACCGGCTTCACCAAGGTCGAGAGCGCGGTCGACAGCGAGACCGGGGTCAAGGCCCTGGTGCATGCCAGCGATGCGAGCGCCGACGGGCGGCGCAAGCTCGGCCAGGCATTGCGCAGGCGCTATGGCGATGCCATATCGAGGATCCCGGTGATCGACGACCTGTCCGGTGTAGAATTGGACATGGCCTTGGGCCGGGATCATGTGATACACGCTGCCCTTGTCGCGGGAGCCGGCACTGCCGGCTTGCTCGCGCGTTGGCGTCGGCTCCACGTCTTCCGCGGCGAGGCGGCGACGCCGGGAACCGCCGGAACGGCGCCGACAGGCACCGACGCGGCGCTCCCGGACGCTGTCCAGGAAGATGGGACTTCGCTGCGGACCGGCCCCCCGGAGGCCGGTGGTTGATACGAATCGAATGGGATCGGCCCGGTCGGCGGGTGCGCTCCCGGGAATACGATGGGAGGCGGCCGCCGGGAGGCCGGGTCCCGGGACGGACGAGAACCCCCAGGGTCTGAACTGAATGAGTGAGACGAAGAATCCGGGCGACAAGACGTTGCATACCGGCCCCGCCAAGACGATGTCGACGAAGCGTCCGATCGAGCAGGGTACGGTCCGCCAGAGCTTCTCCCATGGCCGCTCGAAGTCGGTCGTGGTCGAGACGGTGAAACGTCGCCCCGGCGGCGCGCCGGCTCCGGCTGCGCCGAGGGACGCCGCGCCGAGCCAGGCGCGCTCCGCCCCGCAGGGGCAGGGCCGTCCGGGCGGGCCGCGCCAGGATCGCCCGGCTGCCGCGCGGTCCGGCGTCGTGTTGCGCACCCTGAGCGATCAGGAGCAGAGCGCCCGCATGGCCGCCCTCGTCGACGCCAAGCGTCGCGAGGAGGAGGAGCGCCGCCGCGCCGCCGAGGAGGCCCAGCGCCGCGTCGAGCGCGAGGCTGCCGAGCTTCGTGAGCGCGAGGCCGCCGAGGCCCGCAAGCACGAGGAAGAGGAGCGCCGCCGCCAGGAGGACGCGCGCAAGCGCCGTGCCGCCGAGGAGGCCGAGCGCCGCAACCAGGAAGACGCGGCCCGCAACGCCGCCGCTGCCGCTGCTCCGGTCGCTGCCGCTCCGGCCGCCCCCGAGGCTCCGGCCGCCGCCCCGGCACCTGCGGCCGCGGCTCCTACCGCCGCCCGTCCGGCGGCTCCGGCCGCCGCGGCCCGTCCGGCCGCCGCAGCGGCTCGCCCGGCTCCGGCCGGTGCACGTCCGGCCGCGGCCGGAGCCCGCCCGGCGGCTGCCGCCGGTGCCCGTCCGGCCGTCCCGGCCGGTGCGCGCGCCTCGGCGGTGCCCGGCGCCGCCCGCACGGTCCCGAGCGTCGGCATCACCCGTCCGGCCGCGCCGGCCGAGCCGCGCCGCGTCCTGACGGCCGATTCGCGCAAGCCCCGCGACCTGAACTTCATGGCGCGCCCGGCGCCGAAGCCCGAGCCCAAGCCCGAGCCGAAGCCCGAGACGCCCGCCACCGCCGCGGCGAAGCCCGCCGCCGCCGGTGCCGCGCGTCCCGCCACGGCCCGTCCGGCCGCTGCCGAGGAGGAGGCCGAGACCAAGCGGGTCATCCGCCGTCCCGGCATGCCGCTCAAGGTCATCACCCCGCCCAAGACGCCGAAGTCGCCGGGCGGCGACCGCAACCGCGGCCGCCTGACCATCGCGACCGCGACCTCGGGCGAGGACGAGCGCACCCGTTCGCTCGCTTCGTTCCGCCGCCGCAACCAGCGCCTGACCGGCCACCGCCAGGTGGAGCAGAAGGAGAAGCTGGCCCGCGAGGTGGTCATCCCGGAGACGATCACCATCCAGGAGCTCGCCAACCGGATGAGCGAGCGGGCGGTCGACGTCATCCGCATGCTGATGAAGCAGGGCCAGATCCACAAGATCACCGACGTGATCGACTCGGATTCGGCGCAGCTCATCGCCGAGGAACTCGGCCACACCGTGCGCCGCGTCGCGGAGTCGGACGTCGAGGAAGGCCTGTTCGACGAGGCCGACACCGACGACGACACCCAGCCGCGCCCGCCGGTCGTGACCATCATGGGCCACGTCGACCACGGCAAGACCTCGCTGCTCGACGCGATCCGCAACGCCAACGTCGTCTCCGGCGAAGCGGGCGGCATCACGCAGCACATCGGCGCCTACCAGGTGACCTCGCCGTCCGGCGGCAAGATCACCTTCATCGACACCCCCGGCCACGCGGCCTTCACCTCGATGCGCGCCCGCGGCGCCCGGGTGACGGACATCGTGGTGCTGGTAGTGGCGGCCGACGACGGTGTCATGCCCCAGACGATCGAGGCGATCTCCCACGCCAAGGCGGCCGAGGTGCCGCTGATCGTGGCGATCAACAAGATCGACAAGCCCGACGCGAACCCGCAGCGGGTCCGCACCGAGCTCCTGCAGCACGACATCCAGGTCGAGTCGATGGGCGGCGAGACCCTCGAGTTCGAGGTCTCGGCCAAGACCAAGGACGGCCTCGACGAGCTGCTGGAGGGTCTCGCCCTCCAGGCCGAGATCCTGGACCTGCGCGCCAACCCCGAGCGGTCGGCCGAGGGCACGGTGATCGAGGCCAAGCTCGACCGCGGCCGCGGCCCGGTGGCCACCGTGCTCGTCGAGCGCGGCACCCTGCGCACCGGCGACATCGTGGTGGCGGGCGCCGAGTGGGGCCGCGTGCGCGCCCTGGTCGACGATACCGGCCGCAACACCAAGGAGGCGGCGCCGTCCGTCCCCGTCGAGGTGCTGGGCTTCAACGGCACGCCGGAGGCGGGCGACCGCGTCGCGGTGGTCGAGAACGAGGCCCGGGCCCGCGAGGTCACGGAGTACCGCGCCCGCATGAAGCGCGAGCGCGCGGCGGCCACCGGCAGCGGTGCCGGCCGGACGCTGATGGACATGATGCGCGACCTCAAGGAGGGTGCCGGCCGCAAGGAGTTCCCGCTCGTCATCAAGGGCGACGTGCAGGGCTCGGTCGAGGCCATCGCCGGCTCGCTCGAGAAGCTCGGCAACGACGAGGTGATGGCCCGCATCCTGCACACGGGTGTCGGCGGCATCACCGAGTCGGACATCACCCTGGCCCAGGCCTCCGGTGCGGTCGTGTTCGGCTTCAACGTCCGCGCCCACAAGGAGGCCCGCGAGGCCGCCGAGCGCGCGGGCGTCGAGATCCGCTACTACAACATCATCTACGACCTCGTGGATGACGTGAAGGCGGCGATGTCGGGCCTGCTCCCGCCGACGCTCCGCGAGGAGCGCCTGGGCGAGGCGCGCATCCTCGAGATCTTCAACGTCTCGAAGGTGGGCAAGATCGCTGGTTGCCGGGTCGAGGACGGCCGGGTCGAGCGCGGCGCCCATGTCCGCCTCATCCGCGACAACGTGGTGGTGCACGAGGGCAAGCTCTCGCAGCTCAAGCGCTTCAAGGACGACGCCAAGGAAGTGGCGTCCGGCCAGGAATGCGGCATGGCCTTCGAGAACTACCAGGACATGCGTCCGCGCGACGTGATCGAGTGCTACATCGTGCACGAGGAGCGTCGCACGCTCTGACGCAAGCCCCGCTGCCATCGGCCGTCCGCCGTCATGGCGGCGGCCCCTGACAAGGATACCGCGAGCCCGGGACGCCAGCGTCCCGGGCTCGTCGGTTCAGATGACAGCCGCGAGGGCCCCTATGGCCGGGAGGCCGCCCCGCGGCCCGGTCCGAGCCCGGAGAGACGATGGTGCGCAAACCCCAGGAATCCGCAGGCCCCTCGCAGCGCCAGCAGCGCGTGGCCGAACTCGTGCGGCACGCCCTCGCCGAGGTGCTGAGCCGCGGCGACATCTTGGATCCGGTGCTGAACCAGCACGTGATCACCGTGCCGGAGGTGCGGATGTCGCCCGACCTCAAGCTCGCCACCGCCTACGTCATGCCGCTCGGCGGCCAGGACGAGCGCCCGGTGATCGAGGCGCTGGAGCGCAACAAGAAGGTGCTGCGCCAGGAGGTGGCCCGCCGGGTGGCGCTGAAATTCGCCCCCGACCTGCGCTTCCGCCGCGACGAGACCTTCGACGAGGCGGCCCGCATCGACGCGCTCCTGCGCAGCGACAAGGTCCAGCGCGACCTGGAATCCGAGCCGGATTCCGAGGACTAGGGCGCTTCACGATCGCGAAGCCCTCTAAGTCTTTGTTCTGTCGCAATTTCTGCGACGAACCGGTTTCCCCTTCGTCGGAAAATGCTCTAGGCATCGCCCGCCGAATCGGTCACCGGTTCGGCGACGGCCGCGAGGGGAGGCCGGTCGGCCGGGGAGCCCGCGACGCGGCTCCCGGCTCACGGGCGACCGGGCCGGTGAACCGCCTCATCGGCGACGACTTGAGACACCACACAGGATCGGCTGGGGCGCAAAGCGGGCGGCACGTCCCGCGGCGACCGCCGTTCGAGAACGGATACGGAAGATGACGATGCACGAGGATCAGCCCTCAGAGCCCGCGCCGCAGGCGGCCCGCCCCGCCCGCGAGGACGCCCCGCGCCAGGATGGTCCTCGCCAGGACGGTCCGCGCGAGGGCCAGCGTCAGGACCGCCCGCGGCACGACCGGCCCCGCGGCCGCGGCCGCCCGCCGGGCGACCGGCCCAAGCGCCGTGAGATCAGCGGCTGGGTGATCCTCGACAAGGGCGTCGGCATGACCTCGACCCACGCGGTCGCGGCGGTCAAGCGCGCGCTCAACGCCAAGAAGGCCGGCCACGCCGGCACCCTCGACCCGCTCGCCTCCGGCATCCTGCCGATCGCGCTGGGCGAGGCGACCAAGACCGTGCCGTTCGTGATGGACGGCCGCAAGGCCTACGTCTTCTCCGTCACCTGGGGCATCGAGACCGACACCGACGACGCGGAAGGCCGCCCGGTCGCCACCTCCGACGACCGCCCCACCCAGGAGCAGGTCGAGGCGATGCTGCCGCGCTTCGTCGGCGCGATCGAGCAGGTGCCGCCGCGCTACTCGGCGATCAAGATCCAGGGCGAGCGCGCCTACGACCTCGCCCGCGACGGCGAGGTGGTGGAGCTGGTCGCCCGGCCGGTGCAGATCGACCGGCTGGCGGTCGTCGCGCACACGCCCGAGCGCACCGTCATCGAGGCCGAGTGCGGCAAGGGCACCTATGTCCGCGCCATCGCCCGCGATCTCGGCCGCGCGCTCGGCTGCTACGGCCACGTCTCGGCCCTGCGCCGCACCCGCGTCGGCCCCTTCACCGAGGACCAGTCCTGCACCGTCGCGGCCCTCGAGGCGGCCGACGCCGAGGCCAACGCGGCGATCCTGCGCCCGGTCGAGACGGCGCTGATCGAGGCGGTGCCGCACGTCCCGGTCTCCCGCGACATGGCGATGCGCCTGATGCGCGGACAGCCGGTGATCCTGCGCGGCCGCGACGCCCCGACCGAGGGCAAGGCCTACGCGACCTGCGGCGGCGTGCTGGTGGCGGTCGGCGACGTCGAGCGCGGCGAGCTCGTCCCGCACCGGGTCTTTCACCTCGGCGGCACCGCGCCCCGGACCGCCTGAGGGGCTTGCGTGATGACGAACGGGTTCGAGGCCGATCCGCGGGTGCTGTGGAGCGAGGACGTCCTGCGCTACCGCGACACGGACGCCAACGGCCACGTCAACAACGCGGTCTTCGCGGCGTTCTGCGAGAGCGGCCGGGTGCAGTTCTTCGCGACCCACCTGACCCCCTTGCTCACGCCCGACACCTTCTTCGTCATCGCCCGCTTCGTCATCGACTACCGGGCGGAGCTGCACTATCCGGGCCGGGTCCGCACCGCGACCTGGCTTGCCCGGGCGGGGCGCACCTCGCTCGGCTTCCGCCACCGCATCCTCACCGGTGACACGGTGGCGGGCGAGGCGGAATCGATCTGCGTGCTGCTCTCGAAGGACACGCGGCGTCCCGTGCCGCTCGGCGCGGCCGGGGAGGCGGCGGCGGGGCTGGTGGTCGAGGCGGCCTGAAGCCTCTGAGCCGGCGGCCGGGGAGGAGAGGCGGCCCGGGACGCGTGGACGCGGGCGCCCGCGCACCGTAATCCCTGACGGCGGGCCGCATCGGAGGCCCGTGACCGCCAGGAGGGTGCGTGCCGTGCAGCTGCGGGCCCTGATCTACTTCAACGAGCTCGCCCGGCACGGCTCGATGCGGCGGGCCGCGGAAAAGCTCGGCATCGCGCCGACCGCGATCAGCCGGCAGATCGAGAACCTCGAATACCGTTTCGGCGCGCCGCTGGTGGAGCGCGACCCGACCGGGATCCGCCTCACCGCCGCCGGCGAGCTGCTCGCCGCGCGCTCGGCCCGCTCGCTCCGCGAACTCGACCACGTCCGTACCCTGATCGACGACCTCAAGGGCCTGCGGGCGGGCCGCGTCACGGTCTATGCCAGCGGGGCGGCGGCCTCGGGCCTGCTGGTGCCGGCGCTGGCGGACTTTTCCGCGAGCTACCCGGACGTGCGCTTCGAGGTCGTGGTGGCGAGCGTCGGGCGCAGCATGCAGGCCCTGGCGGAGGGGGAGGCGGACCTCGCCGTCACCCTGTTCACGCCGCCCCGGACCGATACCGTCGCGCGTTGCCGGGTCGCCATCGAGCACGCCGCCGTGATGGCGCCCGACCATCCGCTCGCCGACCGCCTGCAGATCGGCCCGGACGACCTCCTGGCCCATCCGACCGCCGTACCCGACGCCGCCTTCGGGGTGCGCCAAGCCCTCGACGGCCAGATGCGCGAGGCGGGCCTGCCCGCCCTCGATCCGGTCTTCACCACCGGCGCCCTCGAGGTGCAGCTGGAACTGGCCCGCCGCGGCCGGGCGGTCCTGGTCCTGCCGCCCTTCAGCGTGCGGCGCGACGCGGTGGCGGGAACGCTGGTGACGCGGCCGTTCCGGGGCCTGCGCATCCGCACCCATCTCGACCTGTCGCACCTGCGCGACCGGCCGCTCTCCTTCGCCGCCGCCAAGCTGGTGGCGGTTCTGGAGCAGCACATGCCGGATTTCCGCGCAGATCGCGAGGTGTAGCGGTTTCGGCTACGGGGTGCGCACCAGATCGCTGTTGCGGCCACACCCAAAATCCTGATCTCCTAGCGGCATCGGCCAGGCCGCCCGGCAGAGGCGGCCGGCGAAGACGCCAACGAGGGGTTCCATGGTCACACGCACGCGCTTCTCCCGCCCGCGCCGCCGCCTCCTGGCCGGTGCCGCCGCCGGAGCCGCCCTGGCGGTCGCGATGCTGGAGCTCCCGGGACGCGCCGAGGCCGCGCCGCGGACCGACCTCGTCGTCGGCATGCCGGTGGAGCCGCCCGGCCTCGACCCGACCAGCGCGGCGCCCACCGTGATCGGCCAGGTGGTGTGGCAGAACGTGTTTCAGGGCCTGACCCGGGTCGACCGCGACGGCAAGGTGCAGCCGCAGCTCGCCAGGAGCTGGACCGTCTCGCCCGACGGCCTGACCTACACCTTCGCGCTCCAGCAGGGCGCGAAATTCCACAACGGCGAGCCGTTCACCGCCGAGACGGCGAAGTTCAGCCTCGACGCGATCCGGGCGCCGGGCTCGGTCAATCCGCAGAAGGCGCTCTACGCGGTCATCGCCGACGTCAAGGCGCCGGACCCGCAGACCCTGGTCCTGACGCTCTCGAAGCCCTCCGGCAACCTGCTGTTCTGGCTCGGCCTGCCGGCCGCCGTGATGGTCGAGCCGAAGTCGCGCGAGGGGCTGAAGAGCCAGCCGGTCGGCACCGGGCCGTTCCGCTTCGTGGCCTGGCGCAAGGGCGACCGGGTCGAGCTGGCACGCAGCCCCGATTACTGGGACGCCGCCCGCAAGGTGCATCTCGACAAGGTGACGTTCCGCTTCATCGGCGATCCCCAGGCCGCCGCCGCGGCCCTGCGGGCCGGCGACGTCGACGCCTACCCGCTGCTGCCGGCCCCCGAACTCTACGGGGCGTTCCAGAAGGATAAGGCGTTCAAGGCGGAGCCGGGCCTGACCGAGATGAAGGTCGTGGCCGGCATGAACAACGCCGAGAAGCCCTTCGCCGACAAGCGCGTGCGCCAGGCGCTGATGATGGCGGTCGACCGCAAGCTGCTGATCGAGGGCGCCTATTCCGGCTACGGCGCTCCGATCGGCAGCCACTACACGCCCAACGACCCGGGCTACAAGGACCTGACCGGCGTCTACCCCTACGACCCGGCGAAGGCCAAGGCGCTGCTGGCGGAGGCCGGCTACGCCAAGGGCCTGACCTTCACCTTCAAGTCGCCGCAGATGGCCTACGCCACCCGCACGGCGGAGATCCTGCAGGCGATGTTCTCCGAGGTCGGGGTCACGATGACCATCGTGCCGACCGAGTTCCCGGCCAAGTGGGTGCAGGAGGTGATGCGCGACCGCAGCTTCGACATGACGGTCATCGCGCATGCCGAGCCGATGGACATCGCGATCTACGCCAACGACCCGTATTACTTCGGCTACAAGAACCCGGCCTTCAACGACGTGGTGTCGAAGGCTGCGCAGGCGACCGACGAGGGGGCGCGCCTCAAGCTCTACGGCGAGGCGCAGAAGATCCTCGCCGAGGACGTACCGGCCCTGTTCCTTTTCGTGCTGCCGAAGCTCAGCGTGTGGCGTGCCAAGCTCACGGGGTTCTGGCGGAACGAGCCGGTGCCGTCGAACGACCTCACCGAGGTGCGGTGGACGGAGTAGGGCAGTCCTCCCCTCTCCCGTGTGGGAGAGGGGCCTGGGGATCGAAGACCCCGCGTGAGGGTGCTACGGTTCTGAGTCTGGCATTAACCGTAGATCTGCCAGCACGACGCTCAGTACTCTGAACTGAAGCGTATCATCCTCACCCCTACCCCTCTCCCACTCGGGAGAGGGGGTCCCGCGCTAGGTTCTTATTTCATAATACAATAAACGTCAGATTTATCGATGTTGAGCTCCCCTTCATGCTGAGGCACTTCCTCCGCCGCGCCGCCGGCTTCGCGGTCACCTTCGTGCTGATCTCCATCCTGGTCTTCTGCATGATGGAGATCGTGCCGGGAGACCCGGCCTCGGCGATGCTCGGCACCTCGGCGACGCCCGAGACGCTGGCGGCCCTGCGCACCCAGATGGGCCTCGATGCACCGGCCTATCTCCGCTACCTGCGCTGGCTCGGCGGGCTCCTCGTCGGCGACATGGGGACGTCCACCACCTACGGCGTGCCGGTGGGAGCGCTGATCCGGGAGCGGCTGGCGGTGACGCTGCCGCTCACCGGGCTCGCGGTGCTCATGGCCGTCGGCATCGCCCTGCCGCTCGGCGTCACCGCGGCGGCGCGGCCCGGCGGCGTCGCGGACGGGGCCGCGACGCTCTACGCCCAGGCCGGCATCGCGGTGCCGAACTTCTGGATCGGGCTCCTCCTCATCATGGTGGTGGCGCTCGGCCTCGGCTGGCTGCCGGCCGGCGGCTTTCCGGGCTGGGACCAGCCCGCGGCGGCCTTCCGCGCCCTGCTGCTGCCGGCTCTGGCGCTCGCCATTCCGCAATCGGCGGTGCTGACCCGGGTCGCCCGGGCCTCGGTGGTCGAGGTGATGAACGAGGATTTCGTCCGCACCGCCCGGGCCAAGGGCGCCTCGGTCTCCCGCGCCCTGTGGCGCCACGCGGTGCCGAACGCGCTGGTGCCGGTCATCACCATGCTGGGCCTGCAGATCTCGTTCCTGATCGGCGGCGCGGTTCTGGTCGAGAACGTGTTCACCCTGCCGGGCATGGGCCGGCTCGCCTGGCAGGCGCTCTCGCAGCGCGACCTGATCGTGATCCAGAACGTCGTGATGGTCTTCGCCACCATCGTCATCGTGGTCAATCTCGGGGTCGACCTGCTCTATACGGTCGTGGATCCCCGCCTGAGGAGGCGCGCATGACGGCTCTCGCCTTAAAGATGCGGCGCGGGTGGCGCCCCGGCAGCGTCCCGCTCCTCGTCGGCGGCATCCTGACGGCGCTCCTCATCGCGATCGCGCTCACCTCCCTGGTCTGGACGCCCGCGGACCCGACCCGGATGCGCATCCTCCAGAAGCTCAAGGGGCCGCTGGTCTCGGGGCTTCTCGGCACCGACCAGCTCGGGCGCGACGTCGCCTCGATGCTGATGCGCGGCGCCTTCAACTCGCTCACCACCGCCTTCGCGGCGGTCGCGGTCGGCGCCGTGCTCGGCACGCTGGCCGGCGTCGCGGCGGCGGCCAACCACAAGCTCGACGCGGTGCTGATGCGGATCTGCGACGCGCTGTTCGCCCTGCCGCCGATCCTGTCGGCGATCATGCTCGGCGCGCTGCTCGGCCCCGGGGCGCTCACCGCCATCGTCGCCATCGGGTTCTTCATGATCCCGGTCTTCGCCCGGGTCACCCGCGGCGCGGCGATGCAGATCTGGGCGCGCGAATACATCATGGCCGCCCGCATGGCCGGCAAGGGCACGGCCCGGATCACGCTCGAGCACGTGCTGCCCAACATCTCGGCCCAGGTCATCGTCCAGGTCACGATCCAGCTCGCCATGGCGATCCTGACCGAGGCGGGCCTGAGCTTCCTCGGGCTCGGCCTGCCGCCGCCGGCGCCGACCTGGGGGCGGATGCTCGCGGAGTCGCAGACCTACCTCATCCAGGCGCCCCACCTGGCGCTCGCCCCGGGCCTCGCCATCGCGGCCGCGGTCCTCGGCCTCAACCTCCTGGGCGACGGGCTCGCCGCCCGCCTCGACCCGCGCCGCCGGCAGGCCTCCTGATGCTCGCGATCCGCAACCTCTCCATCGCCTTCCCGCGCCCCGGGGGCGAGGCCCGCGTCGTCGAGGACGTCTCGGTCGCGGTCGGCCGCGGCGAGAGCCTCGGCATCGTCGGCGAGTCGGGCTCCGGCAAGTCGATGCTGTCGCTTGCCACCATCGGGCTCCTGCCGGGGAGCGCCCGCACCTCCGGCGAGATCCTGCTCGAGGGGAAGAACATCCTCACGATGGGCGAGCGCGAGCTGTGCGGTGTGCGCGGCCGGCGCATCGGCATGATCTTCCAGGAGCCGATGACCGCGTTGAACCCCGCCATGACCGCCGGCGAGCAGATCGCGGAGGGCATCCGGCTCCACCGCGGTACCGGCCGGGCCGAGGCGCGGGCCGAGGCCATGCGCCTCCTCGACCGGGTGCGGATCCCCGATCCCGCGCGGCGCATCGACAGCTACCCGCACGAGATGTCCGGCGGCCAGCGCCAGCGCGTCGGCATCGCGATCGCGCTCGCGCTGAAGCCCGACCTGCTCATCGCCGACGAGCCGACCACGGCGCTCGACGTCACGGTGCAGAAGGAGATCCTGGACATCCTCGACGACCTCGTGGCCGATCTCGGCCTGTCGCTGATCCTGATCAGCCACGACCTCGGGGTGATCGCCCGCAGCACCGACCGGACGCTGGTGATGTGCCGCGGCCGCGCGGTCGAGACGGGGCCGACCGAGGCGGTCCTGCGCCGCCCGAGCGCGCAATACACCAAGGACCTCATCGCCGCGCTGCCGCGCCGCGCCCGGGCGGGGCTTTCCGCCGAACCCGCTCTCGCCGCCGGAGGCGCCCGGTGACCGCTCCGCTCCTCGCGATCGAGAATCTCTGCCGCGACTACGCCCTGCGCGGGGCCGGCGGCACCATCCGGTCCCTGCGCGCCGTCGACGGCGTCAGCCTCGACGTGGCCCCCGGCAGCATCTTCGCGGTGGTGGGCGAATCGGGCTGCGGCAAGTCCACGCTCGCCCGCATCGTCATGGCCCTCGACCGGCCGACCGGCGGCACCGTGCGCCTCGGCGGCGACGACCTGTTCGCGCTGTCGCCCAAGGCGCTCGCGCGCAAGCGCCGCGACTTCCAGATGGTGTTTCAGGATCCCTACGGCTCCCTCAACCCGCGCCACTCGGTCGGCCGCATCGTCGCCGAGCCGCTCCACCTCCTCGACGACGCGCCGAAGGGCCGCGACCGCGCCGCCCTGGTCGCCCGGGCGCTGGAGGATGTCGGGCTGCCGGCGCAAGCCGCCGAGCGCTACCCCCACGAATTCTCCGGCGGCCAGCGCCAGCGCATCGCCATCGCCCGGGCGCTCATCACCAACCCGAAGCTCGTCGTCGCCGACGAGGCGGTCTCGGCTCTCGACCTGTCGATCCAGGCCCAGATCCTGCGCCTGATCCTGTCTCTGCGCGACCGGCACGGCCTGACGGTTCTGTTCATCACCCACAATATCGGCGTCGTCGACGAGATCGCCGACCGGGTCGGGGTGATGCGGGCCGGTCGGCTCGTTGAGACCGGCACGGTGCGCGAGGTCCTCGACCATCCGCGCGAGGACTACACCCGCACCCTGCTCGCCGCCGAGCCGACCCTCGCGGCCCTGGGGCAGCGCCGACGCCGGGCCTGACATGACGCAACGGTATGCTGCGAGCGCATGGCCGCCGTGTCGCCTCGGCGCTTGCGTTGTGCGGTGCAGAGTGTGAAAACGATTTCACGCACAGCGGCGATGGCGTCGCCGCGGTGCTGCCCTTCTTGGGCGTTTCCTCCCTTGACTTCGGGCCGCCTCGCAAGGGGCGGCCTTTTTTCTGCGTCCGGCCTCGCCCCGGTCCGGATGGGACCCGGCTGCCCGGCCCCGCCGGCGGGACGCCCCTTCCCGGGTGGAAAGGGGCGCCGGTTCTCACTTCATCGTCGGCATCACGAATTCGGCGCCGGCGCGGATGCCGGTGGGCCAGCGGGTCGTGATGGTCTTGAGCCGGGTGTAGAACCGCACCCCCTCCGGCCCGTGCATGTGGTGGTCGCCAAACAGCGACGCCTTCCAGCCGCCGAACGAGTGGAACGCCATCGGCACCGGGATCGGCACGTTGATCCCCACCATCCCG